>PNBI01000036.1 GCA_003135935.1 Methanomassiliicoccaceae archaeon
AAGAACAAGAGATTCGGTGACCTCGTTGGCAAATGAGCTGGACCCAATCCCATCCATGGACCGGGTCAAGAGAGCGGTGGTCGATGGATTCTCCTCCACCTTTGACGTCGAGATCGTCAAGGGAGCGCTTACTGGCTATGAAGATAGGATGATAGAAAGATTGAGGAAGGAGAAATATGAGCTGGAACGTTACAACTTCCGGGCCTGATCATTTCAGGTTATCTAGGTCGAGGAACGACAGCTTGCGCGCGTCCAGGAAGAAGCCGAGCTTCTTGTGCAACATCATCGACTTGGCGTTCTCGGGGAGGATGGCGCTCTGCACGGCCTGCGCTCCCGCCTTCTTGCCTTCCTCGCACGCCTTCTTCAGTAGCTGGTAGCCGATCCCTTTGCGCTGGTGCGAAGGATGCACGCCGATGCTCTCGATCCACACCATTTTGGGGATGTTGCTCATATGCTCCACCATCTGGGCGAACACGAAGCCGACGATCTGGCCTTTCTCCTTGGCCACGTAGCTCAAGCCAGAGTCGAGATACCGCTCGAACGCCCCATCTGAGGTGGCACCTAGCTGATCGATGAAATCCTGGCTCAGTTCCTCCCATTTGCGGTTCAGCATCGCCTCGAGGTATTCCTTCATGATGAACAGCTCGAGGGCTCGGACATGCCCCCTATCAGCTTCCTTAAGCTTCGTTATCTGCGCCATTCACATCTCCTCTGGTGCGGCAAGGCCTAGACAGTCCAGCGAACCGCGGAGCACCCACATCGCCGCCTCAACGAGCGTCAGCCTTGCGTTCTGATGTTCGCCGGACCTAAGTACAGGCACATAGGCGTAGAACTGGTTGAGGGCGGAAGCGACCTCGTGCGCGTACACCGGCATCAGGTGTATCCGCCTTCTCTCTCCACAGTCCCTTACCGTTGCTGGGTATTGGGCTAGGACTCGTATAAGTCTTCGCTCGTATGGCTCGTTCAGGAGCCTAGGATCGAAGGAATGGGTGAATTCTCCCGCCTTCCTCAGGATGGAACAACAGCGAGCGTGAGCATACTGGACGAACGGAGCGGAGTTGCCCTCGAAGTTGAGCGCCTCCTCCCAACGGAAGGTGAGCTGCTTCTCCGCCTGCACCCGAACGATGTTGAAGCGGATCGCACCCCGCCCGATCTCCCGCGAGATCTGCCGCATCTTCTCCTCGCTGAGGTCCACCCGCCGCTTCCGTACCTCCTCGAACGCTCTATCCTCCGCCTCATCGATTAGGTCGTCGAGGTACACCACCACGTTCTTGCGGGTGGACATGCGCCCCTCGGGCAGCGAGACGAACGAGTAATAGACACACTCCGGAGCCTTCTCCTCGCAGAGGATCTTCAGCGCCGCCAGCAGATGCGCTTGTCCAAGCTTCTGGTCCTCGCCCAAGACGTTGATCATGAGATCGGAGCGCTTGAACTTGTCAAGGTGATAAGCCATGTCCCTAGTCGTGTAGAGCGTAGTCCCGTCTGAGCGGGTGAAGAAGAAATTCTGTTCCCGGCCGTGAATGCCAAAGGTGGAGAGGTCGAGATACCATGCTCCTTCCTCCTCGTGGGCATAGGGGCTCAGCTTCAATCGTTCCACTACCTGCCTCGCTTCGCCGTTCAGAATGAACTGCGACTCCCAGGTGTACTGGTCGAGGACGACGCCGATGCGGGTGAGGCTCTCCTTTATTCCGTCGAGCATGCGCTCGGTGGTCGCCCTGACCTTCTCGATGACGAGCGGATCGCCATTCTCGAAAGCGCGGAGCATCTCCGCCACTTGCTTCTCGACCTCCGGATCGCTCTCCAAGAGCTCGTTCGCCCTTTGGTAGTACCCCACGAGCTGATGGTCGACCTTCTGTCGGTCGGAGGCAGGCTTAACCTCCGAGGATGGGACGTGCTCCACCCCCCAAGTAAGAAGAACGACCTGCTTGCCCACGTCGTTAACCAGGTACTCGGTCGTCACGGGATATCCGTTCTTACGTAGGCAACGCGCTAGCGTATCGCCGATCAAAGGGTTGCGAGCTCTTCCAACGTGGATCGGGCCTGTCGGATTCACCGAAGTATGCTCTAGCAGTACCCGGCAGCTCTTCGGCTCTCCGGCCCCGTAGTCCCGCTTCTCGCTGATTATGGCGCCGAGGGTGTCCTTGACCAAATGGTCCCCGTTGACCTTGAAGTTCAGATAGCCGTTCTCCGCCCAAACCCTCTCCAGCAGCGCCGACGGTGCGATCTTCGCCGCCAGCTCGTCGGCAATGGCCTTCGGCGCCTTGCGGAGCACCTTGGCAAGAGGGAAGCAGGGGAACGCCATGTCCGCGATGTTCGGATCGGGTGTCTCGAACTCCACTTTCTGCTCTACCCCCATGGAGCGGAGCGCCTCCCCCAGGATGTTACGGACCTCTTGGCGGAATGGCTCGTAGGGGTCCGTGCTCATCCCCCCATCTTGTAACGCAAGATTGCGGCTATGCCACCGAACGCTTTGAGCAGCATCTCTCCTTCCTCTGAATCGGGGGAGATCAACTCGACCTTGGTGCCCATCTTGTCCGCCAGGTCATAGAAGTCGTCAACCAGGTCAATCCCTTCTCCGATCACGGTTACAGAACCACAAGAGGGGCAGCGCATCGGCTCTGGTTGAGCATCGGAAGTAACGACCTCTTTCCAACCGCAGCTAGGGCACTCGATGGTATAGCGCTTCTTCCGCAGCCCCTCTGATAAAAGCAATGCATCGACAGCGCCGATGGCCAGGGCGTTCCTTACCTGGTCCTCGCCATAGCATGAAAGCCCGCCGTCCGTCTTGCGTATTTCCTCCAGGAGTCGGGTAATGAGGCGCTTCTCGCGCATTAGGTCGAGATCGAGCAACTTATCCTTTGCACGCTCCACCAGCTCCTTTAGGCCGTATTCGTCCGTATAGCCGGTATCGAAGGTGTCGATGATCTTCTTCAATAGCTCATGGTTCAGGTATTCCTGGCTGGCGAAGAAGTTCTTGGTCGCGCCGGGTCCGCCGATCAATATCCCTTGCAGGTCAGGGAGCTTCAGGAAGGCGTCATTGGCGTTGTCCGCCACCTTCTTATAGAACTCATGGGCGGCAATCTCGATGAGGCGCTCGAAACGCTGTGCTGACTGACCGCCCATGCGGTGCTTCGATGGAACTTGCGATTGGATGTTCCGAACGATGTTGATGCGCTTGCCACCGAGGATGCCAATCGTCGCCTCCGAGCGATCGATGACTATGAGCCCGAAGGTCTTCTTGTCTAGGAGCATATCCTTGAGGGGATCAAGGAAGAACTCCGAATCGCAACGGTACAGAAAGGTCGTGATCGGCTCCGGCGGCTCCAGTGAGTACTGCACCATCTTCGTCTGATCACCGACGGAGGCGACCTCGCCGACGAAGAACACCACGCCGTTTAGCGGGGGCGTCTTGAAATACTTGAGCCTTGCGAGAATGGATTGGATGGCACCCTGGACCGCCTTCCTGGTGCCCTGCGACTTGATGTTGGATGATTGGGAATACTCGCCCCTGAGGTATGCGGCTACATCAGATATCTGCTTCTCCGGGGGGACGTAGAGGGAGATCAGCTCCGTGCCCCTGCCCTTGAGGTTGCTAACCTCCTCTAGCGACCGCTTGAAATCGTACTTCTGTCTTTCAGACAGTTTTTCTCCTATCACTGCCATATATGTTGCCGACCTCAGGTTTTTATCACCTAAAAGGATTGGCGTTATTAATCTGTTGGTGTAAACATGGCTCACATCGTCGTTTCCTTAGGAGGCTCAGTCCTCATACCAGACGATCGGGACAATCATTTCCTGATACGGGTCGCGGAGCTTATCCGCCGGTCGGCCAAGGACCGGCCATTGATCGTCGTGTGCGGCGGCGGAAAGGTATCGCGATACTACATCGGGATCGCGAAGGAGCTAGGAGCGAGTCGGGACGAGCAGGACCAGATGGGGATCGATGTGACCAGGCTGAACGCGAAGCTGCTGCAGCTCGCGATCGGAGAGGATTGCTTCCCCGGTATTCCGACCAGCATCGACGAAGCAGAGGCGGCGGCATCGCGCTCCCGAATCGTGGTCATGGGCGGGACGGCTCCCGGACATACCACTGATGCGGTCTCAGCCATGATAGCCGAGCGGCTGAAGGCAGAGCGAATAGTGAACGCAACGTCGGTTGAGGCTGCCTATTCCGCGGACCCGAAGAAGCATGCCGACGCCGCAAGGTATTCAAGCCTCACGCACCAGCAATTGCTGGATCTGGTCAACAAAGGGCATCATTCCGCCGGCCCTTCGGACGTATTCGACAAACTGGGGGCGGAGGTGGCGATGAGATCGAACGTGCCGATCTACATCGTCGACGGCCGCAACATGCAGGAGCTCGAGGCGGCGGTCCGGGGCGAAAAGGTCAAGGGTACGGTAGTTGGTAACAGTCAATAGGCCAGGGATGATTAATGAGAAGGGATGGGGATGAAGCGAAAGAGCCGAGGCAAAAGAAGAGATCGCCGATGCGTATGAACCGCGAATTCGGCGAGAGACTGATGCCGAAGAGACGGCACCCGGCAATCTTCACAGGTATGGCATTTGCGATCCTAGGGGGATTGATGATAGCCTCGACCTTCTTGGTCAGTTGGGTTGATAGCTATGACATCACCACTAGCGCTTTGGTCAAACAATTGTTCGTCTGGGACCTGACCGGTGTCCAGGAGTGGGACACCGTCTATTATCTGGCTCTCCTGGCGCCAATCGTCGGGGCGACCTGCGCCATCCTCTCCGGCATCGCACTGGCCAACGAGAAGAGGACCAAACTAAGAAGGTTCGCTGCTATGGGAGTGCTGGTCACCTCCGTAATGGCGTCTGTTATCGTCATCGCCCTGATATGGCTGCTGAGGGAAAGGTACATATTTGAGTCGTTGAACCGCTCCATCTATGGGCCGGCAATCTTCCTCTCCGTTTTCGGGTGCGTTCTGGCCGTGGCGGGGGGGATCGTCCTTTCGGTGGATTACGTTCAATCGGAGCGGCAGAGGGGAACGTTCGTAACGGCGGCCGGAAGCAAACATCTCAAGACTGCGCTCCGGCCTGTCAAGCGTGGGCAATCTAGGAGGAACAAGGAATTCCAGGATATGGAGCCTCAGGACAAAGAGATGCGCGATGAAATGATGGCCGAGGAGAAGGAGCCGGAAGAGATCGAGGAAGATGAGGGCCTTACTTGCCCCAACTGCCAATCGCCTGTCAAAGCGAATTGGAAGCTCTGTCCCGTATGCGGCGCGGAGCTGGGGTGAGAAACTATAGATCTTCCAGCCCTGAGCTATCGATGACGTCAGCACCCAATTGCCTGACCAGCCCTTTCACGTGAGTGGCCCGAGAGCGAGACATCGATTTCTTATGGACATAGACCAGGTTCGCACCGTCCGAAGCTTCCAGAGCTTTCTTGATAGCAAGAACGAGTTCCTCATCATTGGCCAGGTCTGCAAAATGGTTGGAGATCATGTGGCCGATGGAAACTTTCTTCTTCATGGCGACCTCGCTGAACCTCGGTGCGTAATGGCCCCCTCCAAGCCCGATTACTTTCGTCGCCTTGAGGACATTAACCTCAAGCAGAGAACATGCCAGCGCCTGTCCAGCCTTGACATCTGGCCATTGGACCTCGGAGCTCCCTATCTCGATGTAGAGCGTTGGAGTACCGAGGGAAGGTCCATGGTGAGTGACCTCGAATGATGTCTGATACCCCAATCCCTCGGCATGGACCTGCATGCTCCGCAAAAGGGATGTCATGAGATCGGGCGCTGAGGGCACTAGCACACCAGGCTTTCCACCAAAGTCTGCTTTCATGGCGATGTTGCCTATCGGGTGAACGGTTAGTGTCGGGATTCCAGAGGCGGCCTTGTGTCGGGAGAGGAACAGCACGACTTCGATATCCATGTCGGTCGCAGCCCGGACTCGTTTATCGATATCGTCGGCGAACAGGTGTCGCTCTTCGATGGTGACTAGGACATCGTTGCCATGGATCAACAGGGGATGATCGCCGAAGATACCTCGTTCCTTCCAATCCACCGATTCCACTAGCCGATCGCGGATATTGATGCTCGCTTTATCCTCAAGGCTGCAGACCAGGAGCCTCATCAGGTGGGAATCGGAGCCAGAGGATTAATCATTTGCTTACATTACGGCAGTGCGGCTTGAGCACAGCCTAGGAAGATCGGCTCCAACTCCTTTTCCCGCATTGACGAAGAGGGCGTAGCCTGGCACTTTCAAAGCATCAACGAACAAGAGTGTTCATCAGATGACCTAGGCAACCATGCCGGAGGTAATATCACATGTAATAGCCACGGCCTTACGTTCATAAGGCGGGTGTCGAGATTCGATAACGATGCCAAGCGCGATAACTGTTGGGGAAAGGATCATTCTACATCTTGTCCAGTATCAGAAACTAATCGACAATTATGACGTTCCGATCGATATCAGCCAAGATGGTATCGCAGCTAGTTTGCGGATATCTCGGGCGCATGCCGCGATCGAGCTGAAGAAGCTCCGGAGCTCCGGCGAAGTGGTCGAGAAGCTCGCGCATATCAAAAGGGGCAAGACGAAGCGCAAAGTCTACTTCCTCAGCCCCACCGGTGAGCAGAAGGCGGTGAGGATAAAGCAATATGCTTCGAACGAAGGCATCGACATCGGTCCGCTCATCGACATCCGGCGCTGCAAAGCCCAGGATCTATGGCAGACCCTGGGGGATGATTCTAAAAGGATCCTTACAGGCGCGTGCGTCTTCCGCAAGCCTTTCCGACGGGCCGCTCTGCCGACGACTACCACCAGCCTTCTTCCCGTGGACCGTTTTGGCATGGTCGATATTCCTGTCGAACTGAGACGTTCAATTCTGAAATTGGCGCCGTCCACGGACGTGAAGGAATGCCATAGCCTAGCAGCAGATTACTGGCTGAAAGAAAACGATTACGGTGAAAGGCTCTATCACCTCGTTCATGCAATCCGCATTAAAGAGGCAGAGATGCTTATCGCCACTCAGGAAACGTCAGTCCTTGCATCCATGGACCAGGGGTTGCTGGAGGCTTTGCTATCTATCCGCTCGCCTTCGGAGCACTATCGCGGCAAGGTCAGAAGGGCTCAGGCAGAAGCCTGTTTGTTAATGGGTGACCTGGACAACTGCTTCAGGGTCTGCTCGGAAATGGAGTCTTCCACCGATGCCTCGGAAAGGATGATCGGTCTGATGATACGGGGCAGAGGGCTGCGCAAGATTGACCAGCTGAAGGAATCGCTGGACAGCCTGCTGAAGGCCAAAGCGATCGGATTGAAGCTGGACTCGGCCACGCTGGAGTGCGAGATAGCCCATACTCTTATGATGATGGGCCTGAACGATGAATCGATCAGCGTTCTGGAGAAGCTTGCGAAGCAAGAGCGGTCCTCCGACCCTGAGCTCATCGAGCGGATCTACTACCTGCTAGGCAGGAATTATCTCCTTGTTAAGAACGGCAATGAGGCGCTGCACTATCTGAGCAAGAGCCTTGCGATCACCAAGGAGAAGGACCGGAAACCCTGGTACCAGGGAATGGCAGAAGCCTATGGATTGATAGGGAATCCGGAGAAGCTCAGAGAGTATGACATGAAGGCCAATCCTCCGAAAGGCTGGGGAGTCGCCTAGAAGTCCGGACCTGTGCCTCGTCCCATCAGAATATCGGGCTCTGCCGCAGGAAATCCATATCCGTCTGGTACAGCTCCCTGATATCTTTCAGGTTCCAGTGCAGCATGGCCAATCGCTCGAATCCCTGACCCCAGGCGAGCACCGGATATTTTATCCCGAAGGGGGCGGTCACCTCGGGCCTGAAGATGCCAGCTCCACCGAGCTCGAGCCATTTCCCATTCCATAGGACCTCCACTTCTAGCGATGGCTCGGTGTAAGGGAAGTAGCCGGGCCTTACCCTGATGTCCTCGAAGCCCATGCGGCCATAGAACTCTCGCAGCACCCCGACCAGCATGTCGAAGCTCGCGCCCTCCTCCATGAGTATGCCTTCGATCTGAGCGAACTCGGGCAGATGGGTGGCGTCGATCGCTTCCTTTCTGAAGACACGACTCAGAGAGAAGACCTTCACTGGCGGCTCCTTATGCTCTGCGAGATAGCGGATCGTGTTGACCGTGGTATGAGTGCGCAACAATGCCCGCTCCGCTTCTTCGCGGCTCCAATGGTAGCGCCAGCCCAGCGAGCCGGAGTCCCCGCCGTTCTCGTGCACTTTCTTTACTTGGTTGAGGATCTCGATATCCCGGTCCAGACTGATCCTCGCAGGGTTCTTGAGATAGAAGCTGTCCTGCATTTCCCTGGCTGGGTGATCTTGCGGGGTGAATAGAGCGTCCATGTTCCAGAACGATGGCTGGACATATTCGCCGTCTATCTCGGTGAACCCCATCTGGACGAAGATGCGTCTCACCTCGTCCGCTACCCTGGTGAGAAGGTGCTTCTTGGCCGCGTAGCTGACCGGCGCGAAGGTGTTGACGTCGTACTTGCGGAAATTGGTCTTCCTCCAACTTCCTGACTGAATCATCTCCGGCGTCAGTTGTGCCACTTCCTCTTTCAGCTCGATCCCCAGCGCCAGGACCTCCTTTCCCTCTTCTGTCAAATGCAGTTTCCTGCGCACCAGTGGCTTCTCGATGATCATGTTCTGCCTTGATTTGAGTAATGGGATGGAGGGGCGAAGCTCCTCGGGGATCTCGCTCTCCAGTAATTCCTTGGCGGCCAGGATCTCGAGGAGGAACTCGTCGTTCATGCTGGAATAGAGGAATGATTGGCCTTTATCGGTCATCGTGACCGTTGGACCATCCGAGCTCTTCTCGATCGTCGCCAACCCCTTTCGCTTCAGCCAACCGATCGCCAGTCCGGATGTCTCCTTGCCCAATATTTCTTCAAGTTCTGCCAGCGAAAGCCTTCCGCCTGCCTGGGATATCTCGGTGAGCGCCTGCCGTTCCGGAAGCCCGTCTATCAAAACCTCCCGATTGTTGATAGCAAATAGCTTAGTCGCCTGTTCCTCGATCCGGATCAGGCTCTTGGACTGAAGCCAGGAAGAGGCGTTCATGACCTCCACCGGTTGTTCGAATCCGCCCCTCTCGAAAACCTGTTCGGGCGTGGCGCTCCCAGATAGATCCTGCAGGGCAAGGAGGACCTTCTTTTCTTGGTGGCTCAGGCCATCGAGGATGCGCGCCGCGTTCATATGGAGAGGGGAGCCGCTACATTCTATTTGTGATTTGCGTTATGCTGGTGCCATTCCGCGGAGTTGCCACTTCCAATCTTCCGATCGGTCAATCGACCTTCATCATGAAATCGTCCAGCTTGGACTTCGCTTCCTCTCGCTTGCGCTGGTGCTCCTCCAGGAAGAGGATCAGTCGGTCAGAGAGCAGCTTCTTGCATTCCCCGCAGAGAATCTCGCCCTTCCTGCATCGTTCGGCCAAGCTGTCGACCTTGGCGTCGTCCGATTCGAAGAGATAGAATTGGTACTTGAAGACCGCGCACACCTCTGGCTTGCCTCCGGTCTTCCGCTGCTCCTCGGCCGAGACCGCCCCGCCGGTGAAGGCGTTGCCGATCTTCTTCTTGAGCTGCTTCGCAGAGTCGGTCGTAAAGATCGTCGTCTCCGGCACTGAGGATGACATCTTGTCGCTGCCTGAGAGCCCGGGGAACATCTTGCTATGGATGAGGGCAGGCTTATAATAGCCGAGCGACTCAGCCACATCCCTGGTCACTCGGAAATGGGGGTCCTGGTCGATGCCGCAGGGTATCAGCACCGGAACATTGTGTTTCTCCAGCTCGCTCGGTAGGAAGGCCGGCGCCGACTGGATGCTGGTGAAGAAGATGCTCCCGATGTTGGTGGAGTTGTCGAAGCCGAAGACCGCCTTGGTCGTGGAGAAAGTGACCTTCTTCGCGACCTTGAGCGCCAGCGGATAGAGGGTTTTAATGCATTTCGTGTCGACTATGATCTTGGTGATCTTGGGATCGAAGCCGAGCGCGATCACATCCAAAGCGTTGTCGTAGGTGTTGCGCAATGTATCTTCCTGGCTAAGATCGTCCTTGAAAAGGAACTTCTCATCGTCGGTCATCTGGAAATATAGCGGCGCGTGGAAGGTGTCCTGCAGGTACTTCGTGAATATCCAGGGCATCAAGTGCCCCAGATGCGTGTGGCCAGAAGGTCCCCTTCCGGTGTACAAGGCGAACTGCTGCCCCTTGTCGTAAAGGTTCAGCAGCCATTCCATGTCCCTCTGCGAATAGACGATCCCTCGGCGGAGCATGGGATGCAGCGGGCCATAGCTCGCAAGCCTGGAAAGCAGCTCGGCGTCGATCCGCTTGGTCCCGAATTTCTCGATGAGCAGGTCGTAATCGATCTCCCCAGTTACTTCCCAAGGGGTGACAGTGAAGTTTCCGCCTTCCATGACCTTACCGATTGCGCGCTAAGCGCTTGAGCACTAATGAACCTTTTGACGGCTGCCAGCTAATAGGACATTGCTTCCTGATGACACGAAGCTAGCTACCAGCCAGCCTACTTGCGCCTCCTCATCAAGACAATGACTGCCAGGATGACGACCACTAGCGCCATCAAGGCAATCAAAAGCAGGGTTTCGTTGCCGAAGACTGCCTCGGAACCCAGAACGGTACCGGTCATCATCGCCGATAACGGTCCTTGTCCCTGCCCATTCTCGGCCACTATCCAGTAATGAAGCGTTTCCCCAGGGACGACATCCCTGTCCTCGTACGAGGGCGACGTGGTGTTGTTGAGATAGACTGGATCGTAGGGCGCCGCACTTCGGTAGATGAGATAACCGACGATGGGCGAGGCCCCCTCCGGCGGCGCATCCCAGCTCAATCTTATTGCGCTCCTCTGCTCGATCAAGCTCAGGCTAGCAATCGTTCCTGGCGAACCAGGCTGGATGCCGTCCACAAATGCACTTGATTCGTTCGACCTCGGACCCTCCGCAAAATTGACGGCGCTGACCTTGTAATAATACTCTCCGGAGACAAGGCTGGCATCGATGAAATATCGCTGCGCGTTGTTGAGAGTGACGAGGGGAATGGATGGATTGCCGCCGGGTACGTTGGTCCGATAAACCTTGTAGGCTGCTATGGCGCCCCCACCTTGATCAGGCGGCGGGGACCATGATAGCGAAACAAAGCCCATCCCCAGCTTTGCTGTCAACTCAGTCGGGGCATCGGGCGGCCTTGGGCCAGTGGCCAAAGTGGCATTGACCTCGGTTGAAGCCGGCCCATCGCCTTGGGTGTTGCTCGCCCTTACCGCGTAGAAATACTTGCTGCCATTAACGATCTCTGAATCGAAGTAGACCGCGACTGAAGGTGTTGCCAACGGAGTCGAACCGTATTCCCCAGGTGCCAAGCCCCTGAATAGCTTGTAAGAGAGTATGGGCGAACCGCCATCGAAAGGCGCGGCCCAGCTGATCCCGATCCCGCTCGCACCCGCGGTAGCGTTCACGCTTTGCGGCGCATCCGGTGCGATATGGATAATGAAATCGACTAGCTGGCGGACCTGGTTTCCGGCGAGATCGAGAACTGCGATCGTGAAGTTGTGCTGCCCACCTTGAAGCAGATGGGCGTCGAAGCTGGTTCGCCCATCGACGTTCAGCCAATTGCCAGAATCCAAACGGAGGAAGGTGTGGTTGATGCCAGAGCCCAGGTCGTACACTTCCCAAGACACATGTACCGTCAGATTGGTGATCACCTGCCCGCTCTCAGGCGTCAATATCCTTATGGATGGGGGCGAATCGTCCACAAGCAGCGCGACCGCGTAGAGGCTTGGTTCTCCTGGTGACAAAGGGCCGAAGGCAACCGAGTTGATCATGACGGACGATGATAGCAATATGGCAACGATTGCCATCGGGAATGCTAAGGAGAGAACTGACCAGCTATCCAACCTTCGGGACCAGCTAAGTCGAACGTCATGAACCAACCTGATGTTCCCCTCTCCTTTTGCGCAATAATGAACCCATTGTGTGGTCAGTATTAAGGCTATCCATCAGATTATTTTCGCAACTGCCAAAGCAGGATTTGGGGCTTGCTTTTTTATAATACCGCACAATTACTGGTTCAAATGGACCTGGTCCTCTTCTTACTAAGCTTTGTCGTCATCCTGGTCGGATGCGAGTTCTTCACCAACGGTGTCGAGTGGGTGGGGAAGCGCTTCAAGCTGTCAGAAGGGGCGGTCGGCAGCATCTTGGCTGCGGTCGGGACGGCCATGCCCGAGACCCTGGTCCCCCTGATCGCGATATTGTTCATCGGAGGGGACGCTGGCAATGAGATCGGTGTCGGGGCGATATTGGGCGCGCCGTTCATGCTGGCGACGCTGGCGCTATTCGTTTGCGGTCTAAGCGTTCTACTTTTCGCCAAGCGCAGGCAGACCAGAACGCTGCACATCAATGGCAAGCTCATCCGTCGCGACCTTCGCGTCTTCCTCATCTGCTACTCGCTTGCCGTGGTCGCCGCCTTTGTGCCATTGGAGTTCCATTGGATAAAGTGGGTCGTAGGAGCTTCGCTCATCCCTATCTATGGGTACTACATGTGGTTGACCATCCAGCGCAAGGAAGGCTCCTGCGAGGAGGGCGATCTGAAATGCCTGCACTTCCAGCGCGTGGTGAACCGGATCGGCCGCAACTCTCCAGGCAAGGGTGAATCCGTCCCGGACGAAGTGAGCGAGGCATTCCGAACGGCGGTATACACCGCTGAGCCTCCGACCTACTTGATAATCGCACAGGTGATGATGGGCCTACTGGCCATAATCGTGGGCGCCAACATGTTCGTCCAGCAGATCCAATCAATCGCTGATGCGATAGGTTTGAACCCATTGATACTGGCCCTCATCGTCGCCCCGATCGCGACCGAGCTTCCGGAGAAGTTCAACAGCTTCATCTGGATCAAGGACCGCAAGGACACCTATGCCATCGGGAACATCACCGGGGCGATGGTGTTCCAAAGCTGTTTCCCCGTGACCATAGGCGTGCTGCTCACCGATTGGCATATCGACATCAACAACAATGTCCAATTCCTTCAGGCTGTATCGATCGGAGTGGCGCTGCTCTCGGCGAGCGTGCTTTACTTGCGAAGCACTCACCGGGAGCTGCATATGTCCGGCCTGATGCTCGGTGGAGTGCTGTATGTCTTATTCTTGGTACTGGTCCTAACCACAATTTGATGCTGTCAGTTCTCGATTCCGAACTGGCGTCATTGCCCTTTTTAACCTATCCCCCGTCTGTCCGATCATGACTGCCCTTCGCCCAGATCATCAGGAATCCGACCGTTTGGAACGGTCAAGAAGGGTTGGCTGGATTGATATGGAGGCGGTCATCGGCTCGAGATGTTTGGTCATCGGCGCCGGTGCCCTGGGGAACGAGGTCGTCAAGAACCTGGTCCTTTCCGGAGCGAAGAGCATCACCATCGTGGACATGGACGAAGTCGCGATTTCCAATCTCAATCGATGCATTTTCTTCAGAACTGAGGATGCTCAAGCAGGCAGGAGCAAGGCGGAAGTAATCGCGCATCGCGCCAAGGAACTCAATGAGGTGGCGAAGCTCGAGGCGACAATAGGAAGAATCCAAGACCTACCATCGAAGCGGTTCAGGGAGAATGACGTGGTCTTCGGATGCCTGGACAACGTGGCCGCAAGATTGCATTCCAACTCTCATTCCTATTACCACCGAGTGCCGTATATCGACGGCGCGACCATGGGAACGTCGGGGAAGGTGCAGGTGGTTATTCCTCCATCCACTCCCTGTCTGCAGTGCGCCATGAATCGCACACATTACAAGCTGATGGAAAAAAGGTTCAGTTGCACCGGTGCCGACGTGACGTTCTTCGAGCCAAAGATGGCTGCGGAGATCACCACCACGAGCGTGATCGCGGCCGTGCAGGTGCGCGAAGGCCTGAAGGTCCTGAGTGGAAAATCGGACGAATGCATCAGGAACATCTGGTATTACAATGGGCTCGCGAACCGGTCGGACGTCCTCGAAGTGGACCTAGACCCGGAATGCGCCGTTCATACAAAGTAATTCATAAGCCAGATGGATCATTCTGTCATTATCAGTAGGCTAACTGTGATGAGTGCCCTATTTCAGCCCCCGTGCCCCTCGCCCAAACGGTGAAACTGAATGTCGGTGCGAGTTAGAGTAAGGAACGCTGAGACCGGCAGCACCGTCGATATGGAGCTGGAAGAGGAGAATACCGTCCAGGAAATCATCGAAGGAGCAGCTGGCTATTGGGAGAAGGACGCCGGAGCGTATGTGATCCGCAAGGGCAAGAAGCTCCTCCGGGGTCAGCAGACGGTGCTCGGGGCGAGCATCACCCACTCAGATGATTTGGAGCTAATACCCGATCCAGAAGGCGGCTGAGGATGCCGTTGCCTCGGGAGATCCTGGAGGCACGACTGAAGAACGAGCTGGCTATTTGCCAGCGTTGCCTGCGCCACCCAATCCACATCGGAGACCAGGCTTTCGTGGAATATCCCATTTCTGTGGAGATCAGCCTGCTCCAGATCCCGGGGTACGAGCAAGCTGATGGAGAGATTAAGCGCCGCTATCACCACCGTTTCAAGCTGGAGATAAGCGAGGAATACCCCTTCGAGAAACCGAATGTGGTCTGGCGAACCCCGATCTTCCATCCGAACATCATGATGCCAGACGATGGCGGATTTCTCTGCAACAAACTGCTTGAGGACTGGAACTTCAATTCCACCCTGTTGATGTTCATCAAAGGGATCGAGTACCTTCTCCTTAACCCCAATCCCACGAGCCCCTTCGGCACGGAGACCTGCACCGCTGCCGCGCAGTATTTCAACACGGTGAAGAAGCCCCAGCCGCCGATGGTCACCGCGCCCCTTCCCAAGGTGGTGCGTTCGAGTTGAGCGGCCTCACCATCATCGGAAGTCGCCAACCGGTCATCGAAGATCGACCGCCTCCGCCAATAGAGCGTACCACGGCGCACAAATGGCTCATCGGTCAAGACCGAAGGAAGATGCCGAACCCCGAGCCCGCTTGCAAGCCACTTTATATTTCCAAGATCGCCGAGGAGAAAATGCGGAACCATGCGCTAAGCAAGGCACATGAAAGAACTGAAGTGATGGGACTGATGCTAGGACAGGTGTTCACTCACGACGGCACCGAATATACGATGGTCAGAGATGTCGCAACAACCGATCTAGACGCGAGTTCCACAAGAGTTCGATTCCGGCGCGACGGCTTCGAAAAGCTCTTCGCCTCCATGGACGACGTCGGATTCGACCACATAGTGACCGGATGGTACCATTCCCATCCTGGCCACGGGATCTTCATGTCACCAACGGACGTGGACACGCAAAAGGGAATGTTCAGCTCATCCTTCCATCGGGCGGTGGTAATCGATCCGATCAACAAAGAGATCGGGGCATACCGCTTAGGGGGCGTCGATGTCGAACCGGTGCCCTTTGCAATCTATTGGGAAGAATTTCAGAACCCCTATTTCGGCACTTCTGTGAGGAAGCGAACTTTAGCCGATTAAGCAATCCAAGAGCTCGATAACTATACCCAAATGGCGTGCCGCTTGTACATGGACTGAGCGGTCTGGCCAAGCTTCAGCNNGCATCAACTCTGGCACAATCGAGTCCAAGAATATGAACGTCGCGTCCTCGAAAATCGTGCCCATCGGTGCCACGTCCACCTTCTTCTCGTTGCGGTGCGGCGCGATCTCCACTGTTATCAATGAAGCTCTGGCGAGCTTCGAATGATGCGAACTGGTTATTGAAACGACCATCGCGCCAAGGCGGCCGATGATGTTCGCGGTCTGGAGCGCAGACCAAGTCTCCCCTGTATTGGAGATGATCAGCACCAGGTCCTCTTTTGCCACGATCGGGGTGGTGGTATCACCAATGAAATGGACGTCGAGCCCCATTTGGACCAAACGGACCGAGAAAGCCTTACCGACCAGTCCGGACCGCCCTACCCCGTAAATGAAGATGACGCGCGCTTTGATCAGGGCGTCCACCACCGCATCCGCCGCCGCTGAATCGACGCGATCCAGCGTGTCCTTGACTTCAGACAGTATGTATGCGGCCGATTCCTTCATCTACCGGTCCCTCTTGCTCGTCATCCTATTTCTTGGGGCGCTTTGCTGGCGTCTTCATCTTGACGCTCTTCGCTGCCTTAACCGGTTTCGATGGCTTCTTCGCCTTCGGTTTGGCTTTCGGCGCCGGCTTGGCTTGGGGTTTGGGTTTCGGTTTGACGGCGGGAGCCTTCTTCTTAACCGCCTTGGGCTTCTCTGCCTTCGGCTTTGCCATTTTTGGCTTCTCAGCCTTGGGCTTTTCTGCCTTTGGCGCCTCCACCTTCGGCTTGGAAGGCTTGGCTTTCGGGCGCGGCTCTTCTTCCTCCTCGTCCATTTCCTCTTCCTCGTCCTCTCCCTCGCCCTTCTTCGACTTGGTGCCCTTCATAACCTTCTTCGTGAGTATGCGTTCGTAAATGACCTTCATGTACATCGCGTCATGCTCCAGCAGCGGTGAGGACGAGATGATGGTGATGGCCGGATTGAGTTCGACCAGCATCTCTGCCAACGGCTCGAAGCGCAGATCGCCCTTCTTGATGGGGGTCACCCGCTTCTCGTTCCCCGCCTCATGCTCCACCCCGGAGAAATGCGTGTAATAGGAACCGTCCACATACTTCTTGGTCCGCTCGAGCAGGTCTGCGAAATCAGCGGATGAGCGGAGCAAGCCGTTCTCTCGAGCATGATAGTGAGCGAAATTAATGACTGGCACGGGGCCATCCACCGCATCACACAGCTCCAATATCTCGTCGAGCGAGCCCCAGACCTCCTGCCTTCCGGAGGTCTCTATTCCTAGGCGCGCCGGGATCTTGTTCTCCCGCCACCATTCCATCAACTCTTGAATATTGATGGTGATGCGTTCGGTGGCTGCCTTCTTGGACAGGTTGCCGTACAACCCGATATGAGTGGTCACCATCTTCCCTTCCATCTGGCTGGTCATCATTCCTGACCAATGTATGGAATCGATGCTCTTCTTGGTGAGCTCGTTGTTTGAGGTGAGGTCCATGTAGTAGGGTGTGTGCATCGATAGCTCCACGTCCAGCTCCTTGCCCATCCTGCCCAGGTCCTTCAGCTCGTGCCAGTTCTGCACCAGCCCCGAGGATAGAGTGATCAGCGTATCCTCTTCCTTGATGATCTCCTTGAGATCTGTAATTCGGAGGTCCTTCTTCCCCTTCTTTCGGACGATCTCGACGATCAGGTCGCTCTGTAGGTCCAATGGTGCCTGGCCAATCTCCTCTTCGTCCGGATAGCGTTCGATGACGTTGACCCGGACCATCTGGACCTCCATGGCGTTGAGCCCGAGGTTGTGAACGTCCTCGATCCCGTCTTTGAGCGTACGACCCTTACAAGAAAGTGGAATACCAGCTGGACCAAAGCGAATCATCTAGACACCCGAGCGCAATCTTCAGGTATCAGACCTCGTATATAATGCACTTCCGCTTAGCTTTTAATCGGACGGTGTATCTACGATTCCTGAAAGGACTCAAAATTGAAAAGCCAGCATGTCCAAACCAACCAGCCCGTAAGGCCCGCGTTTTTAGGAAAGGTTTATTAAAGGCCTTTCTATTAGAGCCTGATACCCAATGTCGGGAGAGTCAGAACTATGACAAAAACGAAGAAGTCGGACCCTAATCTGGTCATCCTCATTGACGTATTGAAGAAGGAGACCAGGGAGAAAGGGGCTGAGATCTGGCGAGACATTGCTCTGCGGCTCGAGAAGCCCAGCCGGAACTGGGCTGAGGTCAACTTGAGCAGGTTGGAGCGCTATGCTAAAGAAGGCGACGTCATCGTCGTCCCGGGGAAGGTTCTCGGTGCTGGAGCGATCAACAAGAAGTTGACCGTAGCCGCATTCAAATTCTCTGCCTCCGCGGTGAAGAAGATCGAGGAAGCCGGCGGACGCCAGCTTACCCTTCCCCAGCTGATGAAGGAGACCCCTTCCGGCCGGGATGTCAGGATCATGGGGTGAAGAAATGGTAACGGTAATAGATGCGGACGGCAACGTGATCGGCAGGCTGTGCACTTCCGTGACCAAGAGGATCCTCGGCGGTGAAGAGATCGTCATCGTCAACGCAGAGAAGGCTATCGTGACCGGTTCCAGGGATGCGATATTCGCAGGTTACAAGCAGAAGAAGGACCGCGGCAAGGTCATCCATGGGCCATTCTATCCCAGGAGGGCGGACCTTATCCTCAAGCGGTGCGTCAGGGGAATGCTTCCCTGGGACCACACCCGAGGACGGGACGCCTACCGCCGAGTGAAGTGCTACGTCGGTGTGCCCAAGGAGTTCGAGGCCGCGGAGAAAGTGAAGCTCATGGGTCCGACCAAGCTCAGCAAGGAGCGCTATGTCACGTTGAGCGAAGTCTCGGCCTATCTAGGTTCGAAGGTGAAGTGATATTCATGCCTGAAATCGCAAACACATCCGGCAAGCGCAAGACGGCAGTGGCACGCGCCACCGTCAGGGGAGGCACGGGACTGGTTCGGATCAACTCCAAGCCCCTGGGCATTTGGACTCCTGAACTGGCGAAGCTCAAGATGATGGAGCCCTTGCAGCTGGCGCCAGAACGCGCAGCGAAGGTCGACATCGACATCAGCGTGAACGGCGGCGGGGTCATGGGCCAAGCTGAGGCAGCGAGGACGGCAATCGCCAACGGACTGGTCGAGTTCTTCCACGATGAGGAATTGGAGCGGTTGTTCAAGACAACTGACCGAAGCCTGATGGTCTCGGACCCGAGACGCAAGTTGGCGAAGAAGCCCCTTGGTCGTGGTGCCAGGAAGAAGCGCCAGAAGTCCTACAGGTGAGCTAAATGATCATCCCAGTGAGATGTTACACTTGCGGAAAAGTGGTCGGTTCGTCCTATCAGGCGTTCATCAAGCGAGTGCAACTGGGAGAGGACCCACAGACCGTGCTGGACGACCTTGGCCTCACCAGGTACTGCTGCCGCCGCATGATAGTAGCGCACGCGGACCTGGTGGATGAGATCATACCCCTAGGCTGAAACCATTTCCTTAATCCCTTAGTCCTGGGTCTGTGGGGTAGCTTGGTATCCTTCTAGCTTGGGGTGCTAGTGACTCCGGTTCAAATCCGGACAGACCCACCATCAGCCATATCCAGGCAGTCGTTCTTCTGAGTCAATAACCGGGTTTTTGAGCACATTGATAGGATGCTCCCTCCAAGCGTTCCTGAGCTGCCGACCGGCAACACCGCGCTCCATTGCGTAATAGGAGCGCTGTGTCGTAGTCACGCTAGCGTGCCTCAACTGAGCCGACATAGCAGGCAAGCGACTAATGTCTCCGTTCACTGTTATCGAGGTCAAGGTGCTGCGGAAGTCCTTTAGCTTGAATGAGACCCCAGAAAGCTCCTCGATGCGTGCCTTGATGCCTTGGAAGCCATGCGCGGTGTAGAAGCCGTCCTTGCTCGTAAGACAAGGGAAAAGGGCATTAGATTCAATCCTACCGGCCTTGGTTAGCCTGATTGCCCTTTCCTCCTTGAATTGCCTCAAAAGCGGCAGCATATCTTCGCGGATGATCTCTACCTCACTCGGACTAGCCCAGGAGCCCTCGCCCTTGGGATGGCGGACATAGAATGTCCTCCTTTCCAAGTCGAGGTCTTCCAATCGCGCCAGGCGAGCTTCTGAGGGTCTGACACCAGTTGCAAAGTAGAGTGATGTCATGCCTCTGGCCATGACTCCGCGCCATTCTCTCATTCCAGCAACGGTTTCGAAGATGGCTTGGAGATCATCCCCGTTGATGACCCGAATAGGCTTCCTACCTGGCCTCGGGAATCTGACACCCTCGGCCTTCATTTCCTCCAGCACGAAATTCTTGAACGCTTTCAGAAGGCCGTTCAATAGCTGGAGGTACTTGTCCTGGGCTGAGGAATCAAGACCCCTTTCCTTCAAGCTTGCCATGAATTGCTGGATGTCTCCTCGTTTCAAGTGCCGAGGGTCTGTGCTGATCACTTTCCCCTCCTCCTTGAGCGTCTCGAACATCCTTCCAAGCATGACATACTTGCGCGTTTCCTCCTCGAAGGTGGTCTTTGCCACCGTTCCATACCTTCGGTCCATGTATCGCTTCGCTGCGGCGGCGAAGGGGTATCGACCGAGCTTCAACCCCTCCACCTCCTCGATGTCGGCTCGTTTGAGGTGTCCTGCCTTGTGAGCATAGACGTCCTCGGGCATCGTAGCTCTCCCCGAAGGTGTAAACCTATCGCCCGATTCCGAAGCCCCGCCTTGAGCATCAAGGGGTTTGATGGAGACGCACATTCTGCTATCAAGATAGTATGC
>PNBI01000119.1 GCA_003135935.1 Methanomassiliicoccaceae archaeon
GGTTTCTCCTGAGTGTGGCGATTATGGCAGTCGCAGCGTTTTTGCTGTTCGATGCCTTAATGCATGGTGGGGATGAAGATCCGCCAAAGGACTCGCAAACAGAGGAGTCCCATTCAATCGATAGTTCAAGTCCCCTCGAAGGCCGCTTCACAGAAATGCCGCAAATCGAATTTGAATTGCTAAGAAGGCGGGGTCAACGCTGAAATTGTTGATCAATCGAGCTCTCATTTAGAGGGTCATAACAACGCTAAAATCATCATAGCTTTATTGCTGGTGGAATATTTCTTCTTAAGAAAGACATGGCCAAGAAGTGGGCGAACGTCTTGGATCGGTTGGACTCCACGAGAGTCGGGCTCCGAGATAAACACAACTTTCATTTTCATTTGATTAATATTGGTAGTTGGTCGGTTGTATAGACTTACCAACTCTTCGAAATGAATGTCATCTCAAAGCCAGAGATGGCTGCGCAAGAAGGTGAATAAGCAAGCCAAGATGACCGTCCATGCGAATTTTACCCTGAGGGAATTAACACTGATAAACTTTTTATCCAGAGAACGAGCTTAAGAGTGACGCATGAATCTTGATGAACTGGTAAAGGAGATACACTCTCACCCTGGGGTCACAAGGAAGCGATTGATCTCTGAGGTGATCAATTTCTTTCCGAATGTCTCAGGCGGTGATGTCCTCGCCTCATATGGTGAGGACGCTGCGGTCCTGGCATTTGGTGATTCTGTATTGCTGCTCGCAGCGGATGGGATAATGGAATCGTTGGTGAAGGCCAACCCCTTCTTCGCTGGTTATTACTCCGTCCTGGTCAACATCAATGATATCTCGGCCATGGGTGGTAAGCCGCTGGCAATGGTCGATGTGCTGTCGATGAAGGACGAAAAGGTCTGCGGGCAGGTGATGAAGGGGATGGAGCGAGCAGTGCGCAAGTTCGGCGTTCCGGTGGTAGGAGGTCATACGCACCCCGATTGTCATTACAACGCTATCGACATAGCGATCCTAGGCACAGCGGAGCGCCATGCGGTGATATACAGCCATACGGCCGAGGCTAACGACGACATAATATTCGCGATGGACTTGGATGGCTTCTTCCCGGAGAAGCTCGATTTCGCCTGGGACACCACCAGCAAGAAGGACGATGAGCTTTGCCGAAAACAGATGCTTGTCATGAGCGAGATCGGTAAGAGGCACTTGGTCCATGCTGGCAAGGACATGAGCAACCCCGGGTCGATCGGCACGTTGGGCATGCTCCTAGAGACTAGTGAGAAAGGTGGGTCGGTCGACATCGACCTTATCCCAAGACCGAAGGGAGTGGACTTCGTTCAATTCGTGAAGAGTTACCAGGGTTGCGGGTTTGTTGTAACGGCGAAACCAGAATGGTCGCAGAAGGTGATTGACCTCTTCGCGGGCGTCGGCGTTACTGGCTCCGTTGTGGGAAAGGTCGATGCATCCGCCAAACTCGTTCTAAAGCAAGGTGCCGAGGAAAAGACATTATTCGATTTCAGCAAGGAGATAATCACAGGATGCAAGCCTCATCATGCCCCGAAGAACGATTGCCTGCGCTGTGCGGATTGATGTGAAGTGCTAGGCCGCAGAGGTTGGTGCCTGGTCCCAAGCATGTGATCCAATCACATTCTCAGCCCCGCTCCCCTTCGAGCGCCGGTAGTCCACGGTTAGGCTGCTCCCGTCAGGGCCTGACCCGGTCCCCGTGATCAGGGCCAGGGGCGCAACCCTCCAGCTGCGCCACGAGACCGCCACCGGCCCCGTAGGACAGGGCCTCATTGTCAATGATAGGGCATGCAAGGTTCCAGTTACGCCGTCCCCTACTGTCACCCCCGTTATCGACGGTTTGCGGTGTATAAGGACACGCCGAACGTCCCGGTCAAGCCTAGCGGCCCCAATTAAGTTGCGGCCCTATTTATATCTATGTCGAATGGACCAGCTGGCCCAGGTCTCGCTCCTTAGCTAATCGAAAAGATTCTGCTTGGGCCAATAGAAAGATAGTATTACCTCTACCTCCAATCAATCGGCTGTCAACAAATGGCTAGCCATACGACCGGCATGAAGAAGCCTGATTGGCTCAAGGTACGCTATCACAGCGCCGTATCGGTAGCGAGCGTGCGAGACGTCCTCAGAACGGAAAGGCTGAGGACGGTATGCGATTCCTCTCAATGCCCTAACCTCGGCGAATGCTGGGGGGGCGGAAATGCCACGATGCTCATCTTAGGCGAGGTTTGCACCCGCCATTGCCTATTTTGCTCCGTCCCCCATGGCCAACCTAACGGTATGGTGGATGAGACCGAGGCGGAGAGGGTGGCGAGGGCTGTGAAAATGCTCGGATTGAGACATATAGTGCTGACGTCCGTAACCAGGGACGACCTAGAGGATGGCGGGGCGTCGGCGTTCGCAAGGACCGTCCGCGCCGTTAACCTGAGTTCGCCGCAAGCTAGCATCGAGCTCCTAATTCCCGACCTTGCCGGGAATTGGAACGCCTTGGAGCAGGTCGTCCGTGCTGAACCAGACGTAATCGGACATAACGTGGAAGTGGTCCGCTCGCTGCAAAGGGCGGTGAGGGACCCGAAGGCGGACTATGACCGGTCTTTAATGCTATTGAGGGAAATCAAATCCCTCGATCCAAAGATGATCACCAAGAGCTCGCTCATGCTCGGGCTGGGCGAGGAAGAACAGGAGGTGGTCGACTGCATGCTGGACCTCCGCAAGGCGAAGGTCGACCTGCTTGCGATCGGCCAATATCTCAAACCGAGGCGAGGCGAGCTCCCCGTCACACGCTACATTCCCCCTGGGGAATTTGCTGAATTGAAAGCGGTGGCAGAATCGCTCGGCTTCGCTCACGTCGAATCTGGCCCGTTCGTTCGATCATCGTTTAGAGCGGAGATGGCGTTCAACTCAACCGTGAGAGGCTGATAAAATGCTCGTGGACGACTACGACCCTTTGAAAGGAAAGATGCTCCAGATACTGGACAAGGATGGAAATGTCGACAAAGAGCTTGAGCCGAAGATCGACGAAAAGCGTTTGCTCGAAGCGTATCGGGTCATGCTCCTTACCAGGACCGCGGACGAGAAATCGATCAGGATGCAGCGGCAAGGTCGTCTGGGCGCATATCCGCCAAGCAAAGGGCAGGAGGCCAGCCAAGTAGGCCCGGCCATGGCCCTCACCAATGAGGATTGGATGGTATGGGCGTTCCGGGAGCTTGGAGCATTACTGATGCGCGGTGCGCCACTATGGCGGACGATGTTGTACTGGATGGGCAACGAGGAAGGCTCAAATTACGGAGACGGGGTCCGAATAACCCCGTCGTCGGTCCCGGTGGGCTCCCAAATCCCGCACGCGGTTGGGATGTCCTTCGCGTCAAAGTATCGGAAGGAGAAGGGCGTGGCGCTATGCTTCTTCGGAGATGGTGGCTCCTCCGAAGGGGATTTCCACGAAGGCCTCAACTTCGCTGGGGTGATGAGGACCCCGACAATCTTCTTGTGCCAGAACAATCAATGGGCCATTTCATTGCCAAGAGAGAAGCAAACCGCCTCCAAGACGATCGCCCAGAAGGCAGTATCGTATGGGTTCCCAGGCATATTGGTGGACGGGAATGATGTCCTGGCGCTCTATTCTGCCACCAAGGAAGCGGTGGAGCGGGCGCGNNATCCCACGCTCATCGAATCCTTTACCTATCGGCTCAGCGACCACACTACCTCCGACGACGCCACGCGCTATCGAACGGAGCAGGAGCTGAAGTACTGGACCGAACGCGACCCGATCGATCGCTTCCGCATCTACCTCATTCGTAGAGGCATCTGGGACGATGCCAAAGACAAGGATTTAGCAGCCGAACTTGGTCAATTCGTGGAGGGCGAGGTCAAGAAGGCCGAAGATTTCCCCAAGCCGACCTTGGATGACGTGTTCGGGCACACCTACGCCGTTATGCCGGAGAACCTGAGATCGCAACTCGATCATCATCGCCGCGACCTAGACAAAAAGGAGGGATGACCCTGGCGTTGATGAATATGGTGCAAGCACTGAACCTCGCTATGGATGAGGAAATGGCACGCGACCCGAACGTGATCATACTGGGCGAGGACGTCGGAGTAGACGGTGGCGTCTTTCGCGTGACCGAGGGCCTTCTCAAGAAATATGGAAGAGAAAGGGTCATCGACACGCCTTTGGAGGAGAGCGGGATCATCGGAGTCTCAATCGGCATGGCCATGAACGGTCTGCGTCCCGTTGCCGAGATCCAATTCATGGGGTTCATCTACCCAGCATTCAACCAAATCATCTCGCATGCTGCAAAGATGCGGAACCGGAGCCGCGGGCGGCTGAGCGTGCCGATGGTGATCCGGACACCGTATGGAGCTGGAGTGAAGGCATTGGAACACCATTCCGAGAGCACAGAGTCGTTGTTCTGCCAGATACCCGGGCTCAAAGTGGTGGTCCCTTCGACGCCATTGGAGGCGAAGGGACTGCTTACCGCAGCGATCCGGGACCCGGACCCGGTGATTTTTCTAGAGCCGACACGCTCCTATCGGCTCAACAAGGAGGAGGTGCCAGAAGGCGAGTACCTCCTACCCCTGAGCAAAGTTCGCTTGGTAAAGCCGGGCAAGGACATCACAGTGATCGGTTGGGGAGCCATGATGCCTCCAATCCAAAAGGCGGTTGAAGGGGCGGAGAAGGAAGGGATTTCGTGCGAGATATTGGACCTTCGGACCCTTTCGCCGATGGACTGGAGTGGGGTGATCTCGTCCATCAAGAAGACCGGCAGAGCAGTGATCGTGCAGGAGGCACCAAGAACCTGCGGCCTAGCGGGGGAGATAGCGGCTCGGATCGGCGAGGAACTGCTGCTATCGCTCAAATCACCAGTTGAAAGAGTGACTGCTCCAGATATCGTGCTCCCTTTGCCGAAGGGAGAGGATTATTATTACGTGAATCCAGATAGGATTGGAAAAGCGATCAAGAGAGCGATGAGCTTCTGAAGGTGAGAAACATGACAACGGACTTCAAATTCCCTGACCTGGGCGAAGGGGTGACCGAGGGAGAGATAAAGAAGTGGCTGGTGCAGGAGGGTGACTCGGTGAAGCAAGACCAATCCATCGCCGAGATCGAAACCGACAAGGCCATAGTGGAAATGCCATCTCCCTTGGCCGGCAAGATACTGAAGCTCTATCACAAAGATGGGGAAATGGTCAAGGTCGGAGAGGTCCTAGCAACGATCGGCGCCGAAGGAGAGGCCGCACCGATCGGCGCACCCGCCAAAGCAGAGGCGGCCGAAGGAGTCAAACGGCCATCGGTCTCGGTTGTAGGGGAATTGCCTGAAAGCGAAACAGTGGTTTCTAGCGCCCCGACCAGCGAGATCGCATCCGCGGCGGCAATGAGCATTGAGGCTATGCCTGCAGTGCGGAAGCTCGCCCAAGACCTTAAAATCGACTTGGCAGTGATAAAGGGAACTGGCCCCAACGGACGCATCACTGAGGAGGACGTGCGCAGCTNNTCTCTTAGCAAATTGCGGCCAAAGCCTATGAAGGTCGCCAAATTCGACCTTTACGGCTTTATCGACCGCGAGCCGCTGAAGGGTATCCGCCGCTCCACCGCCAAGAAGATGATAGAAGCGACGCTGAAGACCGCCCAGGTCACGATGATGGAGGACGTCGATGTCACCGAGCTGGTCATGCTGAGGGAGCGGCTGAAGACCATGGCTTTGGAACAGCGGAAGGTCAAGCTGACCTATCTGCCTTTCATCATCAAGGCCGTGACGATGGCACTGAAGAATAATCGATACCTCAACTCCTCCATTGACGAGGAGACCGAGGAGATTTTGATAAAGAAGTACTACAACATCGGCATAGCCGTCGCCATCGATGATGGCTTGATGGTCCCGGTCATCAAGGAAGCGGATGCGAAGGAGTTCATGGACCTGGCGGTGGAGATCGCCGAATTAACGGAGAGGGCGAAGGAGCGAAAGGTCGACCTAGCCGACCTCAAAGGCGGGACGTTCACTATAACCAATTGGGGAGCTCTTAGCGGTACTTATGGCACTCCGATCGTGAATTACCCAGAGGCGGCCATTCTAGGCGTCGGCCGGATCAGGGAAATGCCTTGGGTCAAGGACGGAAAGATCGAAATCCGCAAGATCTTGCCACTCTCGCTCACCTGGGACCATCGGATACTGGATGGAGCCCAAGCAGCCAATTTTATGAGCGAATTAGTGCGCTATTTGGAGAGCCCAGAAATAATCATGGCCATGCATTAGCGTTCGCAATTCCATTCCGTTGTGCTGTAGCGTTGTAAGACAAGTCTTTCCGCTTCCTGCAACTCGTTCGCAGACCAGATTCCATGCTGGCAATTCCGCCCTGACGCGAACGCCATTTCTAAGGCAGACAGGACCTCCTGTTTGCTTGCTCCAGAATGCTCCTTGAGGCTCGTAACCCTTTCCTTCGCCGAGGCGATGTTCCTTCCAACATTCTTCGCCTCATTCGTCCTTAGGACACCGAACATCTTTTCGATGTCAACATCCAGAAGCAACGTCCCATGCTGCAAAAAGACCGAATTCCTGCGTGATTGAGCGCTCCCTGAAATCTTCTTTCCATCCACCAAGATATCGTTGATCGGAGAGAACTTCGATTCCACCCTGAGGGAGGCCAACGCAGAAACGACGCAGCCGCAAATCTCCTGGTAGGCGACATTGATGTCCTTGGGCATCGCTAGCTCCGGCGCAATAATGCTATACGTGACCTCGTTCTCGCTGTCATGGAACACTGCACCTCCACCGGTACGGCGACGGACCACGTCCACGCCGAGCTCATCGCATCGTTTCAGGTCGACCTCGTCTTGCAAGCTCTGGAACCGGCCAATGGAGACAGCGCTCGGCTTCCAGCCATAGAACCTTATCGTCGGAGAGCTGGTCGAATCTCGGACACCGTTGCAGACCGCCTCGTCCAATGCCATGTTCATCGCCGCGTCATGATATTCGAAGCGGATTAACCTCCAGATCATGATCTGGCCTCCCAAAGAGCGTCAACGATGTCCTTTGCTTCAAACCCCAATATTTGGATCTGGGATTCCGTAATCGCCCGTCTCAATTTGCGCTCCGCCTCTCGCTTATCTGGCGCTTCTAGGCACTCTACCAAGCAACCTTCGATGATATCGATGCCTTCCTCTGGCTCCAGGAAGAAATCTCCGGTCAATTGGATGGAGGGGGAGCCTTCGATGTTGGTGACCCGCAGCCGGAAAAGCTTGCCCCCCTCCACCTTACGTTCTATGACGAGGGAGGGCTCGCTTGGCATCAGTGTTCTATTGGCCATCTGCCCATTTATGCAGCATCTCAGCATTGACGCGAGTGCCACAGATTGCCTTCCCAGATTTCTCATTATAGAATGAGGGAACCCCCAATGAACCGCCACAGGCATCTGCGATCACGTCGCCATGGGAACGCATCAACTGGGCATTCTTGTCATCATGCCAGACTTCCAGCTTGACTATTTGGATGCCTGTGTCTTCCATGAACTTGTCCACTACGGGGTGCAGCTGTTTGCAATGTGGGCATTCGCGCCCAAAGAACCAGATCAATCTCTTGTCATCAGACATTTCATTTCCTCCTTACGAAAAGACCGCACCAGCACTCCCCATATTCCTTCCAGGTCTTTTGGATCTTGAAATTACAGGGGCATACTAGGTTCAGATCCTTTTCTTTGTCTCCGGTGGTAATGCGGCAAGGGCAATACTTCAAACCTTTGTTCTTATCGTTCTCTAGGACGCCTTCGGACAATGTCTTGACCGACTCCTTGTCGTCCCACAATCCAAACTCGCTCTTGGTGGTCAGATCGGTCCAGGTCTTGNNTTGATCATATCCTCAGAAGACGAGATAGAATAGTCGGTCAGGTCCATCATCCCGGTCGCCTCCTTCTTGTCGCATAAGACGAAAGCGTACTTTGCTCCACAAGTCGGACAGACCTCGGGCGGTTTGACTCCATAATGGATGTCATTGCAGATATGGCATCGCCAGAATTTCTTTACCAGTGCCATGGTCAACAGTTATTGTTAAGTTTCGACTTGATATTTGTATTTTGGGTCGAAAACAGCACATTAGACTCTGCTGGATTGATTGCTTAACCCCAAAACTCTCATGTTTCCTGAACTCTTTCCAGTATTCCTTCTTTCAAAAAGACCGATCAGATTCAATTTTGCCCAACAGTTCCTTCATGATTCGATGAGTTCGGGCCTGAAAGATGGCCTGAATCCTTGTCTTTTCATTTCATCTTATCAGCCATTTTGAACATAGCTGTGCGCTCGCTTTCAAGCTCGCCCCGGCCAAGAAAAATATTTATACCGTTCTATCATTCAGACAATCCAGGGTATCTTGAAATTGACAAGGAGCACATGCCAATGGCGTTAGAGAATAGCAAAGTTATGGGGTCTATAGGAGCGCTACTTATGGTAATAGGCCCATTCGCCGGTGCCTATTCTGCTATTCTAGGATTAATCGGCTTTGTGCTATTAATTGTCGCCTTCAACGGCCTTGCAGATTACTATAAAGAACGCAGTATTTTTAAAAACGTGCTATATGGCGGCGTGGTATTCATCGCTGGCGTTGTTATTGCCTTGCTGATAGTAATTATCGGTCTTGCTGGCATGCTTTCAACATTAGGTATTCCAAGTTCTAGCTGGTCCAACCCGACTGTTTGGCAGAATATACGCATCACGGATTGGACTGTATTGACGCCTTATATTGGGGCTATCATCGGAGCCTTGGTCATTCTGGTCGCGTTCGCGATCGTTGCCGCGTTCCTGATTAGAAAGTCCTTAAAAACACTTGCTCAAAAATCTGGAATCGCGATGTTTGCCACTTGCGGAACCGTTCTATTCATTGGAGCTATTCTAACAATAATTGTCGTTGGCTTTATTCTGCTGTGGATAGCTTTGATATTGTTAGTTGTAGCGTTCTTCCGGTTGAGAACCGAGGCGACTCAGGGCTGGCCCATACAGCCTAATGCAATCGTGCAAGCACCTTCACCATCGGCTGGTTCGCAAGCGCCTCCATCCGCCGAGAGATATTGCCCGTACTGCGGTACAGGTAATACTTGGGCTGCATCGTATTGTCAGAAGTGCGGGAAACCTCTGCCACCAAGCCAATGAAGCAAGCTGGACACCAAATGTGATAAATCCAGATTGGCGGCCGATTAAGACCCCTATCGGATCGCTTATTTGACGAGTAATCAAATTTGACAAAGGTCCAATGCCTAAGAGGATGCGGTTCGTTCGAGCTTTGAAAATGAGCTGGATGAGTCCTATAGGACTACCTCGATGGAAAGCTCGGAATAACAGGGCTGATGACTCCCTTGAAAGTCCGAAGATGAAGGTGGGCGCACCGCCAATTGGAGCTAGTCTCCAGGAAGGAAGATTAATGCCGCTCTTGCCTGAAGAATTTGAATCTTATCAAGGTCCATCGATTAGGACGGTTTGCAGATGCTAATTTGCTCAATGTTCGCTCCGTAAGGATTAAATGGACTGGGCCATTTCTGCGGCCGAGGCAGGTTCGATGTCGGAAGTTGACTCATTGCTATATGCCGTAGGTCTACTTTTCTTCATCTTCGATCCTTTCGCCAGCCTGCCAATTTTCATCTGCCTCACCAAGAATTCAGATGACAAGGAGAAGATGCGCTCCGCAAATCGAGCTATCATCGTCGCTGCCATCCTCTTCATCATCTTCACCCTCATAGGGACCAATTTGCTGGGTATTTTCGGTGTTAGCATAGATGCATTCCGCATAGCCGGTGGGTTGGTCCTGATCCTCATGGCAATCGAGATCATTTTCGGCTTCAGTCTTACAAAGCCAGGGTCGACTGATGTTGCCTGGGTCATCGTCGCCACTCCAATATTGACTGGACCGGGAGTGATTACCACATCGATCCTCCTCGTCAATTCGGTGGGGGTCGCGATCACTCTCTTGGCGGGTGTCATTGCCCTGGCATTCACCTGGGGTTTGCTGCGGAATTCCGTGCTGATCGTTAGAAAGGTCGGGCCCAATGTCATTGAGATCTTCTCGAAGATCATAGGCCTGCTGATCGCGGCCATGGCCATCGAATACATTCTCAATGGGGTGTTCAACTGGATGAACCTCCACCAGGCGATCTTGTTACCCAACCTGGTTCATATCATCGGATGAGACCAGCTTCGGCAAAAGTTATATTAGAGCCAGGATGCCAAGCATCCGTTGAGGTCAAGGGATGCCCGCCGCAATCACCGATACCCGCCATCATGACGCAATCGTGATCGGAGGGGGGCTGACCGGTCTTCGAGCGGCATTGGCAGCGAATGGGGCTGGTGCCGACGTTGCCGTAATATCCAAGGTGCATCCCCTTCGTTCTCACTCTGTCGCGGCGCAGGGCGGAATCAATGCCTCTCTCAACAATAACAAAGGCGAGGGTGAGGATAGCTGGGAAGCGCATGCATATGACACAGTAAAAGGATCTGACTATTTGGCTGACCAGGATGCGGTCTCCTTCATGTGCCAGGATGCGCCACGAGCGGTCTTAGAGATGGAATCGTGGGGAACCACCTTCTCTCGCGATGACGAAGGCAGGATAGCCCAACGCCCGTTTGGTGGTGCTGGTTTTCCCCGCACTTGTTATGCGGCAGATCGAACTGGTCATAATCTCATCCATACGCTCTACGAAAAAGCCGTGCAAGCTGGGATCGAGATCTTTGAAGAGCGTTTCGTGCTTTCCTTGGCCATGGAGGGGGGTCGATGCCGGGGGCTTGTCGCGTTGGACATCGCTTCTGGGGAGGTCGAGGCTTTCTCGAGTAAATCAACATTGTTGGCTACCGGCGGATACGGTCGGATATTCTCTCGCTCCACCAATGCCTATATCAACACCGGGGACGGAGCAGCGCTAGCGCTGAAAGCAGGTGTCCCCCTCAGGGACATGGAGTTCGTACAATTCCATCCGACCACGCTATTCGGGACAAGCATCCTCATTTCCGAGGCAGCAAGGGGTGAAGGCGGCGTGCTGACAAATGCGGTTGGAGAGCGGTTCATGTCCCGCTATGCGTCGAAGGCCATGGAACTAGCTCCGCGTGACATAGTCGCTCGCGCCATCCAACGCGAGATCGACGAGGGAAGAGGCCAAGAGGGGGGCTATATAAACCTCGACCTCCGAGAGCTTGGACGGGAGAAGATCATGGAGCGATTGCCAGGGATAAGGCAGATCGCCATGGACTTTGCTGGCATCGATCCGATTTCTGCTCCGATACCGGTCCAGCCCGGGCAGCATTATTCAATGGGGGGTGTGGCGTGTGACGTCAACTGCAGGACCGCCTTGGCCGGGCTATATGCTGCTGGAGAAGCCGCCTGTGTGAGCGTCCACGGTGCCAATCGTTTGGGAGGCAACTCGCTGCTGGAAACCTTAGTGTTCGGGAAACTGGCAGGTGAGAACATGGCAATGGACTCTGCCGCTGCTTCTTTCGACGATGGTGCGGCAAAGGCTTTGGCCAATTCCGAGCAGCTCAGGTTGAAGGAGATCCGTTCGACTCAGAATCGCACGCAGACATCGAAACTGCGAGAGGAACTGAACCGGACCATGTTCACGGATTTCGGAATATTCCGGACTGCATTGCGAATGAAGGGGGGTTTGGCTATCGCAAGCAATCTGGCCAACAAAGGCGAAAGCATCGGTGTCGGCGATAAAGCTAAGGAATACAATCAGGCGCTGATCGGCGCCTTGGAATTCCAGAACATGAGCTGCGTTGCATTACCCATATGCATGAGCGCCATAGCAAGGGAAGAGAGCAGGGGCTCCCATTACCGGACCGATTATCCGAAAAGGGACGATTTGAGATTCTTGAAGCATACCCATATCACGAAAAGGGCCGGGGAGCACGCTCTAACCTATGCCGATGTTCTCCTCGATCGTTGGCCATTGGAAGAGAGGCGTTATTGATGAAGCTAAAGGTTGCAAGGGGCTATTCAAAAGACGCATCGAGCTATCAGATATACGAAGTGCCAGAGAAGCCTGGCTCAACAATATTGGATGCATTGCTCTATGTGCACGACAACCAAGACGATACCCTCGGCTTCCGCTATTCCTGCCGAGGTGCGGTATGTGGAAGCTGTGGGATGCTGATAAATCGCGTTCCGCGGTTGGCCTGCCGAACACAATTGGCCTCTATGCTGCTGCCGGAAAGCCGGCATCTGGTTCCATCCATCTCGATCCCCGAGGGCGGATTCGAGCTTGGAAGGGAAGTGCTGATCGAGCCACTCCCGAACCTTGAGAGGCAGAAAGACCTGATGGTCGACATGACCCCGTTCTTCAAGGCCTACAAGGCGATCTCGCCCTTTCTGCTTGAGAAGGAGGGCTCAGAGCATTTCATGCCCCAACCGACGGTCAGAGAACTGGAAAGATATACTAACTGCGTGCTTTGCGCGGTGTGCTTCTCGTCTTGTCCTATCAACGGCAAGGAGTTGGATTACCTCGGGCCGGCCGCTTTGGCAAAGTTGTACCGGTTCATCATCGACCCAAGGGACGCTCAACGGTCGATGAGGCTGGAGAAAGGCAATTCCACAACAGGATGGTGGGGATGTCAATTCCATGCTAATTGTGCCTATGTATGCCCGAAAGGGGTCACGCCGAACTACGCTATTGCAAAAGCTAGGAAGATGATAAGGGAGAGAACCGTGGCGATATCGAAGGAGGACAGCTAATGAGGCTAGAGTTGGATTCGATGGGGAAGAAGGAGGTTCCAGATGCCGCGTATTATGGGATTCAAACCATTCGAGCGCTGGAGAACTTCCCGGTAAGTGGAAGGAGGGAAAGGCCGGAGTTGGTCCGCGCCTATGCCATGGTCAAATTCGCCGCTGCTCGAACGAACGCTAAATTGGGCGTTCTGGACGCGAAACGAGGAAAAGCGATCGAGGGCGCAGCAAGAAAGGTTATGAAAGGTGGCTATTCCGACCAATTCCCCATCGATGTCTTTCAAGCCGGTGCCGGGACCTCCTTCAACATGAATGTCAACGAGGTCATCGCGAACCTCGCACTGGAGAACCTCGGAAGAAGCAAGGGCGATTACGCCTACCTCAGCCCTAACGACCACGTGAACTGTTCGCAATCGACCAACGATACCTACTCTACAGCGTCCCAGATCGCCACCGCCTGGATGCTAGGAGTTCTTTCTGAGAGACTAATCGACCTTGAGAGGACAATGATGGTCAGGTCAGGCGACTTCCGAAGCGTGATGAAGAGCGGCCGAACCCATCTCATGGATGCCATGCCCGTGACCCTTGGGATGGAATTCCATGCCTATGGAAGTGCGATTGCCGAATCGAGGCGAAGGCTCAGCCAGAGATACGATGACTTGATGCCAGTTCCTCTCGGCGGTACGGCGGTCGGGACAGGAGTGAGCGCCCATCCCGATTTCGCTGCCTTGGCGATCAAAGAATTGGCTAAGATATCGAAACTCCCGTTGAGGGAAATGAGCGACAAATCCATGGGGCTGCAATCAAGATCACCCCTATTGGCCGTCTCAGGCGCGCTTCGAGAGCTGGCGGTCGAACTTAGCCGGATTGCGAACGACCTCAGATTGATGGCATCTGGTCCCTCCACCGGCTTGGGGGAGATAGCCATGCCCGAGGTGCAGCCAGGCTCCTCAATCATGCCTGGCAAGTCCAATCCAGTGATGGCCGAGTGCCTCAATATGATCTGTTATGAGATAATCGGCAACGACCTGGCCGTAATGATGGCCGCGCAAGCCGGACAGCTTGAGCTGAATGTAATGACACCTTTGATCACCTATAAGCTCCTTGATTCGATTTCCCTTCTTAACAACTATCTGCCAATCTTCGAGGAGAAATGCATTCGAGGTTTGATAGCGAACGAGGAACATTGCTCGAAGCTGCTTGAGAAGAACTCGATCCTAATTACGAACATCGCACCTCGAATCGGATATCTAAAGGCCGCTGAGATCGCCAAGAAGTCGATGGAAAGCGGGCGGAGCATCTCGGAACTGGTCGTCGGGTCAAAGCTGATGAGCCAGGGGGATGCGAAGAGGCTTCTGGACCCGAAGAGGATGTTAGGGCCCAATCGGGCAAGTTCGAAATCGATGAAGGCAAGGATGAAAGGCTAATCAATTCAATGCGAGGTTGAGAATTGCAAAAGGAGGATGAGCGAATGGAAAAAGAGTCAATAATTGCAGAGTTGCACAAATTACCGGGGGTCTCAGAAAAAGCAGCTGAAGGAATGTACCTTCTCGGTATCGAGTCTGTCGCCGACCTGAAAAGGCAAGATCCAGTCGAAATGTATGCCAAATTGAAGGATCGGAAGGACTTCTTTGCGGAGCCTTGCATGCTTAACGCTTTCAAGATCGCAGTCAAGTTCTCTCGCGCGAAAGAGTGATTCATGATTCGTTGAGGGGCAGGCACAAATGAAAAAGCATAAATGCCTAACGATTCAAATGTATGATGAGGGTTAGTGATGCCAGCAATTGAGAAGACTCAGAGCGGTGCTTGCGGTTCAGCCTCTGTCGACGAAAGTAAGAAGATTTGGGTCGGCGGTCAGAACGTCGGAGTTAGCAGCTGGAACACTGTAGTGGAAGAGGTAGAAGCGTTGAAGCTCACTGACAATGACAGGATCGCAGACGAGCTCCTGAAACGAGTGGAGAAAAACGATTTCGTTCCCCCCAGCAAGAGAAAGGAATATCGAACTGCGCTTCTGGAAGAGTACCATAGAAGTCACTGAGCGCTAAGCTTATACTCAGTCAGTAGAGCATTGGTATTAACCGATATCTAACGCCTCGAGCATAGCCCAAGTAAGCTGGTTCGGCCATCAACTTTCTCTCCTCGATCCTGATCCGGGAGATTAGTAGCACGATGAATAGCGCGAAGAAAAGGAGAGAAAGGAGACTGAATGCCAACATCATCGCGCCAAGGACATAGATCAGTTCGCCCAGATACATCGGATGCCTGATGTAACGATACGGCCCGGCGGTAACGAGCTGCCGGACTGATGGTAGGATCGCGAACGACTTCCTAAGGTAGATCATCGAGATACAAGTTAGGACGATACCGGGGATAGCGACAAGCGATGCGGCTGGCAGGCTGAGATCATTGGCTTGAAGGTAATTTGCATTAAGAACCAAAAAGGGGCTGAGGAAAGAAAGCATAGGGAGGAGCATTTCATCTCTGTATGCTGGCATGTTAGCAGCCTGACGCAATGCGAAAGAGCAGCTTGCACCTATCAATAGAGGCACGGCAGCGAACGATTCGATTTCTAGAGCTTCGCTGTTCAACCTTGCAGCATTGGACAATGAGACCAAGGCGAGAAACCCGAAAAACAAAGCCAAGGCGTAGTCGATGCTCTTTCCTTCAAAAATGACGGGTTTTCTTTCCATTCGATATATGATTGGCAATAAAAGCTATTTGGAATTCTCGATGAGCCCGGGGCAGAGATCAGGTCAATCAATCAGCGCGAATATGACGTGATGAAGGAACCAGAGAATGGATATCAGCACCGCTTCTAGGACGAACGCATACGCGAAAAGCATGGATCTTGACATGGCCATTTTGAATCTCGTTCCTTTCAGAGCGAAGAGCATCAGGGTCGAAATAGCCATGAATAATAGGATGAGGATTCCAGAGATCGTCAACGTCTCCAAAACATAGAACATCACTATTCCGAGATCGAGAGAAATGGCTAGGACGCCAATGATCGTAATGGCCGCGCATATTGGGATCAGGTCTTTCCACATGAAGACTTTTCGCGAGGAAGTTCTTGCGACCACCATTTGTGGGAAGACGGAAAGTAAGATCAGACCCATGCATGCTCCCATAAGAAGACCGGTGGCCAGCCGGATAACATTATTCGTTGAATAGAAGCCGAGATACGAGGCGAAACCGTCCCCGAAGAACGGCAGCATTCCGACCGCGGCGAATGCCAATACGATGGCGTCGGGCTTCGATCCATTGTGATATCTCCTCAGAAGATACCAATAAAGGAATACGACCAAGAAGCCAAGATAAGTGCCCATGTCCCTCGCACAAACCGGCATCTGAAACCCAGAATAGAAGAAGGACCTCTCAGGAAGTTGATGGCAAAAGGCATAGCCGATGTTCCATAGCAAATTGCTGAAAGGGTCTAGGGCGATAGCCATTGCTTACAGAATGAAAAAGGGATAAAAAAAGGAATTGGTTTACATTCCGAACATCAGGCCCGCAGCGGCCAATGCGCCCCAGCATACGATGTTTAGAACGATGCCGACAAATGCAAGAATAAGGCAGTTCTTTGCGATATGCCTCTTTTCTGGATTCGGGTCATTGTTCCAAATCAAGAATATGATGAGCCCGATAATGAAGCTGAGAGACAGAAGATACAGAAGGTATCTTAGGGCTCCCACCGGCTCATATTGCTGCGGCTGGCCATACGGTTGGCCATAGGGTTGCGGAGCTGGCCCATAGGGGGCTTGGTTCTGAGGTCTGCCACAATGCGGACATACATTGTATTCGACCGGGATTTGTCGCCCGCATCCTGTACACATACGAGTGTTCTGTTGGTCGACCATATCGATTTCTTCCTCCCTGTTGATTGCAACCAATGCTGGCTTCAATCAGATTTGCGGATATATCTTTGTTGGATACTTAAAGATTATTGGCAATCCAGATGTCATTTGCAATTGGGCGCGAAATCTATTCCTTCAATCCCGCCGCCTTCCGCATTCAGGGCAGAACTTGTGCGATGTCGATATCTCCATTCCGCAGCCAGGGCAGATCCTGGTTGCAGGTTCGGGAGGAGTCGATGCCACATTCTGAGTCGAGGCTTCGGGCCCAGGTCTTCCGCAATAGGGGCAGAACTTCAATTCTGATGGTACCTGCTTCCCGCACCCCATGCATAGTCTTGTTGCAACTTGAGTGCCGGCGGTCGGAGGAGAACTTGTCTCTGTTTGAGCCGTCGGAGCCAGCGGCGAGGATGGTGCCGCAGGGCTTGGAACGTTCTGACGCCCGCAATAAGGACAGAAGTTCAGGTTCCCCGGGAATTCACGGCCACAAGTCATGCATCTTATCTTATTGTCAACTTGCTCCGGACCGCTTTGAGCGCTTGGAGTAGCCTGAGGGGGCGAGCTAAGCGGCGATGGTCGCCCACAATATGGACAGAAAGCCAATCCCTCTGGGATCTCCCTTCCGCAGCCAACGCACAATCTGGTTTTCTTGGGGAGGTTCGAAGGAGGTGGAGAACTCGAGCCAGACGTTCTCATGGACTTTGCTCCATCATCGGGTCTTCCACAATATGGGCAGAAGTTCAGACCGACCGGGATGTCTCGACCGCAGCCAAAGCATTTGCGCGTTTTCGGTTCGGCGTCTTTTCCTTCAGCGGATGATGATCGCGCAAAGGGAGCGGGTTTACCGCACATCGGACAGAAGTTGAGTCCATCTGGAACTTCCTTGCCGCATGCCATACAGGTCACCTTTGGCTTGGATAGTGGCGCCGCCGGTGCATTGGCATTCGATTGGTCGGCCGGGGCTGTCTCAGCACGGCTCGGAGCTGGACCGCTCGGTCCTGGCCGGCCGCAATAAGGGCAAAATGCCAGTCCTTCTGGAATCTCCCTACCGCAACCTGGGCAGAGTCGCTTCTGTTGAGCCAATGGCTCGCCAATCGGCGGTCCAGATGGTCCCGGCCTTCCACAATACGGGCAGAAGTTCAGCCCCCCCGGAATCATTCGGCCGCAGCCAGGACAGAGACGCTCGCCTGGGGTGGGGTTCGGACCCGACTGTACCCCTGAGGCGGCTGGACCTCTTGGCTTTCCGCAATAAGGGCAGAAAGCATGAACCGTGGAGATCTCTCTCCCACATCCTGGGCATACGCGGGTCGATTGGCTCTGGTCTGTCATTACGTAATCCTCCCTAAACGAGCAGTTTGTCCCACGTATCGGTCAGGATGGCTTATCAATCTTCCTCGCCTTTTCGGCGAATGAGAATAGGAATGAATGGGTTTGGACGATGGTAATCTTTCAGTGAACTATATTCAACGAGTATCAACGATCTTGATAATATGCCAGCCAAATTGGGTCTTCACCGGACCGACGATCTTACCCTTTTCGTTTTCGAAAGCGACCTTTTCGAATTCCGGGACCATTTGTCCCTTTCCGAACCACCCAAGCTCGCCGCCTTTCTTCCCTGAAGGGCATTTGGAGACCTTCTTCGCAAGATCTGCGAAATTCTCGCCCGCTTTGATCCGTTCCATCAGCTGCTTTGCTTCGTTTTCGTTGCTAACCAGGATGTGAGAGCAATTCACTTTGGTTGCCATATCCAACCCGACAGCGATTTTGGGTTATAGAACTTGTTGTTTTCGTAACGGCCTCAGATGAGCTGATAAAAACCTAGAAGTAATGGCTAGGAGTTTGAAGTCCGATGTGGCACCAATTAGATGCGCAAGATTGGATACGTGAAAGACGTGCTGGATTACAGGATGTCCGAGAGCCTGTCAAGAATATCATTGAGCAAGTGCAAAAACAGGGCGACCGGGCGCTGATCGAGCTAACGAAACGTTATGATAAAGTCGATTTGCTGAGCCTGAAGATCGAGGCCGATCAGATAAGGGAGGCGTACTCGGATGTCGACCTGAAGCTGGTCGAGAACCTGAAGCGATCAAAGGAGCGGATCGAGAGATTCCATTCTCTACAGCTAAAGGCCCTGAATTGGGAGAAGGAGGTCGAGCAAGGAGTGCGGCTGGGCATGTGCTCCATGCCAATGGATCGGGTCGGTGTTTATGTCCCTGGGGGAAGGGCCGCATACCCATCCACCGCCCTGATGTGCATCATTCCTGCGAAGATCGCCGGAGTCAGGAAGGTGGTTTGTTGCACGCCGCCTCCGGTCCACCCGCTTATACTCGTGGCACTCGATATCGCAGGGGCGGACGAGATATTCTCCGTTGGCGGGGCACAGGCTATCGCAGCAATGGCGCTGGGGACGGCAGCGATAAAGCCAGTCCAGAAGATTGTCGGTCCAGGGAATGTCTATGTCACTGCCGCGAAGATGCAATTGAAGGACTACGTAGACATCGATTTCCCTGCTGGACCGAGCGAGCTGGCAGTTCTTGCCGATGGTAGTGCCGAACCAGCCTTTATCGCGGCGGACATCATCGCTCAGGCCGAGCATGATCCAGAAGCTGCATGCGTGCTGATAACAACCGATGCCGCGCTTGCCAAGAGAGTTGGCAGCATCATAGATACGCAGGTGAAAAGTGCCAAACGCTGCGATATCATCGTCCGTTCGCTTTCCAACTGCGGCTATGTCTTGGTAAAGAACTTGGAGGAGGGAGCGGAAAAGGTCAACGAAATCGCCGCGGAACACCTGTCGATCCAGACCAAGGACCCGCGATCAGTGTTGACCAATATCAAGAACGCTGGCGCGGTGTTCATCGGGCCGTATTCGCCCGTTGCTTGTGGCGACTATTCCTCGGGCACGAATCACGTCCTGCCGACCGCAGGCTATTCCAGGACCTATTCAGGGCTCGATGTCCAGCACTTCTGCAAAAGCGTCTCCGTGCAGGAGATCAACAGGAAAGGGTTGGAGAGCATCGGGGCCATCGCGATCTCCTTGGCCGAGGCGGAAGGGTTGCAAGCTCACTCCGAATCGGTGCGTATCCGCTTGGAGAAGCGGTGAAATGAGCGATATGCTAGAGAAAACTCAGCGGTACACGACGATGTCGCGGAAGTCTGCCTGGGACGAATCGTACCGCCAGGAACATCCACGCTGGCGCGGCCCATCCGACCTGGACTTGAGCGGGCTCAAAGGCCGAGTGTTGGAATTGGGATGCGGGGACGGGAAGACCGCGATCGCGCTGGTGGAGAAGGGCCTGGAGGTCGTTGGACTTGACACATCGAGAACGGCGTTATTGATCTTGAGCAAGAGGGTAGTGTCCGAGAGATTATCCTTGGTCCAAGCGGATGGCCTGGACCTGCCATTCGGGGAGGCTTCATTCGACTGCCTTGCTTCGGTGCATTTCCTTGACCATCTTCTCTCGGGAGAAAGAGGATACGCGGTCGAGGAGATGCGAAGAGTCCTCAAGCCCGGAGGCGTGATTATTGGCCGATTCTTCTCAGTGAACGACATGCGCTTTGGGAAAGGGGAGGAGATAGAGCCGGAAACCTACCTCCGGGGGAATGGGGTATTCAATCACTATTTCACAGAGGGGGAGATCCTCTCCCTATTTGATGGCTACCTCCCGATTACGATCAATTCCTCGAACAAGCCAACGAAATTCTCTGGGGATTCTGGTCATAGGTCCTTGATCACGGTCAGGTTGAGAAAGCCGTGAGGGCATCACTGGACAACTGATATCTATCAGTTAGGCCCTTCTGCAGAATGGGCGAGGAAATGGCGGGCAAGAGTGGATCGACGAGAAAAGGAAAGGCTGACATCGAATCTCAAGTGGCAAGGCGGCTCGAGGAAACCAAGGAATTCTTTGGAACGATACCTTTCGTACCCCGATTCCTATCGACCAGACCTGACATTTTCATCCCGTACCATGACCTTTCGAAGAGAGTGATGTTCAAACCGGCCCATCTGGACCGCAAGACATCGGAGCTGGCCGCAGTGGCAGCGGGAACCGCGGTCGCCAGCGAGCACTGCTTGAACGTCCATATAGAGGCGGCCTTCAATGCAGGAGCGAGCAAGGACGAGATCCTTGAGGCGATCATGATGGGCGCGTTCATGTCCCTGACTAAGAGCCAATCAATCGCTCTTCGTAAGCTTGATGATATCTCGAATCTGCGCTCTAAGTCCCAAAGGAAGAAGTAGCTCAGATAGCAAGGTACCAAGGACAACCTTATATCCCAATTGCTCTGTGAATTGTCTGAGACTTATGACTGGATTGAAGGAAGGCGATAAGGTACCGATATTCAAGTTGCTGGACCAGGATGGCAAAGAAGTCGATATGGCCGAGAAGATCGGGAAGCAGCCTTTGGTGATCTATTTCTATCCAAAGGATTTCACATCTGGATGTACGATGGAAGCTCATGCATTCCGCGAGATGTACGAAGCATTTCAAAAGGAGGGCGCGGAGGTCATCGGGATAAGCGGCGATAGCGTGGAATCCCACAAGAAGTTCGAGGTCGAGCATGAGCTGCCTTTCAGATTGCTTAGCGACAAAGATAACAAGGTAAGGGAGATGTTCGGTGCTTTCGGCATTGGCAATTCTATTGGCCGGGTAACCTATGTTATCGATAAGAAGGGCGTGATAAGAATGGTCTTCTCTTCTCAAATACAACCGAAGAAGCATGTCGAACGATCGATAGCGAAAGTTCGGGAAATGGCACTTGAACCCTGAGCAATTTAGGGTTCACTCGGCATTTATTCGGTTTAAATAGGACTGCTGCCGAATCCGCAAAATGAAATGGCATTCGATCAAGAGTGTCCCTATGTTGCATCAGGCCATGATAAGGCTCGGATCACTACGAAATTCGCTTATGTATCATTCCGGGCTATATTTCACCGCTGCAAACGCTGGAATAGGTTAAGGCCCGGCATAGCAAATCACTCAAAAAGAGCGTCAGATAAAACCTCGAGGTATTGGGACGATATATTTGGAATAGAGGAAAAGAATAGTATGGCAATGGAACTACGTAATGATGGCTCAGGATATGGCATGGCTTCTCGACATCGATTTCACTGCGAGAGGAACGAAGCAACTGGGCTAGAAATAAGATCGATTAATGTTCTTCTTGTAGAGGATAACCCTGCAGACCAGTTGCTTGCTCGCGAGATCATACTTGCTGCAAGACCCGGAGCGGCCATAACGATAATAGATGACGGTGAGAAGGCAATCGAAGCGGTTGAGCATTGGTCGAAAGGGGATTTGCCTGATATCGTATTTCTGGACCTCAATCTGCCGAGAATAAACGGGCACGAAGTGCTGGAGCACATAAAAAGGTCTAATCCGCAGGTTCCAGTAATCGTTCTTACAGGGTCAACTTCTGAGAAGGACAAAGAGAAGGCTCGAAAGCAGGATGTGCTGGATTATATTATCAAGCCGATTGGAATGAACGAATTGGAACAGGCCATTTCCCGCGTAAAGGACCATTTCGAACCCAAATATACCTGATCAAGATAGTCCAACCTTTTGACCGCTGATTCAACATTAAGATCAATTATAGACTTATCGTAAAGAGGCAGTCACCAAGCTTAGGCACGCTGAACCAAGTTGGAGGATTCCCATACAAACCGATGCGGCCGAAGCAAGGGAGCATCCGCATACTACCAGTTAAAGGTTCATATCCAGCATACTGAACTAATTCGCAGCAGTGAAAATAATGGGATCCATCCGTTGATTGCATGTTTGCTCAAGAGGTTGAAACCAATTCCTGTCCGCCTCTTTCAGACTAAAGCGCAGAGCGGAATAAATACAAAATGCTGCTATCTTAGGGCGCATGAAACCAACATCGTGGCACGAAATCTCCATTGAGCCCGTTCTACCTTACGATTTCGAGCTGAGTGCAAACATCTTCTCAAAGGGCGACAAACAATTTAGGACATTCCAGGATGGGGAATTCTGGCAGATGTTGAGCATCGATTCCAAGCCCTTCCTTTGTAAGATCCGATCGGTGGGAAGCGTTAACAAGCCATCACTGGTCGTTCGCACTCATTTCGTTCATTCTGAACATCAAGAGAACATTCGAGTTGCAGACAAAGTGAATGCATTACTTAACCTCCAGATGGACTTGAAGCCTTTCTATAGGGTCGCAAAGAAAGACCCGGTTCTAGCTAAATTGGTGGAGAGGCTCGAGGGACTGAAGGCGCCGAGAACTGAGACCGTCTTTGAGGCGCTAGTCGATTCGATAATCGAGCAGCAGATATCATTGGATGTTGCCAGGGCTTTGCAGCTAAGGTTGATAAAGCGCTTTGGAGAAGAGGCCAAGATCGATGGCGATATCTATTACACCTTTCCCAGACCAGAAGCATTAGGCCATGCCGAAATTGCAGAAATGCGCAATTTGGGACTCAGTGTAAGGAAGGCGGAATATGTCCGAGATTCTGCCAAAGCTGTTGTAGACGGTAAGATAGACCTTGAATCGATGCGTGGTCGTTCGAACACAGATGACCTAATCGAGGAGCTTACCAATCTCCGCGGCGTTGGCAGATGGACAGCGGAACTCGTAATAATCCGGGGTATGGGTAGGTTCGAAGCCGTCCCCGCAGACGATCTCGGCATCAAGAGGACCGTCTCCCGTTTCTATTTCGATGGCAAGGCTGCCTCGGCCGATCAGGTCAGAGAGCTTGCCAGAAACTGGGGAGAATGGAGTGGACTGGCATCATTCTATCTCCTGATGGCTGAAAGGCTTCGCATCGAGAGATGATCTTCCCCACGCTGATTGCCTGCCGTTGTTGAGAATCAATTTATTGATGTCAATTACATATCTATCGGAAAGCGGACGAGAGGAATTTGGATGCCATTGTTTGATAAGATGCAGTATTGCTTCGATCCACCGGGGTCGGTTCTTCATCTAGAATCAAGAATTGCGATAAAGGACAGTGAAGGAAGAACGATTGGTTTTTTTGGTTCACGAATGGCTGATTTATGGCTTGAGGACAGCTTAGGCGGGAGGCATTGCGANNTACATGACCTTTGGAATCACGGATCCCGCGAACCTCCCGCTTGGAATGATACGTTATCCTCCGCCGAGACAATCGCCTTCGAAGAAGTTCCTCGATCAATTCGGACTCTTTGATGCTTCCAATCAGCTTGTTGCTTATTCCGACCCTTTTTCTTATGCGATCAATTGGAACTTGAGCTTGTCAGCCTCCGATTCATTCAATGGCCTGAAGAAGAATGGTCTTTATGTTAGAGCCCCGGACGGGAATGTTCTCGCAATAATCCACGGCTCGAACAACTCAGATGGCTGCCAAGTGGACCTGTATAATAGCGATGTGAATCAAACGCTCGTCATGTCTCTGATTGCATTCATTTTGACCCTTCCCTACCCGCATTGAATCTGAACCGATTGATTTTCATCTCGATGTAATGCTTTGGCAATGTAACGTCAAGCAGGTGGTGCGGGCCTCGCCCGATCCCTTATTGGTAGAGAGCTTATGCACGAGTACCTAACCACGGTTCACCCCTTACTCTTGGGAAAGGGAAGGTTCTCTTCGACGACCTCGCAATTGGATTGCGCTGATGTCCAATACGAGGCGTCTAGATCGATTCCTACTGATGTTTCAATGCCCCTCACCGACCCTGCGATTGTCGGGCCAAGAAGTCATTAATAGGATTTGACTGCCTATCGGCTGTGGAGGAATTCAATGAAGATTGAGCTTTACCACGCCTCGAAGTTCGGGAACGGAGCAAAGGTTGCCGAGGAGCTGCGACGTGTCATGGAAGCCAAGGGAATTCAGGTTAACGTGCACCATATCGACGAGTCGAAGCCTAAGGAGCTGGCACCTGCCGACCTATACATCTTTGGTTCACCCACGCGATTCGACGGGCCGATAGGGAGCATGCGCCGTTTCATCAAGAAGGTAATATTGCCATCAGGCACAAAGTATGCCATATTCGCGACGCATGGAGATGCAGTGCCCAACAAAAAGACCGGCCTAATGCCAACTGAAGAAGAACTCGACCGATCAAGAAAAACCATTCCCGTACTGGTTGAAATCTTGGCAGAAAAGGGGATGGTGAAAGTTGCCGAAAGGATATTCTTGGTTTCGGGGGAGACACTTAAAGGATCATTAAAGGAGGGCTGGCAGGGAAATGTGGAGGAGTTCGCCAAAGCCATCCTCAGCGTATCCTGAATCACGGAATCGAATTTAGATGAGAGATCAATTCACGTTTGGGATATTAACCAACAATCATGTCCGACCGATTGTCGAGAAACTGGAATCGGGAAGACCATCCTTTAGGGGAAATGAGAATTGGGAAGCATTTCCTCTATTAATTGACCTAGAGGGTCAACAATAGAAGGGAAAATACTAATTGGTCCATGGCATTTGGAGGAAGTGCGTTTCGCATAATGCTGCATGCACTGAGTAATATATTCGGGGATATAAATGAAATTGAGCAATCTATCCGATTATTATGCAAAAAAGACAAAAAGATACAT
>PNBI01000067.1 GCA_003135935.1 Methanomassiliicoccaceae archaeon
TACTGATACCCCCCTCAGAAATAAACCAGGTGATGGAATTGGAGATAAGGAGAATTCAGAAGACCGGCGCCTCAACAATGACCATTTCGCTTCCAAAGGATTGGATAAGGAGCAATTCCATTAAGCCTGGTGATTCGCTGGCGATTAGGGTCATGGCAGATGGGACAATTTCAATCGACCCGAAGATAGATAGAACTAAAACTGATTCCCGCAAGGTGATTTGGGTTGGACCAAATGAATCAAAAGAGCACCTAACAAGAAAGTTGATCGGCGCTTACCTTGCAGGATACAACATCATTGAAGTGCGCTCGAAAGAGCGATTGGACCTGGAACTGAAGCATGCTGTCAAGGAGATCTCTCGTATGGTGATCGGTCCTGAGGTGATCGAGGAGACGAGCAACACCGTGGTCCTGCACGACCTGTCCGACCCAGTTGAGCTTCCTCAGGAGAAATGCGTCCGAAGGATGCATCTGATCGTCGGCAGCATGCATAGAGATGCAATATCCGCTCTCAGAGAATCGGACCTGGCATTAGCAGAGGATGTCATCGACCGTGATGCGGACGTTGACCGGCTCTACTGGATGGCGGTCAAGCAATACAACATGATTCTGAAGGACCGCAAATTGAGCGAGAAGATCGGGGTCGACATCTTCGAAGGCATGAACCTGATGCTGGTCGCCAGGGGGATCGAGCGCATCGGAGATCATGCAGAGAAGATCGCGAGCAACACCATCATCGCGATCAATGCAAAGGTCAACATAAGCAATCAGGCCGAGATCGACAAGCTTAGCGATTCCGCTCTGGTCCTGCTCGATAAAGCCATGGAAGCGTTCTTCCTCAAGGACATAGACACCGCCAACCTGATCATTGACAAGGGAACGGAGCTGGTGCAGCGTGGGCAGGATCTGAACACCAATACTCGCATGCCAGCTAACGTGGCCGCTATGGTCAAGACATTCGCGATCGATAGCATCAACCGGACGACGATGTTGGCGATGGACATTGCGGAGATAGCGATCAATGCAGCGATGAGGATTGACGACAAGGAGCCGATCAGAAGCTAGGGCCTTAAGGCATTCTGCCTGAGTACCTGCTCCATTTCGCTTCCAGCCCGCAATCCGAAAGCGTCTCCATGAGGTAATGCGCGAACTGCTCCCCGCTTGCGCCAGAGGAGCGACCGGTTATCGCGATCCTCTTTTCGAACTGCGTGCATATGTCCAGTGCGAACTCCAGCCGCTTCGAGCTCTCCGTCCTCCCGATGTGGTTCAGGAGCATTGCCGCGGCCTTGATGATGCTGGAAGGATCGGCATACTCCGCCCGCCCTTCCTCCACCATGCGCGGAGCGGACCCGTGGATCGCCTCGAACATCGCGTATTTCGTGCCGATGTTCGCGCTGCCTGCCGTCCCCACGCCACCCTGGATCTGCGCCGCCTCGTCGGTGATTATGTCCCCATACAAGTTCGGCATGACCATTACCCGGAATTCGGTCCTCCGCGCCTCGTCGATAAGCTTGGCGGTCATGATGTCGATGAACCAGTCGTCCCACTTGATGCCAGGGTAGTCCATGGCTACCTTCTCCGCCACGCTAAGGAACTTGCCATCCGTGGTCTTGATGACGTTCGCCTTGGTAACGACGGTCACTTTATTGATGCCATTCTTCTTGGCGTGCTCGAACGCCAAGCGGATGATGCGCTCCGATCCCTGGGTCGTTGCGACGCAAAAGTCGAACGCCAGATCGTCGGTCACGTTGATGCCCCTACTGCCAAGGATGTACGAGCCTTCGGTGTTCTCCCTGAAGAATATCCAATCGATGCCTTGGGCCGGGACGCGCATCGGTCGCACGTTCGCGAAAAGGTCTAGCTCTCGGCGCATGGCGACGTTCGCCGATTCAATGTTCGGCCAGCGGTCGCCCTTCTTCGGGGTGGTGGTAGGCCCCTTGAGTATTACGTCGCATTTCTTGATCTCCACCAGGACGTCGTCAGGGATCGCCTTGAGGACCTTGACTCGATTCTCGATTGTCAAGCCCTCTATGACCCGCAGCTCCACTTTTCCCGACTTGATGTCATCTGCCAGAATGAACTTGAGGATGGCATGCGCATGCTTGGTGATGTAAGGACCGATGCCATCGCCGCCTACGATGCCGATGACGATGCGCTCCTTTTTCGAGTAATCGGTCCAGCCTTGGGAGCGCTTCATCTCCTCCACGCGGTCCAATTGCTCCTTGACTAGCTTGGCGAAATGCTCCTTTGCCTTCTCCAACTGAGCCTGGTCCGTCATTGGTCTCATCCCTTGACTACTTCGATTACTCGAGCTTGAATTCGCCATGCTTCTTGAAGTGCTCGGCGAGCCCACCATCATTCAAGATCTTCATCATCACAGGTGGCAGTGGGGTCGCCTTGATCTTCGACCCTTTGGTGATGTTGTGCACCACTCCTTTCTCGAGGTCCACTTTGATCTCGTTCCCCTCTTCGATCGAATCGGTATCGCACTCGATGACCGGCAGTCCGACGTTGATGCAGTTGCGGTAGAAGATGCGGGCGAAGTCCTTGGCGATGACCGCCGATATGCCCGCTGCCTTGATGACCAGCGGCGCCTGCTCCCGGCTGCTGCCCATGCCGAAATTGTGCCCAGCGACGATGAAATCACCCTTCTCGATCTCGTCGATGAACCCCGGCCGGACGTCCTCCATCAGATGCTTTGCCATATCGTTCATGTCAGTGCTCTTGAATTTGTATTTCCCTGCAATTATATAATCTGTGTTGATGTTGTCTCCGAACTTGCGAGCCTTGCCAGCCAATTGTCTCATCTAGAGCACCTCCCGTGGGTCGGCGATGAAGCCTTTGATGGCACTGTAAGCCGCAGTCGCTGGCGAGGAAAGGAATATCGACGAGCGGGAGTTGCCCATCCTTCCCCTGAAGTTCCGGTTGGCTGTGGATAGCACTACCTCTTCGTCGGAGGGGATGCCGTTGCAGGTACCGACGCAAGGCCCGCAGGAGGGCGTCGTGACCGATGCTCCAGCCTTCACGAGCTTCTGGATCGCCCCGCACTCCATCGCCGACAGGAGCACTTCCTTGGATGCAGGGGAAACGATCAATCGAACCCCCTTCGCCACCTGCTTCCCATCAAGGATGCTCGCAGCGATCCTCAGGTCCTCGACTCGGCCGTTGGTGCAGGTGCCGAT
>PNBI01000010.1 GCA_003135935.1 Methanomassiliicoccaceae archaeon
CAAAGGCTGAGACTAATAAGGCAGCTTGGCCTCACCTCTTACGTATTTCCGGGCGCTGACCATAGTCGCTTCTCTCACAGCCTAGGAGCCTATCATCTCGCTCTCAAGATTGATCGCCTCCTAAATGGGGATGAGAAATGCGACAATGTGGAGCTATATGTGGCCGCTCTTCTTCATGACTTGGGGCATACTCCATTGTCGCATGCATTGGAAAGGCAAATTAATCCCTGGAAACACGAAGTGACGACAGAAAAAATCATACTCGATGATAGCAGCGAGGTGAATGAAGTTCTGAAAGAGAATGGGGTGCAACCGTCGAAGGTCATCGAGGTTTTAAAAGGACCAACCAAGCCGCCATATCAGCACTATTTGGTCTCCAGCCAACTAGACGTAGACCGGCTCGACTATTTGGTTCGCGACTCATACTATACTGGAAATCCTTGCGGTGCAATTGATCTAGAGAGGCTGGTTCAAACGGTTCGCTTATCGAAAGATAGGAACCTTCGTGTCAGCCCCAAAGGTCTGCATACCGTTGAGCACTACCTGATAAGCCGATATACCATGTATTATCAAGTATACTGGCACAAGGCGAAAGTGTGCTGTGAAAAGCTATTGGCAATGGCCAACAAGAGGGTTAAGAACCTCGCCATGGATGGCAAATTCGAGCCAAGCGATGCCTATGAGCGCGCGATCATCGGCGAGAATATCAATCTCCAAGATTTCATCTCCTTAACCGACGCCGACGTTTTCTCTCACCTTTATTCTTGGAGGCACAATAACGACCCCATACTTGCTGACCTTTCCGGTCGCATCATAGCAAGGAAGCTTCTGAAGGTAGTTGAAAGGAATAACTTGGTTAGTGGTGGTGAATCACTTATCCTTCAAACGTGGAAGAATCAGGACAAGATGAAGAGTTTAGTGAAGGGCCTAAAGCTTGACCCAGAATATTATTTGATCTTGGAAGAAGAAGGCATTGAGGCTTACAAGCCATATGGGGCAGCAATGAAGGACAAGGAAGATGCGATATTTACAACGGAAGAAAAGGACATCGAGGATTATATCCGACCCCCAAAGGAGTACCGCGTCTGGTACTTCTTCGTTCCGAACGGAATTGAGTCCGAGGTCGAGAAGCTACTTGGTTGACTACTGTCGTAGACCACGTGGTTACATATAAGTACTTATAACCATCATTGATTCTCGGAAGCCTGGCAGAGGTTTTGAAGGATGGGCCAACTATTCAGTCGAGTATGCGGCATCTGCCTGTTGCTAAAAAGCTCAGGCACGATCGAAGGAAGAAAGAAATTGCAGAAGACGGTCTACATCCTTAAAATGTCGAGGTTCACATTCCCCGAGGAATTTAACTGGGCTGATTATGGTCCATATTCTCCTGAACTGGCGAATGAAATTCAGACTATGGTTGCATTGGGTCTCGTTGACGAAGAGAAGGATCTCGCTGGGACGTACAAATACTCCCTAGGTGAGAAAGGAAGAGACTTCCTTAAAGATTACCCGGGACTCGAGATGCCTAACAGCGCGTGGGAGTCGTTGCTAGCTCGCATCGCAGCCAAACTCAATTCAAAATCAGCGTTTGATTTGGAGTTGTTGAGCAGTTGCGTATTTATTTATGATGAACATCAAAGTTTAGAAGATATGGCTAACAAGATCATAAGTCTGAAACCTAAATATAAGGACTCAATTACACAAGTCATAGACTATCTAAAGATAGCTGCGCAATTGAGAAACGCCTCGACAATAACAAGAGCAGTCGAAATTATCGACAAATTGAATTGATCAAGCAAGCACCTTGCAATCGTTGAGATCATCCTTAAGCGGTCAAGGAAATCATCATGGAGAATTAGGAAGTCGTCGTATGAAATTCTCTCTGGATGGAAAAGAAAAAGGCCCCTCCAGCTATGTTTTCATAGCTGGGCGAGATCTGATGTCATCCATTACATGGCTGCCAGGGTATTTAAGGAATCTCCCCGGGCAGTTTCCGCTTACGAAATTATCATGGGTATAAGGTCGTAAGATCATTACGTCAAATGATAGACGTAACTACGCCTAATGATTACATTTTTATACTTGATAAAACAATGTCAATCGAGAAGTTGTGGGCGTACGGGCCGGCGAGATCTGATGTCAACGCCGCGCGCATGCTCCAACTTCGAGGAGTACAGAAATGTACAAAAACAAAAGTGTACTGGGGAATGAACCCAGACAGCAGATTGGAGCGATGCGCGCGAACGAAATCGAAGGCGGGGTCGGAGAAACAACCACCTGCGCCTTCGTACCGGGAATCGAGATGGGCCCCAAACGCCCGAAGTCCCGGAAGAGAGATTCACCTGGCCAGAATACCAGCGGAGGGATCTAAGATGGAAGCAAACAGCAACGGCGAGACGTTCCTGAAGACCGTAATGGTCCTGACAGACGGCGATGGCCGGCTCCAACTCGCGAACTTCAAGGAGTACCCGGCTCGATTGTTCTGGCAGGGAGGAAGGTTTCACGTAACCTTCGTGGCGACATTCCCTGCGCTCAGGGGACTAACTGTAGCCGCCGACCTAATCAAGGCGAGTGAAGCCCGGGAAATGGGCATCGGCGATGTGGCGCAGCTATGGGAGCGACCGTTAGACAAACCTCATGCCGAGGACATCAAGAACTATCTAATGAATAACGAAGATTATGTCCTTGGCACGATAACCTTGAACGTCACGAATACAGTCGATGTCAAGGTGGCCATCAAGAGGTCCGACCTGAGCGGCATCGAGTACACCACCAACAAGACAGCGACAGTGTACCTTTATGTTCGCGATGGGGCTTTGTTGCAGATCGCTGACGGTCAACACCGCAAGCTCGGGATAGCATTAGCATTGAATGAGGACCAGGAACGCTTCAGGTCAGAGTCGATCCTCCTCGACCTCATCCTTGAGGGAGACATCGTAAAAGCGCACCAGGACTTCGTGGACATGAACGCGAACGTGAAGCCCATGGCCAAATCAATCACGACCGTCTTCGACACGAGGGGGACAGTGAATAAACTGACCGTAGACCTCTACCGGGGCGTGTCTGGCTTCGGCGATGCGAACGTCGAGGCGCTCGTGACATCGATCAGCAAGAACAGCGCCAAGATCTACACCATCAACAACATGAGGAATGCCGTGGTAGAGTACCTTACCGGGAAGTCGCAGTCCAGCCTGAGGTTTGCCGAGAGAGAGCTTGCGGACAAGTACCCAGTGGACAAACTTGATTGCGACTCCGTGACGAAGGCGGCGTACGATGCCCTTGTGGCGGATTGTACGGGGTTCTTCGAGTTGATGTCAGCCACGATCAAGCCCTGGAATGATGTCATCAAGCTGGGGTCGAAGCGAAAGGCGTCCGAAGTGCGCCCCATTCGCGAAGACAACGTGTGCCTGAGCGGTGTGGGCCTGATCGTGCTGGCCAGGGCGGGTTTCTTCATCAAGAGGGGCGACCAGTCAAGGATCAACGATCGGCTCAGGCTCTTGGGCACGATTGACTGGTCGCGGAGCAACAAGATGTGGCAGGAGGCCGGACTTGTCACGGGCGGCAAGATCACAAGCAACCGCAGCACGATCCTTGCAGCGGCAGACGCCGTCCTAGCTGCGGTAGGAATAACCACGCCGAAGGAGGAGGAAGCCGGAGCGTGCCCCGCTCCGAACCCGTAGTCATCCATCTGACTCAGGGTGGGCTGAAAGGCCCATCCTAAAATATTTTTCTTCTTATACGCCACGATTCACTTCGATATTTATAAGAAAATGATGAAGGGGTTTACTGGACAACAAATTCCCTTTCCTCATTGATTGAAATCAAAAGATAATTGTCTGGATAGACACGAGAGTGCGGCTGCCGGGGTTCGAACCTCTGACAAGCATCCAGCTCATCCCTCAGAGCCCGAACCTCATTGTATTAGCTATCACAACGCCTTCCGATTGTGAACCGAACAACTATTCACAATACCATATCGAGCTGGACCATCCCATAAGGTTCGCTGGTAGTCGCTGATTTTAAGATCCTCCCATCCAACGTCTCGATCCAGACCCTCAAGGTGGCGTTCGACCCGTCATCCTTCTGCGCATGGACGTCGGCGGTCCAATGACCGCCGTATCCCCAATGCCAAACATGCGAGTAATTGCCGGTCATGCTCAATGCATTCTCCACATCCCATTGACCGTCGCCACCCGTCCAATGGTGATCGTATTCCACCACGATTCTGACATCTTTTATGCCAAATGTGTCATTGAGTGTTAATGCTGTCCAAATCACGAGGATGACAATAACAAGGATGGCGAGAACGGCAATCTTATGTCGCCACCTAGGAGGCACTCGCATTTTCCAAAATGAACTCCTTTCGTTCTTCAATTCCCGTTGGGGTTGACTCGATGGCATGAGTCCTGCCTGCAGTCAATAATTCATGGATGAGGTATTTAGGACTCGTGGATCCCCAAGGCTTCTATCGCCCAGAATCAATCGGAAACAAGGTCTTGCCGTTCCGATGAATCAGAAGATAGAGTTGTCCTCTCTGGCTCACGATGTTGTTCCTGGCTAGATTGAATAAAGTTGAGTAAGGGGGTTGAGGGACAGACGAAGACGATTCTAGCGATATAGCCAGCAGACTTAGCTCCCTCAATATCAAGGAAATAAAGCCCTTTTTCCTAATTCTTGCCCCTGCGCTTGCGGATTACGAAGAACGCTCCTACCAGTACGACGGCAAGCGCGATTGCGATAATTCCGATTCCAGCATATAGCGTAGTGTTGTCTGGTTGTAATGTTACGCTCACAAATGCTGAAACAGGCCCAGTATTGACGGCATTATACGCTGTGACATAATAATAGTAGGTCGTCCCCACTTTGCATGAAGTGTCCAGATAGCTCAATATTGAGGCGTTGACTATGACGAGAGGATTGGAATCACGGTACAAAACATAACCTATGATCGGGCTTCCACCGGTCGAGGAGGGGGCCTGCCAGGTGATTGTCACTTTGCCAATTCCGGGTGTCGATGTTACTCCTGTCGGTGCCCCGGGCGCTGTTGCTGGAGTAATGGCCATCGCATTACTTCGAGTGCCGTTACCGGCATCGTTGTGCGCTGCGACTGAGAACGAATAGTTCTGTCCATTTGTTAGACCGGTAATCGTGGTGTTCAGGCCAGGCACATTATTAGGCAGTGCGACTCCATCCTGATAGACGACGTAATAATCAATCTCCCTACCTCCATTGGAGACCGGGACGGTCCAGTTGAGAGATAACTGAAGATTGCCAGCTATTGCTGTCAGCCCGGTTGGGGCATCAGGGACTGTGAAGGGCGTAGATGATACTGAGGCGGCCTTCACTCCTTCTCCAACGGCATTGACCGCGCTCACTTCATACCAGTAAGTCTGGCCATTGGTCAGGCCGGTATCGGTATAGTTGGTACCTATGACACTAACAAGATAGATGAGCGAGTCCGAGGAGTTCCCACGATACAATTTGTAACCAGTGATAGGGGAGTCCCCTGAGATGCTCGGGACCGTCCAATTGATGCTCACTTGACCGCTGCTCGCTACCAAATGTAATCCGGTCGGAATGCCAGGGGGCTCTGGCAAGAACGGAGTCGCCGCTATTGAAGTGCTGTTCAGGCCCCAACCTATCGAGTTGTTCGCTGCAACTGTATAATTGTACGTAATTCCATTAATGACTCCTGTGTCGTTATGGCTAATGGCACTGCCATTCCATATTGGTTGACTATCTCGGAATAAGTGATAGGTTAATCCGCCCACTCCAGGATCACTAGGCGGAGCCCAGCTCAAAGCACAGAACCCATCGCCCGCCACAGCATGAAGATTCAAAGGGGCGGATGGAACAGTGGGGACTCTGGCGCTGGTTTCGTTCGATCGCGCGCTCTCCCCGATCGAGTTGGTCGCGCTGACCTCGTAATAGTAGGTCTGCCCAGGAGTAACCGATGTATCGTTGTAGCTCAGAGCAGTCCCGATGGTCGTTAACTTGGACTCTCCACCTGAGGTCGTCCCGCGATAGATCGTGTAATTCGTGACCGTTCCACCAAAGTAATATGGCTCGGCCCATTGAAGATCTATATGACCTATGCCAGCGGTGACATTCAGGTCCCTCGGAGAGGTGGAAACGGTATCAGTGCCAACCAAACCGACAGCGAAGCCGTTCATCGATGCCCATTGGAGCAACAGCAAATGCTCCAGGGAGGCCGGGCCGGGGCTGGCTACGGTCTTGAGGTTCAGATCATCAAGCGAAGTAACGCTTGGCTTCACGAGAATGGCGGACCCGTCGGCATCAACAAGGGATACGATCTCGATAGGGATGTTGGAATTGATCCGCTTGATGATCGCTGGTGCGCAACCCAGATAGCCCATATCGATCAAATTAACGGCGAAGCCATTCATCAACGCGCCACCGTTCGCAAAAGGTGCAGGTGAGGTGACATCGACTCCCCAGACCTGAAAGAGGTTCTTGCCCCCCCAAAGGCTGGTGTTCATGGCGACCATTCGAGCGAATTGTTGCAGGTCGCCGTTTAGGTATCCTAACCTGATCGTTCCGAGGATTGTGCTGCTTGGGCTTAGGCTCGCAGACACCGCCTGGTCGCTGCTGTTCACGATGCCATTCACGAAGTCCGTCGCGTTAGAGTACCCTCCAAAGCTTGATAACAGGCCGAGATCGTCGAACGCAGAGGTGAAATTCACCAGCCCCTCCCTGATCGCAGGAGTGAGCTCATAGCCGTAATCGATATGAGCGAGAGCAGATTGAATTATGTTGATAGACCTGGAGGATGTGTCGCCGAACACGAATTGCGCTCCCATGTTCAGCAGCGAAGTGTAATTTGCTCCCATTCCTTCATGGATGGTTCTTTCTATCCAGTCCGTCGCATCCGAATTAGCCCGAAGGACCCTGGCAACGAGCTGGTGATTGGTTGCGTTATCCGGGAACGTCGCGGAGTTGTAATTCGCAGCGATCACTTCGCTGGGATAACCAGGCATTATGGCCGAGGATTGGACCAGGACTTTGGCGGTTCCATCTACGAGCTGTTCGGACCAGTACGGCTCCCAGCAGATGCCACCATCGACGATCCCTGCATCAATGGCAGACTCTTGATTGACTGGTGTGATCTGCGTCCAATAGAGTATCCTATCGGTCGATGTGGATGTTTGAGGAGTATCCAGACCAATACCATCGACATGCTTCTCAATGAAGGTGCCATTGGCCTCAGGTATGAAAACAACAACTATCGCCATTGAACAAAACAGGCAAACGACAATGAAAGCTGAAACTAATCGAATGGCGTTAGAATCCCTTCGAAATGAAACCATCTCATTTCCCCCCGTAATTGCACCAATATTATTCATGCGATCTTCGCGCAATCTCTGCTTGCTTGAATCCCTGGTGTCTCCCTTATCGAAGAACCCCCAGCTCCTAGCTCAGCATGCAGGAACCCAAATTTAAGACGAATAGTCCGAGTGCCATCATAATGACTTCGGTGTTAGAATTGATCAGAGCTTTCCCTTATACTCCCACTCCCAATTCCTTATCGTTAATACGTCCATCACAAACATCGTCACCTTTTTACCGATCCCCAGGACGATGAATACGATTATGGCAGCGAAGATAAGAGAAGTCGTAACTAGCAATACCGTAACCGTTGAAGTTTGGATTGATGTCAGATAATATGCTAGAAACGAGCCAATGAATAATATCAATGCCCCAAGGCGCGTCACGTTCCATTGGAGCGATTCCTTGACAGCTTTAACGTCCTTCTTGATTGCTTCTACAATATCTTGAAGTGATGCTGGGTCCGCGACCTCTGAGCCTTTCTCAGTCACGTAATCCCCCGATACATCTATCCTATCGTCCCTATTTAAGGAGATGACGAGGCCTCACCTCTTCCTGGCTATATTGAATAGAGTTGAGTAAGGGTTTGAGGGACAGACGGAGACGATTCTAGCGATATAGCCAGCAGACTTAACTCCCTCAATTTCAAGGCAATAAAGCCCTTTTGCTACTGATACAAGCCCATCTTTTCAGTCGATGTAGTTCTCTTGCGTTCATCAATGATCATTGAGAAGGCCATTAAGATTCACAACCCACTTAGCGTTCACATCCATCCGCTCGAATACGGTTCCGGTTCCCATTCTCGCAAGTCCCATGCTCCTTCCTTTCCAGGTTCGAACTTGCCTTTATTTGAGTCACCTTGAATGCTAGCCCAAAGCTCTTCGAGCAGTACACAATTCCTAACATGAATTTGTCTCCTCCAGTCATTAATACCAGAGAAGTAAATCGTCCAATCAATATGCACTTCGACTTGAACTTGAGCCCCATCTTTAGTGGCAATGAGATTGAAAAGCAGTGTCTTCCTGGCATTTCTATGCAGAACTGAGAATTCCGTTCTAGAGCCATGTACCGCGATGATTTCCGATGCTTTGTTCGAGTTCTTGATTTCCGCATCCTCTTTATTGAGCCAGCGAAGGATGCCATCGAACACCTCGTCCGGCTTCTTTATTTTGAAATCGTGAGAATATCCAGCGAATTTGACCATGTTCGCTCCGCAAGTTATGAATGATTTCTATGATTGATTAAAGTTGAGTGGGGGTTTGCAGCTCAATGAACTCCCGAACCTAACTGCATCGTTAGGGCAATTCTTATTATCCTCAACCTCAAGACAATTAATAGCAAATTTGTTCACTATTATGCTGCTGCCATTAAGCCATCCAACTCCATCAAGTCGAGTAAGAACCTTTGAATTATCATCAGACGCAATAGGTACTTGTCTCTTGCGCCGGGTTCAGGATATATAGCCCATTTGCGACCAGCGTAGAATTGTCTGTAACTATTAGCATCGAAGAATTCACAACGCCAATTCCTGTAGAGCGGTTTTCCCCATTTAACCGCAAAGGATTCCCCATCATTGAATCTCAAAGAATGTCGATCATCTGACAATTCGGCCACGCTCGAACCATTCATTTCGGTCATCTTAACATGGGAAACGAACTTTCGTGACTTTCTGCCATTAACGAGCCCTGGCCGCTCCATCTTTCTATGCAAGACGTATTCTGCATCGTAAGTTCTCACAAAATACC
>PNBI01000105.1 GCA_003135935.1 Methanomassiliicoccaceae archaeon
GCGGTGCACGTGCGTGTCGACGCAAATAGCGGGGATGTGGAAAGCGTAGGAGAGAACGCAGTTAGCGGTCTTCCTGCCAACCATAGGAAAGGCGATGAGAGCCTCGAGAGAATGGGGCACTCTATCGTTCATTTCCTCATGGATCTGTCGCGAGATCTCCTTAATGGCCTTTGCTTTCTGATCAGGGAATCCAGCTGGTCGGATGAGCTCCCTGATCCGTTCCAACGGCGCATTGGCAATCTGAAATGGCGTGTCATATTCATTAAAAAGGTTCTCGGAGGCATTGGCGGTGTTCTGATCCCGGGTCCGTTGCGAAAGTACAGTGGAAATCAAGACATGGAAGGGATCATTAGGCCAGCTTACTTTCCTTCCCTCCTTTGACCCAGGAAATACTCCGACCTTGACTACGCCTCGGATAAGCGATATCACCTTACGAGGATCTTTCATGGGACCCCAACCAGGCTTTCGCCTCACCTATTGTGTATATCGATCCCGTGACCAATATCTTACCATCAGCCCCAGAAATCTCAATGGCGCGTCGAATCGCACTCGGTACATTTGGCACAATCTCGACATCCTTCAGATGACACTTCAGTGCTTGAGCAACATCTTCGGCGGAAAAAGCCCTGTCCGTTTCAGGCGCCGTCGCTATAGCCCTCCTCGCGATGGTTGCGAACGGTCGGACCACGCCATCAAGATCCTTGTCATTGAGGACTCCGATGACGATGGTCAGGTCGCCACCGAAAAGCTTCTTGGCCTCCGAGGCTGTTTTTCGCGCTCCATCCGGCGTATGCGAGGCATCGAGGACGATCAATGGCTTCGTTCTTACAATCTCAAGACGACCAGCCCATTGTACGTTCTGCAGACCGCCGATGATTGCTTTCTCATCGACTTGGATGCCCTTTCTTGCCAGCTCAACCACCGCTCCGTATGCTGTGGCGGCATTTACCGCCTGATATTCTCCAAGCAATGGAACTCTTACCGGGATGGAAAGGCCTCCTAGCTCGACCAGGCTCCCTTCTAATGTAGAATTAATAAGTCGATAGGAAACATCTCTTCCCACTACTCGGACAGCAGCGCCGTTGGCAAAGGCCACCTGTTGGATTACCTCGAGGACCTCAGCTTGTTCTGCGGCCGTCACGACTGGCACTCCAGGCTTAATTATTCCGGCTTTCTCGGCCGCGATCGATTTGAGGCTGTCGCCCAGATACTGCATGTGCTCCAGACTGATGTTGGTAATTATGGTACAGTCAGGGTTGATCACATTTGTGGCGTCAAGGCGGCCCCCCATGCCCACCTCAACCACGGCCTCCTCGATTCCCATGTCAGCGAAATGAAGGAAAGCTACCGCTGTTGTCGCCTCGAAGAACGTTGGCATTTGTCCTGAGGTCCTTTCCATCTCCTCCCATTGACCCTTGACCTCCAGGGCTAAGCGAGAGAGCTCCAAATCGCTTATCTGATCTCCATCGGTCCGAATGCGCTCCCTGAAATCGACTATATGAGGGGAGGTATAGAGGCCGGTGCGGTAGCCTTGCTCGCGTAATATGGAGTCCAGCATCGCTGAAACTGAGCCTTTTCCATTGGTTCCGGCAACATGAATGCTTCTGAACTCGTCCTGCGGGTCGCCCAACCTTCGGAGCAACTCCTTGATATTATCAAGGCCAAGCTTCACTCCCATGTGCTCAAGGCTGAACAGCCAATCGAGAGCCTCCGGATAGTTCATCCAGGAACTGATAATCAGACAAGGTTAAGCCTTTTCTCATTCTCTTCCAAAGCAGGGACGAGACCGCGCATCTCCACTCCCATGCGTTTCGCCTCGGCCTTCATCACCTTCATGACGCCGGAACCATATTGGGCTGCTTTCTTAGGCCGATCCGCCACCTGATCGAGACCGAGCAACCTCGCCACATCCCTTAGAACGACCTTGCGTGATTGACCATCTATGCATTGCCGGATCGGCAAGTATGATGCCTCCCGTACCACCTCGGGATGGAGGTATGGATGGAAGATGGACTTGTCGAAATGCGATGCGATCCGACGCTCAATGTCAACCCCACGAGATAGGAGGTTTTCCATATCGGTCTTCATCTCTTTCACTAAATGGTCATCGTCCATCAATAGGTAGCGCGAATACCCTCCGAAAAGCTCGTCCGCCCCCTGTCCACTGATCAGGATATTCTCTTTCGCGTAGGAGGCGACCACGTACAGTGGCATCTCATAGCTCAATGGCAAAGGCGCCGAATCTTTCAGCAATATGGACAGTGGAATTAGATTCGCGATAATCGCTTTCTCTTCGAGGATTATCGGGCACCATTTCAGGCCCAATTCTTCGGCCGTCCTCTGACTGATCATTAGATCATGTGAATTCTCGGTTCCAATAGTGTAGAGCGTGACCTGTCCATAATCAGAGGCCATCCTCGCGAGGATAGTACTATCTATTCCACCAGAGAAAAGGACCCCGACTGCCCCACCAGCGACATATTCCTTGGTCGCGGCCCGAATCGAATGTAGAAGTTGATCTGCGTAGCCCACGGAATCGGTATGGTTTCATTGCTTAACCGATTTTCGCATAAGCATGGCTAGCAAGGACCATGGTGGAATTGAGATGGCCTGAAAATGGAACATCATTGTCAGCTGGATGAAGCGCATAACCGCCATGCTCACCGTAATATAACCTTTCAGGTTTCCTTAGGAAAGCTATTCTGGAATCGACGTGGAGTCAGCATGAAAGAATTAGAAGCAATCAAATTAGGCGAGACATTCAAGCCCAATCCAGAATTGAAGCCGCCCTTCCATATGGACGCCTCAAGAGGCATTTGGATTTAGAGTTTCTCCGCACCAGATCTCCGTACCAGACATCCATTTTTCAAATTCAATTATCAAAGATTGTAGCAACTTTTTCTTTACTATTTTCCAAGATGTATCATGAATGTTTTGTCAGCTATCAGAATTCGGGATTTCCTTTAAATTATCAACGGCTCAATTCATATTAAGGAGTGATTTCAGTGGCTGAAAAGTGTTCGATCTGCGAAAAGAGTGGTATGCTAATGGGAGGTTACACATGTCAGGTGTGCGGAAGAAGAATATGCAAAGCGCATTCTGAACTCCGCTCAGCTCAGACCATGATTGACAAGGAAATCGCACTCTATCTTGTCTCAAGCACCCCATCATCGGTCAGAGGACAAAGCGTGGCACGGGTTACTGGCAATGGTGCATACGCAACAGGTGTCATTGTCTGTCCAGAATGTCTCTCGTGGTTGGGTTCTGCCAAGAAGAGTGTCACAGCCCGTCCGTTAGTTGAGAAAGGTACACCAAATACAAACAGTGCGTGAGCAATCTATAAGACTTGAGCACTCTGGTGGCGTTAGCGTCGGGATTCAGATCCTGACCCACCAGACATTCATTTTCTGATTTCAATTAAATCGGATTGCAGCAGACCGTTCCTTACATTTTACCCTGCAAGAAAGCGGTTTATCTTCTCAAGCTATTAGCTCCGCAAGGGCAATTCCAGCGTTGCGTTGCCAAGAATTAGTATGTGACAAGTTTCAGCCTGCACCATTGTATGGTGATGACGGCGAAAGTCGCCTGCGATCTTCCTTTCTTGCTGACCATCCAACCTCGAGAATGGATTCATTGGACGAGTATTGAGAATCGCACTTGGGATGCTGTGAGGTTCGGATCCTCCAAAGAGTTATTATGTCCTCAATCCAATGGAAATCTGAAATGGATCTAGATAGATTGCTAAAACCATCAAGCCTGGCGGTGGTTGGAGCCTCGGTCAAGCCTGGGAAGGCGGGCAATGTCATCCTCACCAATCTGATTGAGGGAGGATTTAGATTATATCCGGTCAATCCCAAGGAGAAGGAGATCCTCGGAATGAAATGTTATCTGGACCTCGGGTCTCTTCCCGAAATACCTGACATCGCTATCCTTGCGGTGTCCGCCGCCACCTCGCTGCCGATAACCGCCGAGGCCGCACGACTTGGAATTCCATTTGTCATTATTGTCGCGGGAGGCTTCGCGGAGATCGGCCCTGACGGAAGAAGCATCCAGGACCAGATGCTCAAGGCAATCCATGGCAGCGAAACACGCCTGCTCGGCCCGAACACCATGGGCTTGTTGATTCCAGAAAGAAAACTCGATACCCTATTCCTCCCGAAATCGCGAAGCCCCAGACCTAAAAAGGGATCGATTGCGCTCATCTCGCAGAGTGGCTCTGTCATGGTGGGTCTTTATGAATTGGCAGAGGACGCTCATGTCGGAATGGGGTCATGCGTGGGCATAGGTAACAAAGCCGACTTGAACGAGAACGATTTCATGGATCATTTTGGAAAGGACCCCGAGACCAAATGCATTTCACTCTATCTGGAGTCATTCTCATCTGGAAGAGCTTTCGCCGATGCAGCTCGGATGATCTCGATGCGGAAGCCGATAGTGGCAGCAAAGGTCGGCAAAACGCCGTCAGCACAGAAAGCGGCATCGTCGCATACTGGAGCCTTGGCGACTGGAACGGACCTGATCGTCCATGGAGTGTTCCACCAAAATGGCATCATCCGTGTGGAGGACGACCAAGAACTCTTGGACGTCAGCCAAGCCCTGTCGTGCCTTGACCATTTAATGGGAAATCGCATCGCGATCGTCGGTAGCGGAGGGGGCTATGGCGTTGTCGCGACCGATTACGTCACGTCCGAAGCAAATGGCCTTGGACTAAGGTTGGCACCCCTTTCCGAAGGAGCGAAACTGAGCATTAAGAAGCTCAGCCCGTATTTCGCCTCTGTCAACAATCCAGTCGATCTGACCGGGGATGTAACAGACAAGATGTACGACGATGTGCTTGGGGTATTGGATCGCGAGAAGGAGGTGGACGCCATCCTCCTCATCCTACTATTCCAACCTCCGGGCATGAGCATCGGAATGGTCGATGTCGCCGAGAAATGGGCGAAGAACGGATCGAAGCCTATTGTGATCTGTTGCACTGGCGGAGGATTTTCTCGTCCGGTCTTGCAACGCCTCAATGAACGTGGCATCCCCGCTTATGGATCAATCAGGCGTTCGGTATGCGCTTTAGGAGCATTATGGGAACGGGGGAGATATCTGGGCGGGAAATAGGGCGCCCAAGTCAAAGTACACAAAAGGATTTAGGCCGTGAAGCCATTCATTTTGAACGATGGACAAGGTAACGAGGATCGGGGTGTCCCTCGAGCCAGAGCTATTAGAGGCGTTCGATAAGTATCTGGTTCTACGAGGCTATTCCACGCGCTCGGAGGCAATCCGAGATCTTATTAAGAAAGCTATGGTGGAAGAGTCCTTGAAAGCGGTCGATTCGCATGCGGTAGGGACCATAACATTGGTGTACGACCATAACCTCGGAAGCGTGAAGGAGAATCTAATGGATATCCAGCACAGAAACCACGAAATTATTTCGTCCTCCATACACGTCCACCTCGATCTCAACAAATGCCTGGAGGTCCTGGTCATCCATGGGACAGTTGGAAAAGCACGTAGGTTGAGCGAGGAGCTTACTGGCGTCAAAGGCTTATTGCACAGCGAGCCAGTAATGATTGCTGGTGAATTGAGCGAACATGGTAAGAAACATGTGCATTGAGGAGCGATCGAATAACACCGAAGCATTTAGGCTTGCAGGGTTGTACCCATCTTTTTATAATTGGTCCACCTTGCTCGAACCCCGATGATGAAGCTGGTAATATCTGAGAAGGCCGATGCCGCAGCGCGCATCTCGGTCATCCTCTCGCGCGGAGATAAAAAATCCTCCCGAGTGAACGGCGTCCAGGTCTTCCAGTTCGAAGCAGGTGAAGACCACTGGTCAGTGGTCGGTCTGCGAGGCCACGTCATCGAGTTGGATTATCCCCATCATATGAATAGCTGGGAGAAGACCCCGCCGAAAGACTTGGTTTATGCCGCGCCGGAGAAGAGGGCCACCGCCCACAATATCATCAACACTCTGAAGGAATTGGCGAAGGACGCGGACGAAATCATCATTGCTACTGACTACGACCGGGAAGGCGAGCTCATAGGTTTGGAAACTGTGGAATTGCTTGATGTCGACATGTCCAAGGTTACGAGGGCTCGATTCAGCGCCTTCACACGACAGGAGATCGACCAAGCCTTCTCCAATTTGACGAAACCGGATGAGAAGCTAGCACAGGCCGCGGCTTGCAGGCAGATAATTGACCTTGCCTGGGGAGCAACCCTGACTCGTTTCATCTCGCTCGCCTCGGGCCAAGTAGGTTCGAATTTCCTTTCAGTTGGAAGAGTGCAGAGCCCGACCCTCAGCTTAATAGTTGACCGGGACCGGGAGATTCGATCCTTTGTGCCGAAACCCTATTGGAATATCAATGCTAAGTTCGAGAAGGAACTTAGGTTCGATGGAGTACATCAAAAGAACCCTTTCTGGGACGAAGAGGGTGCGAAGGAGACCCTCCGACTTTGTGAGGGTACCAAAGAAGGAAAAGTCCGGTCCTACTTGAAAGAGAACAAGGATGAATACCCACCACCGCCGTTCAACACTACCATGATGCTGGCCGAAGCTGTGAAGCTCGGTCTCACCGCAAGCCTCGCAATGAAGATTGCGGAGGACCTCTATACCGCCGGCTATATCTCTTATCCGAGGACTGACAACACCGTATACCCACGCTCCTTGAACCTCAAGAATATCCTTGAGAAATTGAAGGAATCGGAGTTCAAGTCCGAAGCCGAGGAACTGCTAGGGCAAGAAACTGTCCGCCCTTCGAGAGGGCGTGTCGAGACCACCGACCATCCCCCTATCTACCCCACCGAAGCTGGGAGCAAGGAAAAACTGAAAGGAGAGAAGTGGCGTTTGTACGAGCTCATTGTGCGGCGTTTCCTTGCCACGGTGGCTCCCTCTTGTAAGGCTGAGCACCGTCGCGCAACCGTTGCGATCAGAGAAGAGCTGTTCGAATGCAAGGGATACCGCATCCTTTTCCCCGGGTGGCGGAAGTACTATCCATATTACCGTGTCACAGAATTCGACCTTCCAGAGTTGGTAGAAGGAGAATCGATCGATGTGCTGGCGGTCCAATCAGAACGACGTGAGACTGAGCCGCCGCGGCGATATTCCCAAGGCACCCTGCTCCAAGAGATGGAGAAGCTAGGCCTGGGAACGAAATCCACTCGACATGAGATCATCCAGAAGCTCTTGGACCGCAAGTATGTGAACGGCAACGATCTAATCCCCACGCAAAGCGGTGTCGCGGTTACAAACTCTCTGGAAAGGCATGCGCAGACCATCACCGAGAGCAAGATGACAGCCCATCTCGAGCAGGATATGGAAGAAATCGCGAATGGGCAAACGACATTAGCTGAGGTCGTTGGCGAGTCGCAAGATATGCTGTCGGACATTGTTGACGTGATGGAGCAGAATAAGGTCGAGATCGGCAAGGAAATACGCGATGCCCTAAAGGAGCAGGTTTTCATGGGCATCTGCCCTTCTTGCGGTGGGGAGCTCCATATCCGCCGATCAAAGCGGGGCGAGTTCATCTCCTGCACCAATTACCCTAAATGCACCAACGCCTATCCCAAGCCCGGAGGCGCCAAGGTGGAAGCGACCGGTGAGACTTGCGAAGCGTGCAAAACGCCGACGGTGAGGGTAATCCGAAGGGGCAACCCTCCGCACAAGCAATGCCTCAATCCAGGTTGCGAAGTGAACAAGGCGAACACCATTATGGGCGTGTGCCCGGAATGCGGCATGAACCTGAGATTGCTCTATTCTCGGGCCGGAAAACGATTCCTGGGGTGCATTGGCTATCCAAAATGTACTAGGACATATCCCCTACCGCAATTGGGCGCCCTGAAAACTACAGGCGAGATATGCGAGGAATGCAAGGCGCCGATCATGCTCATCATCAACCGCGGAAGGCCGTGGAAGTTCTGCGTCAATATGGACTGCCCAGCGAAGAAGAAAAAGCTTAAGAAGGCAGAAAAGAAGAGGCTGAAGCAGACTGAGCCGAAGGCCAAGAAAGCGACGAAGCCAAAGAAGACGGCGACCAAGAAGTCTCCGGCCAAGAGGACCAATAAGAAGGTCGCAAGCAAGAAGCCGGCCAAAGTCTAATGCTTCCAATCTGATTTCTTCTTTCGAAATGAGCCTACCCGACATTCAACATGATCGAGGGGGCACGTTCTTGGGCGAAAGAATGAATTCGGGAATCAGGCCAATATCGCATCGACGACCTGATCCAGGTTCGTTCCGAGCGTCGCTGAGGCGGGAATTATCCTGGTCTGCAAGCCCATATTCCTTACGCTCTGCTCGATTCTCCTTACAGCCGCCTCGTCCACCTGGTCCATCTTATTGATGATTATCACATCAGCCGCCTTCAACTGGTTCTTCAAAGGCCTCTCAAGCGCCTTGACGATAACCGGATAGCGTAGCGCGTCCACGATTATCGCGATCCGAACCGTTCCAATAGGTGGCCCATTGTAAAGCTTGAGCGTTTCGTGAATGGCTTCCGGGTCAGCGACGCCAGTCGGTTCGATGATGACCAGGTCGGGATTGAATCCTTCGGCAACTTCCCGAAGGGTGGTCAAAAGGTCCGTGCCTAATGTGCAACATATGCAGCCAGAAGGCATCTCTCGGACTTTGAGCCCGAACTTCTCCATCACCTTTCCGTCGATGCCGATTTGACCGAAATCATTGACGATGACCACGACCTTTTTGTGCTTTCTTTGTATGATCCGCTCGATCGTTGAAAGCACCATAGTGGTCTTACCAGAACCCAGGAATCCGGATAACAATAGGAGATCCATTTGCGCACCCATTTATGATGCGTTTGAATTTCGCCTATCCTATATAAACCTAGTTTGGAATGAACATCATCTAAGCGAAATGACGATCAATAGGTATGGCTATGAGTGCCAAAACAGGATCATCGATCGCTGCTGTCCCCATCCTCGCCCGCAAAATGGGATCTCAAATCCTCAATCTCCTGCGCAATGCGCTCATTGCGGCAGGACCGGCATTCGACGCTCTTGCCGAGCCTTTTCTTCGTGCTTGCGATCCCAGAATCGACGTCAGCTATCCCGCCGCACAAACAGAGGACCTTGCGTTTCGGTGACTCGCCGAACATGATATCACCCGACACTTCAGAAGCTTGATTTTTGGTGGGGAACCTGCTAATAATAATTGGAGAATCGCTCAGGTCGCCTGAACCCGCTGATTGCGTCCAATCTTTGAAGGCAGGCTCTAAAGCCTGCGCTATTTGTTCTTGCAAATCCATAGCTCTCCCCCACTACGAAGAACTTCCCCAGCTAATCTATCTGCCTGGCCCCTTTTTTCTTACTGGCAAAATAGCCTTTGCTTTAGTAATTCTCCGAGCAAAGAGCAATAACATGAGCTATCATCTTAAACGTTTCGTTAAGGCTCTCGCAACCTTGCCAGATTGTCTGACGGGGGTCCGACAGAGTGTAGAAAAACGTTCAATATTGGCGGTTGTGCATTTAAACTTATTTTATAT
>PNBI01000098.1 GCA_003135935.1 Methanomassiliicoccaceae archaeon
GGGAGACATCTGGCACCGCGTTCCTGAGCACGCGCTCTCGGTGGGCGAGCGGGTGGAGGCCGAGATCGATTGGGAGCGTCGGCACGACCTGATGCGAGGCCATACCGGGGAGCATCTGCTCTTTTCGGCTTTGAGCAAGATAAACCCAGAGCTCGAACTAGTAAAGATCGCCATTACCCCGAAGAAGAAGTCGCTCATCGTCCGAGGTGAAATGAACTGGGCGCTATTGGCTCGCGGACAAATCGAGGCAAACGAGGCAATCGCGGCACAACTTCCAGTCAGCGAGATGTGGGCGTCCAAGGACAGCCCAATCGTGAAGGAGATACGAGTCAAAGTGGATAGGATCCATGGCGACAAGATCCGCATCATTAACATCGGCGATATCGATAAAGCGGCCTGTGCCGGCGTGCATATCCAGAACACAAGGGAATTGAAAGCCCTCCTTGTAACGAAATTGTCCTCAGCGAGGCCGACAGGCGACTTTGAGATCGAGTTCCAGACGGGAAGGGAGGCGATAGAGAGCGCATTGGCCCTATCGATCGTCTCCATCCAGGCATCCGAGGGCCTGGGTGCCAACCCAGAAGACCTGATCAAAGCGCTCGACAATCTCAAGGCCGAACTGGAGAACAAGAAGCTGGCTTTGAAGCGCTACAGCAAGGAGATACTTTCTAATCTCGAGCCAGAGAAGTATGAAGGCGTCCGAATATATTCTGGAAGCTACCAGGGCATCGATAAGAAGACGCTGGTCGATTGCGCAAACCAGTTCGCCGCTAATGAGCGGTCGGTCTGCATCATGTCCTCGTCCGACGATAAGTTGATGCTCATCGTTGCGTCATCGAAGGACCTGGCTATCGATTGCAGAGAGGTGCTCACTGAGACCTTGAAGGCATTCGAGGGGAAGGGCGGGGGAGGTAAGAATTTCGCCTCCGGCGGGGCAAGCAAGCCTGAAGAGGGCGCAAATGCTGTGAAGAAAGCGGTAACGATGGTCAAAAGTTCTATTGATACCGGTATTAAATAGACATTCATCTAGTTAATGGCGATAACGCTCATGCAAAGATATATTATGTAATTCGATTTACCGTTTTGTCCGATGACTCCCGCCAAGAATTCGAATGAGACCAAGGAAGATATTCTGGCCAAGGTGAAGCAGGAAGGTGTCCATTTCATCGAGATGCAGTTCTCGGACATTCTCGGAATGGTCAAAAGCGTCACCATACCCATGACCAAACTGGAGAGAGCGATGGAGGAAGGCGTATTCATCGATGGCTCCTCGATCCTGGGATATGCGACCATTGAGGAATCGGACATGCGCGCCAATCCCATCCTGGAATCGTTCCAGATATACCCCTGGACTTCCAATGGATCGATGAAGACCGCGCGCTTCATGTGCACCATCTCCGACCACTCGGGTAACCGTTTCAAAGGAGATCCCCGCTGGGTATTGGAGAAGATGATCGAAAAGGCCAAGGACAAAGGATACATTTTCAACGTCGGCCCGGAGTTCGAGTTCTTCCTATTCAATATGGACGAGAAAGGAAAACCGATACCAGAGCCATCAGACAATGGCGGGTATTTCGATCTGATGCCATTGGACACGGGAGAAATGGTCCGGAAGGACATCATGCTGAACTTCGATGCCATGCACTTCGACATGGAAGCGTCGCATCACGAGGTCGCCCCTGGCCAGCTGGAAGTCGACCTGCGTTACCAGAACGCGCTCACCATGGCAGACCGGATGATGACCTTGAAGCTGGGAGTGAAGACCATAGCCGCTCAATATGGCCTTTACGCCACGTTCATGCCTAAGCCGATGTTCGGCGTGAACGGGTCGGGCATGCACGTCCATCAAAGCCTATCCACCGTCGATGGTACGAACGTATTCGACGACCCAGATGGCAAATTCGGGTTGTCAGACATCTCAATGAAATTCCTGGCCGGCCTTCTGGTGCACGCCCAAGATAACTGCGCGATTCTGGCGTCTCACGTGAATTCCTACAAGCGCCTTGTGCCCGGTTATGAGGCGCCCTGTTACATCTCCTGGGCGAACATGAACCGAAGCGCATTGATCCGGGTGCCAGCTGGTAGAGGCTCCCGGGCCCGAGTGGAGCTACGCAACCCCGATCCCGCTGGGAATCCCTATCTGCAGTTCGCGGTAATGCTAGCATCAGGCCTAGACGGAATGAACAAAGACCTGTCGCCTCCGAAGCCAGTTGAGAAGGATATCTATCATATGAGCAAGGAAGAGAGGAAGAAGCTCAAGATAGAATCGCTGCCAGAGAGCCTCGGCGATGCTTTGAAGAAATTCTCCCAGAGCAAGCTGATGAAGGACACCCTGGGCGAGCACATCTTCAACCATTACGTCCACATCAAGAGCAAGGAATGGGACAGCTATCGTACCTGGGTTACCGATTGGGAGAGGGACAATTTCCTGAACGTCCTCTGAAGGAAGGATAACTGGCGGAATATCCGCCTTCAAACTTCTTCCCAGCCATTATTTGTAATTGCGAGGTTTTTCCAAAGGTTTAATAGTCGAAGGTCATTTTCTTTGATGCTATTATGATGCCAGGAATGCGCGGTGTGAACCCTCGCCAGGTCAAGCAGGCCATGAGGAAGCTGGGTATCGAGACCGAGGACCTCGAGGACGTTCAAGATGTGGTCATCCGGACTAAGAGCAAGCAGTATATCATAACCGATGCGTCGGTCACGATCATGCAGGCACAGGGTCAGAAGACATACCAGATTACCGGCGAGACAGAAGTTGTCCCACTCTCACCAGGGGCAGTGGCGCCAAAGGCTGGGACGCCCGCTCCATCTGCCATCAACGAAGATGACATAAAGCTCGTGATGTCCCAGACCGGGGCGAGCCGGGAGAAGGTCATCGATGCCTTGAAATCCTGCGACGGTCAGCCGGCAGAGGCGATCATAAAATTGATTTCATCCTAAGAGGAATCAAATGTGCCTAGCGATACCAGGTAAAGTCGTTTCGATCAATGGCAACATCGCCGTGATCGATTTCGGCGGCGTGCAACGCGAAACCAACATCTCCTTGGTTGAGGTAAAGCCAGGGGACTATGTTATCGTCCATGCCGGTTTCGCCATCCAAGCCGTCGACGAACTAGACGCATTGGAGACCATCAAGCTCTGGGAGGAGCTCCTCGCTTCGCAAGAAGAGTCGTGATTTTCCAATCCGCTCACACTGATTCAAAAATAAAAATAAATGGTTTGGCTCTCGATCGGCAATTAGGCTTTGCACAAGTGGAGCAGCTCTTTCCATTGCTTGTCCACGTTCGCCTGGATCTCTTCGGCCACGTAGGCCCACTTCTCGTTGGATAGATGGCTGAAGCGCCCTTGCGACTTGAGCCATTCCGAGATCGGGAGCTTCTTCTTCGTGCCTTCAGCAATGCGCTTGCTGTCGGCAGTGAGCCTCCATTCTCCCAGCTCGAACTCGTAGAGCGGCCACATGCAGGTATCCACTGCCAGCTTGGACATCTCGATGGTCTTAGCAGAATCGAAGCGCCATCCCCGGGGACAAGGGGCGATGATGTTCATGAAGGACGGTCCGTCCGCCTCCAGCCCTTTCGCCGCCTTCTCGATGAGGTCCTTGAAGTTGTGCGGCGACGCCTGCGCGGCGTATGGCAGGTCGTGAGCGATTATGATCTTAGTCAGATTCTTGGGAAATTCCTTCTTGCCTGGAACGCAAGTACCGGCCGGACAGGTTGTGGTTTGAGCCCCCCTGCTGGTCGCGCCCGACCTCTGGATGCCGGTGTTCATGTAAGCCTCGTTATTCAAGCAGACGTACAGGAAATGGTGCCCCCTCTCGATCGCGCCAGAGAGGGATTGCAGCCCGATGTCGTAGCTTGCCCCGTCCCCTCCGAAGGCGACGAAGCGCATCTCGTCCTTGATCAGACCTTTCCGCTTGAGCGCGAGATACGCGGCCTCTACGCCAGATATTGTCGCAGGGGCGTTCTCGAAGGCGCTGTGGATCCATGGGACGTTCCAGGATGTGAAAGGATAGATCGATGAGGACACCTCGAAGCAACCGGTGGCGTTGGATACCACAACTGGCTTGTCAGTGGCCATAAGGACCTGCCTGGCGATTATCGGCTCGGCGCATCCGGCGCAGAGGCGGTGGCCTTCGACATAACGGTCCTCTCTCTGAGAGAGCACTTTCAGGCTGGTGGTCGCGCTCATTTTCTCACCCCAAGATAGTTCACTGTATCGCCCTCTTTGTGTATGAGCTGGTTGAAGACGTACTTCAGCTCTTCCGGTCTGATGTCCCTGCCTCCGAGGCCATATACATAGTTGGTCAGTCGAGGCCGTTCCTTTGCCTCATAGAGCGCCGAGCGAGCCTCCGGGAATATCGGGCCCTCGGCTCCAATGCTGACCGCCCGGTCCATTATCGCCACGCCTTTCAGGCCCTCGATCATCTTGGCCAGCTCGGCGTGAGGGAACGGTCGGAACAGCCGTAATTTGATCGAGCCCACCTTCTTGCCTTCAGCGCGGAGCTCGTCCACCATCTCCTTCAGCGTTCCGGCGGTGGAGCCCATGGCGAGGACGGCATAGTCCGCGTCCTCCAACTTGTAAGGCTCGATTATCTGATAGTCGCGCCCGCTGATCTTGGAATACTCTTTTGCCACCGAGTTGACGACCGGAGTCACCCGCTTCATCGCCTCGACCTGCTGGTACTTGTGCTCGAAGTAGTAATCCGTCCAGTCGAATGGACCCATGGTTATCGGGTTCTTGAAGTCCAGCAGTGAGCGCCTGTACTTGAATGGCCCGACGAATGACTTCACGACGTCATCCGGTAACGGTTCGAAGCGCTCCAGGGAGTGAGTGACGATGAAGCCATCCAAACAGGTCATCATCGGCATCCTCACGTCCATGTGTTCCGCCACCCGGAAAGACATGATGCTATTATCATAGGCTTCCTGCACGTTCTCGCCGAAGAGCTGTATCCAGCCAGAATCTCGCGCGCCCATGGCATCGCTGTGGTCACAATGGATGTTGATTGGGCCACTGAGCGCGCGGTTGGCCACGACCATCACGATCGGCAGGCGCATTCCCGAAGCGACATAGAGCACTTCCCACATAAACGCCAGACCGGCGGAGGCAGTGGCGGTTGCCGTCCTAGCCCCTGAGGCCGAAGCGCCTATGCATACGCTCATGGCGCTGTGCTCCGACTCGGCGCAAATGTACTCGGTGTTCACCAAGCCATCGGCCACGTACTCAGAGAACGTTTCCACGATGATCGTTTGCGGAGTGATCGGATATGAGGCGACTACGTCCGGCTCGATCTGCTTCCAGGATAGAGCGATAGCCTGGTCGCCATTCATCGCGATCTTCTTCATTAGCCCACCTCGTCCTTCATGGTAATCGCTTTCGCCGGGCACTGGTTCGCACAGATGCCACAGCCCTTGCAGTGGGTCAGCCTGAAGGCCACCCTCTTGCCGTCCTTCACGATGATGCTGTTGTCCGGGCAGTATATCCAGCAGATGAGGCAATTGGTGCATTTCAGCTCATCGCACTCTGGCCTCTTTGAGCGCCAGTCGCCGGTGAGGTACTTGCGCGAACTGCCTGCCTCGATGATCATCCCTCCCTCGGGCAACTCGCTGGCCTTCTCGTTCGCCATCAATCCACCTCCTCGTACGCTCTGACCACGGACTTGATGTTCTTCTCGATGATTGCCGGTGAGAACTTGCCGGCGAACTTGATGGCCAGTTCTGATGTCACGCTCTTTATATCGACCAATTTTGAAACCCGGACCAGTGCTCCGACCATTGCTGTGTTGGCCATCGGTCTGCCGATCTCTTCAGTGGATATCTTCGTGGCGTTCACTGCGTGCACATCATAGCCGTTGCCAATCAAGGCTTTGAGCTTTTCCTTTCCATCCGGGAAATTTGCGATGATCTTGCCCTTCTCCTTGAGCCCTTCTTTGATGGATGGATTAGTTATTAGCGTGTTGTCGAGGACGACAACGTAATCGGGATAGTAGACCTGGCTGTGAACGTTGATGACCTTGTCTGAGATCCTAGCGAACGCCCTGATGGGCGCGCCCATTCTCTCAGGGCCGAACTCTGGGAAGGCTTTTATGTACTTGCCTTCGCTCAAAGCGGCGGCTGCCAGTATCTCGTTGGCTGTGACGACCCCTTGACCGCCCCGACCATGCCATCGTATCTCAACCGTGGTCATGCCAAAAACCTCAATTCTATCATTTCCCTGAGACCCGTTAACGTATTTGAACCTTGCATTCGACTATTCTTCGATATTCATCAAAATATGTGCGATATTCGAATGATGCCGGTGAAATACGATTCCGGAACGCCTCAAGGATGAGGAAAAGGATAGATTATTTGCAAAAGCGGACTCGTGATATTCTCAAGGTCAGGGCGGTTCCTTGCGCAAATGAGCATAGCCACCGCCTCATTTCATCCATAATATTGTGTAAAACATGAAACTCCGCGACACCGCGCTCATTGAAAAATTGTGTCCGATTGGAATCAAAGTCTTTGCGATGAGTATTGTTCGCACGTTGATTTGTCGACGGGAGAAGCAATTCCCTATGGATACTGGACAAATGGGTCTCAAGGGTGGCATCTACTCCAATAAGGTTATTACCCATGAGCTTATTCGACCTAAATGGAATACTGCCAATGGGATGCGACGCGCGCAATCCCTGCGAGCTAAACTCCTTCAGCGTTCAGGTGAGCAAATGAAGAGGATCATGAGTATCGCAGAGCTGGGAGTGAACGACATTCCCATAGCAGGTGGAAAAGCCGCGAATCTCGGTGAGCTTACCGCCGCCGGTTTCAACGTCCCAGGCGGTTTCGTACTGACGACCGCTTCCTATGATTATTTTATGGAGAAGAATGACCTGGTGAAACGGGTCGAGACTCATCTCGAGAAGGTGGACGTAACATCCGAGGTATCTTTGCAGGACGTCAGCTCGAAGATCCGCAAAGCTTTCGATGACGCCATCGTGCCAGATGACCTTCGGCTCGAGATCTTGAAAGAGTTCCACGGCCTCTTCGAGGCCAAGAAGAAAGTTGGGCTCGTGGCGGTGCGCTCGAGCGCCACGGCCGAGGACCTTCCCACGGCCAGCTTCGCGGGACAGCAGGACACCTTCCTCAATGTGTTCGACCCTGATGACCTCATCGATAAGGTAAGGAAATGCTGGTCTTCGCTTTTCACGCCCCGCGCAATCTCCTATCGCACCACAAAGGGGTTCGAGCATACGAAGGTCAAGCTGGCTGTCGTCGTCCAAAGAATGGTAAACTCGGATGTGGCAGGGATAATGTTCACTGTAGACCCGAACTCCGAGCTGCCACATATCATCGTGGAGGCGGGCTATGGGTTGGGCGAACTGATCGTCGGTGGAAATGTCACACCTGACACCTACGTCGTGGATAAGTTCCACACCAAGATCATCAACAAGCGCATCGCCAAACAGACCTGGAAGTTGGTCAAAGGGAAAGTCGGCGATACAGTCAGGGAGGAGATCCCTGAGAACTTGATGGAAGCGCAGAAACTGACCGACGAGCAGATCCTGGAGATTGCCGACGTCGGGAATCAGATCGAGCTGCATTACAACAAGCCCATGGATATCGAATGGTGCTTGGAGGATGACGAGTTCTATGTCGTGCAGGCGAGGCCTGTGACGACGCTAGGATCGAACGGAAAGGGAAAGGTGGGCGGCATGAAAGGCAAGGAATCCCCGATTGAGCAAGCGCATTCCCAGAAGACGTTGCTAAAGGGCCTGGCGGCCAGCCCTGGTGTTGCATCTGGTAGAGTAAGGCTCTTGAAAGAGACGGATAGCCTGGATATCGTGCTCAAGGACGATATTCTGGTAACGGCCATGACCTCGCCAGATATGGTACCGGCGATGACGCGCGCAGCGGCGATCGTGACCGATGAGGGAGGGATGACCTGCCATGCGGCAATCGTCGCAAGGGAGCTCGGGACACCGTGCATCGTTGGCGCGAGAGATGCCACCCGATTGCTCAAGGAAGGCATGATGGTCACCGTGGATGGCACCAGGGGAATCGTCATGGAAGGGGCTATCGAGAAGAAGAAGGAAGAAAGCCAGAGCGTACCGATGGTGCAAAGCGTTCCCGTCACCGGGACGAAAATTCTTCTCAATGTTGGTATCCCGCACAAGGCCGAGGAATACTCGAAGCTCCCATCGTCCGGAGTTGGACTGATGCGCATCGAGTTCCTTTTCACTTCGTTCATTGGCGAGCATCCCCAGGCGCTGATCGCCAAGGGCAAGTCCGCGGAGTTGGTTGACAAGCTGGCCGAAGGCATCGGGATAGTGGGCAAGGCGTTCTTCCCCCGGCCAATAATCCTCAGGCTGAGCGATTTCAAGACGAACGAGTACCGGGACATGGAGGGTGGGGAGAAATACGAGCCTGTGGAGCAAAACCCCATGATTGGGTGGCGCGGCTGCTCGAGGTATGTCTCGCTGCAGTATCGCGAAGCCTTCAAGCTTGAGCTGCAGGCGATCAAGAAGGCGCGGGAAGAGATGGGGCTGAAGAACATCCATGTGATGCTGCCCTTCGTCCGCACGGTCGCAGAGGTCAAGGAGGTCAACGCCATGATGGACGAGATCGGATTGAAGCGCAACAACGACTTCAAGCTCTATCTGATGGCAGAGGTCCCAGTCATCGTCTTCATGGCCGAGGAGTTCTCCGAGGTGTGCGACGGCTTCTCCATCGGCTCAAATGACCTAACGCAACTGATCATGGGCGCGGACCGGGACTCGGATATCCTAGGTAAGATGGGCTACTTCGACGAGCGCAACGAGGCAATCAAGAGGGCAATAAAGATGCTCATCGAGGTGGCGCACAAGAAGGGCAGGACCGTCGGCATCTGCGGACAGGCTCCTTCAGTCTATCCAGAGTTCACGGAATTCCTGGTGAGATCTGGCATCGACTCGATCAGCCTGAACCCGGACACGGTGATCCAGACCATAGGTATGGTCGCGGCCACCGAACAGAAGATCATCCTGGAAGCGGTCCGCAAGCTCTGAGCGGGCCATTAATCTTTTCATTTCTTCCCTGCCAGCAACGCCTATGGCAGAGATCATTCTTTCATGAGGCGGGTGGTGATTTCCATCAATGGATGATGCGACTTATCGATGATCTTGACATCGTCAAGCGTGCGCAGTCCCATTTCCTTGGCAGTCCGCTCAAGACCTAGCTCGACCTCACGGTCGGGTTCGAGCACGACCGCTGAGAACTGCTTCACACCCATCTGCCTGGCGGCGAGCACCCGATGGTGTCCGTCCACCAGGAGATAATGGTCACCCTTCTGAACCACGATGATCGGTTCGACCAGGCCACGCTTGATCTCTTCCACTCGCCCCAGCAGCTCGTCGGCGAAAACCTCGTTTTGGGTCGGCCTCAGATCATCGATCGGGATGATCCGCCTCTTCACCGTGATGGTGATCCCGTTCTTCTTCTCCAAGAAGGTCTTCACCATCAGTACCTTGTTCGGCGTCGCTCGCTCTATATGTGAACGAACGATATCAACGTTGGAGAGAATCCCGATCACGATGCTGTGATCATCGATGACTGGGATATTGCGCAACCCATATCGGAATAGGATCCTTGCCGCATCATCAAGATCCATGTCCGGGCTGACCGAGTATGTCCCCTTCCGGATGATGTCCTTGACCTTTGCTTGAGGACGCAGGATATTGCGGAGAAGCTCCTTTGCGGTAACGAAGCCGATCAACCGGCCGTTTTGGGTAACAGGCATGCCGTGGAACTCGGTATGGATCAACTTATCGATGGCTTCCTGAACAGTGAAATCTCCTGGGATGGAGACCACCTCATGAATCATGTAGTCTTCGACCTTCAACTTCCTATCCTCGAGATTAGCCATCCGTTGCTTGATTGCATCCGGAAATATAGAGATTGCACTGCAAATCGCATTAATCGCTCCTCAAAAAGAATTTTAACGCTAATGAAAGGTCGCGATATTCGCCGCTTTCGTTGCGATTTTTCCCCGAAGCCAGGGAGGATTTGGAATCGACCTCAAGCCATATATAGGACTTACCTATTCTGGAGAAAGGCAACGCCCCGGTAGTGTAGCGGCCCATCATGAAGCCCTGTCGAGGCTTCGACTCGGGTTCAAATCCCGACCGGGGCGCCAAATCCTTCTAAATCGATTGAATATGATTTCTATGACTCTTGATCGGGATCGAAGAGGAGAGGACGATCCCAAGTTCATTGGATGAGCGGAAGGACATCACGCTTCAGCCGGTCGACCGTCCCTCTCACTTCCCCTCGAACGCCATCTGGCTCGGGGATTCCGGTCTTGTCGTGCCATGACTCGAACACCGCTGGATCTTTGGGATACTGGCCTGAGATGGTGCAGAACATGATCGCCCATGAGCGCACTACCGCATCCTCGTTGTAGCCTCCGCCACCGAGCACGAGGTATCGTCCATCGCAGAGACGGTGCGCGGCGTCATGCGTCATCCGAGCAATCTCCTCGTAGGAACGGGTGCTCATCCCCAGCCCGACCAATGGGTCGGAGAAATGGCCGTCCACACCGAATTGATGCACTATGGCCTCGGGGCGATAGGCCTCCAATGCAGGGATGACGATTTCGCGATAGGCATCGATGCAAGTCTCATCGCCGGCGCGGAATGGAAGAGGGATGTTGATGTGATAGCCCTTGCCTTCCCCCTCTCCGTCGTCATCATCGGAGCCCGTTCCCGGATAGAAGCCGTTGCTGTAATGGTGCATGGAGACAGTCAGCGTCTTCTCACCGTTGAATACGCTCTGCGTTCCATCCCCATGATGCCCGTCGATGTCGATCATGGCCACCCGCTTGACGTTGTGTCGGCGCTGGAATGCGCGCATGGCGATTGCGACGTCGTTGAAGACGCAGAATCCAGCGGACCTGTCTGCCCGGGCGTGATGGAGTCCACCAGCCGGATTGAAGGCGTGGTTGAATCTGCCCTGCATGATTCCTTCGACCCCTTCCAATGTGGCCCCTACCACGGCCAAGCTGCCCTCGTATATCCCTGGGGCCGCTGGCGTGTCGCCTTGGTCCAAAAGGCCGAATCCTCTCATGCTGCTGCTGTGGACGAAGTCGATGTGACGCTGGGTATGCACCAGTCTAAGGTCATTCACCGTCGCGTCCTTGGTCGGCTGCAGAAATGCGGCTCCCTCAAGCACACCCGATTTCTCCAGCAGCTCCTTGGTCTTCTTGACCCTTCCAGGCTGAAAAGGATGGCTTGGCCCGAAGTAATACTTCATGAAATCGTCACTGTAGAGAAAGGCGGTGAGATTCCCGGTCATGAGCCCTTCAATGAAATGTGGCGGCTTAATGTTGTCGAGGCGAAGAGGGGCACTCTACTCCACAAAATGAATGCACAACGGACCTTTGTCCATTGCCAATTTCCTGGAGATCATGCCTATCTCGACCCAGCAAACGTTGAAAACGGCAGTGGGGATGAGGCAGGTGGTGGTAAGGCCGGTCTCTGCGGCCAACGCGATCACCTTTGAGCCTTTCCAGTCCACCAGGTCATCGGTTGTGGCGGAGCGAAGCTTCTCAGCGTAAGTCTGAACGCTCTTGCATTGAGATAGGATCTTGATATCGACCTCCCCCGAGCCGATATCTCGCGCTTCGATGGTCGTCTCAAACCCGCAGATGCCTGATTGCACTGTCACCTTGGAGGTCATCGTTTGCCCTAGGCAAGAATTAGATTGAGCCTTAACAATCTTCCTCCAAGCCCTTTCAATTTCTGCCATGCAGGCTATCTTTTTCTGATATCTCCATGTAATCCTCGACGGAGAGGGAGGAGCAGGTAACATTCTTCAGGCGCCCGCATGCAACCTTGACCGCAGCTTTCATCTCCTCCAACGATGGACTCATCCACGGGATTCCAGGGACCGGAATGTAGCCGGTGATATGGAAAGGAATGCTCTCATCCACCGAAGCCACATACTCGGAGATCCGCTTGATCTCGTCCAATGTGATGACCTCTGGAATAAGGATGGTACTGATCTTGAGCTCAATGTCACGATCGAATATCTTGTAAATGTTCGCCATCACGGTGTTATTGGGCGCTCCGGTCAGCTGCTGATGCTTCCTCTTCGTGATGGCACGAAAGCTCACGCCCATCTCATCGACCCCTTCGGGCGGCATGAGTGAGGCGTTGCTATGGGCGATCTTCACCCTCGCCCCCAGCTCCCCCTTGGTGAAATCGATGATCATATCCAGATCTTCGCAGGTGAGCGGCTCCCCTCCCAGCAAAACTAAGTTATCAATTTTCACCGAGGAAAGAGTATTGATGATCGTTTCCGTGGAAAGAAAACGCGAGGGCTGGAGGTCGCCTCGCAACTTATAGGAGCAGATGCTGCAATCCCAATTGCAGCCATGATTGCAGAGGATGGCGGTGCAGCTCTCCTCCTCATAGCCTACCTTGAAAATGGCCGTTGACTTACCTCCAATTCAACTTCATTCTCAAAGTCTCCAGGATGGATAAAAACCATTCCATGATTGGCTCAATTCCTTCGATTTCCCGTATTATGAGGATTCACGCAGTAGTTACAAGGAGGGTTTAGCCATGGCTTTTTAATGCGCCGATTATCTTAACGCTATTGGTTTTGAGAGTCGGGTCGTATTCCAGCACCGCATCTATGCTGAACACAATCCTCATATTCTCGCGGGTCAGAACTTCCTCCGGAGTCCCTAATGCAAAGATTTTATGATCGTGAATCAGTACGATTCTATCACAATATTTGACGACCATGGGAAGGTCGTGGGAAACGATGACCACTGTCAAATCTTCCTCGTCTGACAGTTTCTTCATTAGGTCCAGGACCTCGAACTGATAGCAGATGTCCAGATGTAGGTTGGGCTCATCCAGCAGGATGATCTCCGGCTTCTGCGCAATAGCTCTCGCGATTATGACCCTTTGTCTTTCTCCCCCGCTCATCGTGTTGATGAACCTGTCTGCGAATTCGGTGATGTTCGTTTTCTTCATGGCCTCCTCCACGATGCGAACGTCCTCCGACGATTCCCCTTGAAATTGACCAATGAACGGCATTCGCCCCATCNNATCATCACGATGTCCCTTACGGAGAAGGCAAACCGGATTTCATTGCTCTGGGGGACGACCGCGATGTGCCTCGCAATCTCTCGTTTAGATACTTCTTCGAGGTCGGTATTGTTCATGAAGACCCTCCCCGAATCTGGACGAAGATTGCGATTCAAGAGCTTGAGCAGGGTCGTCTTGCCACATCCATTGGGACCGAGGATGCCGATTATTTCGCCTTTCTTGATACTCAGATCGATCTGCTGAAGGACCGGTCTCTCCCTATAGGAGAAGCTCAATTCTTTGGTGTCCAGCATCAGTCCCACCCTACCTCGCTCCTTCTTCGGCGGAGCAAATAGATGAAGTATGGCGCACCAATCAGAGCTGTTATGATGCCAATTGGCAAGATCCCTGTGCTTGGGGCTATCACTCTGGACATGTAATCGCACATCACGAGGAAGGCGGCGCCCCCCAGCAATGATGCTGGGAGCAAAACCCTATTGTTCGGTCCTAATACAATGCGCAGGATGTGTGGCACCACCAATCCGACGAAGCCGATCACCCCGACAAAAGCTACCGCGGCGGCAGTGACGAGGGCCGATGCCACTAGAAGCTGAACTCGCACCTTCCGCACTTCAACCCCGAGGTCCATCGCGTGAGCATCGCCCAGCATCATCGCATTGAGATCGCGGGAGCAAGCGATCATCAGGATGCCACCCGCCACCATTAGAGGAGCCACGATCAAAATGTTATTCCAGGCGGCATTGGTCAGGTTCCCCATGGTCCAATAGATAATGCCCTGCATCTGGTTCTCTGCTAGGTAGGTCAGCAGTGAAACTAGGGCTGTAAGAAACGAGCCAACCGCAATGCCGGCCAGTAAGAGTGTCTCGGTGGGGACTCGCCCTCCGATGCGCGATATGGAGTAAACCAAGAACAGGGTCGCCATACAGGTCACGAAAGCGAGCAGCGGGACCAGCACAATAGTCGGGAGGAAGGGTATCGTGACGGTCATTCCTATCGCCGCGCCTAGAGCTGCGCCTGATGAAAGCCCCAATATGTAAGGGGATGCCATCGGATTCCTGAATACCGCCTGCATGACCGCTCCCGCGATTCCCAGACCTGCTCCGACTAGACAACCCATGATGACCCGGGGCAGGTTCATTCTCTGGACAATGATGACATCAGTATTGGTACCAATTCCGAACAATGCCCAGAATGCCTTCTCGAAGGATAACGGGATGAAGGCTTGCGTCAGATCGAGAACCATGAAAGTGAGCAATATCAAGGACAGGGTTGCAAAGACAGCAATCACCCTGCGCCTCGTTACGATACCTTTCATGAGTTCACCTATGAATAAAGAATATGATTAAAGGGGTTTGGTTGCCGGTTAGTCCCTGCACTAATTGCGTCTCCTTAAAGCGATGACCAAAGCTGCCACGACAACAATGACTCCCACCCCAGCAACAATCGGAATCGTATAATCATTACTCTGGGGGACTGATGGCACCGTTGGAATATTGCCACTGAAATATTCTGGATAGAAAAGGCTGGCAATGGTCCATAGACCGATGGTGGCGTCGGGACAATAAGTGTTCCAGGATTTGTCCATCTTAAACACGACAATACTATCGTTACCGATCAATTGGGAAAATTCCGCCGCGCTGCCCGTGTAATAGCCATCAAGCAACACATATTTCGGTGACAGTTGAAGTATCGCCGTGAAATCCGCGCCATATGTCGGCACACCCATCGACGTATCGTTGGCAACATTATTTCCGCCGGCGCAGTTGATGAAATCAACCGTGACCGATCCACCGTTGCCAAGTCGCAATGTGTTGGCGCTGTAACTTGCATAAAGAGCCTTTATCTTCTCGGAGGTTTCGTTGATTCCATGCTCATTCAGAGTGTTGCTTATGTATGTCTTAACATAGCTCATCCTCTGAGAAACGCTGTGGTTCGCGCCAACGACGCTCTCGATATCAGCCACTACCTTCACGATTCCATCATAGGAGTTCGGATAGAACGTGATCACATGGAAGCCATTTAGCTGAAGCTCCGACCACGTTGCTGATAGAGTCGAATAGCCATATCCAAAGATGACATCAGTTGTCTTATTCCACGTGGAATTATCCACGAGGTGGAGCATAGTCTGAACGACCACATCCTTGTTAGTGGAACTGACGGTAACGAACCTACCAGCCGAATAATTCTGAACCTCGACAATGCCGCTTTTCCCGTATGCAGAGCTCGCATCCAATATTACTGCAGTATTGAGGAAGCCGATGTCGACCAAAGTGTTCGTGACGAACGCACCGAATGAGGCCACGTGAGTCGCTGGTTGAGCCAACGTCGTGGTCACGCCCCGGGAATCCGTTATGGATACCACGCCGCTTTCTTGTGCTCCGACGGTTGGAATCGCCGAAGACAAAAGAACCGCGACCGCCAGAATTGCGAATATTCCTATTTTCTTCACAACAATCACTTCCGTGCTTTTTTATGCCGAGCTTGCTCCCTTGAACGGGCTTAAGACACGCTCTCGACTACCCTAATTCATATGTTATTTATGTATCCTTCGGAGAATAGCCAGTATCTTAAAATCTTGCGATGGTTGGATAATCCATCCTAGCATGGATGGTGCATCCATCCAATAATATATTCAGCGCCAAGCTTCGCTTCCTTTCCAACGGCAATGACCGGCCTATTTCACAGATAAGTTCTTGAACGGTCCGCATATGATTCGTTCGAAATGAGATGCCTGCTCCGAGCTAAGATCCATCGTGCCGTGATCACGGACGCCAACCCGGAATACATCGGGAGTATTACTATAGACGAGGAACTCCTGAAGAAGGTCGATATCTGGCCGGGAGAGAAGGTCCTCATCGCAGATGTCGATAATGGTGCTCGTTTTGAGACTTACGTCGTGGCTGGAAAACCCGGTTCGGGGACAGTATGTGTCAACGGGAGTGCTGCCAAGTTGGTCAATAAGGGCGAAAAGCTCATCATAATGGCATTCGAGTACACCGACTCGCCAATCATAGCGAAGGTGGCACTGGTTGACGAGAGGAACCGCTTCACGCGCTCGTTATGATATTATCCCAGATGTTTTAATTGCCCCCACTCCTTTTCGGGGCTGGTTGCAAAGATGCATTTACTTGTGTTCACCGATGCTGGAGCAAGAGGCAATCCAGGCCCTGCCGCCTTCGCTTACCTGATCACCTCCAAAGAGGGGAAGAAGCTCAAGGAGCAAGCTGGCTACATCGGAATCGCCACGAACAACGAAGCTGAGTATCGCGGACTGATCGCCGGTCTGGAGGAAGCAAGAAAGGCAGGTGCGGAAGAGGTCACGGTAACAATGGATAGCGAATTGGTAGTGAACCATCTACTTGGCAAGTACCGGGTGAAGGCAGCGAACCTTTTGCCCCTTTATGCTCGGGCAAAAGAGCTCCTGAGCAGCTTCCAGAAGGCTAAGATCGTTCATGCACCAAGAGAGCATCCTTCGATCTGCCGAGCCGACTGCCTGGTAAATCAAGAACTGGACATGATGGAAATGGCTCAAAAGATAAAGAAGAGATGATCATTCCCCGCAGACGCCAAGTTCTAGTATCGCAAGCTACAATGATTAATGCAGCAGCAAGCTCTGGGAAACCGGTGGCTTCTGCGAATGAGGTGAGAAGAATGGTCCAGAAGATAATCGAGGTAGTTGGCATCTCTGATAAGAACTTTGCAAAGGCGGCGGACAATGCTATCGAGGTCGCGGCAAAGACCGTGCGCGAGATCAGATGGGGTCGGGTGTCCGAGATGGAATGCAAGATCAACGATGATAAGGTGGTTGAGTACAGGGTCTTGATGCGTCTCTACTTCGACGTGGAAAGCTAAGAAGTCAAAAGTAAGCACAGGCGTTCGGTTGAGGAGCTCCCAGACTCATTCCCTATTCCCCGAAATTAATTTCAATTATGTTTAAATAGCGGTGGTGACAAAGCAGAATTGAGTGTCCGGGGTCGATGTATCGATTTCTCCTCCTGAGCATCGATGTCAGTTTTCCCCATCACATCGAACCGGACACTTTTTCTCTCATTCCTTTAATACCTGACTTAGATCGGACCTTCTAACCAAACGTTGCTCTCCAGTCTTCAGGTCCCGCACCGTCACTGAATCCTGAGCGGCTTCCTTCTCGCCCACGATGATCACGAACTTCGCGCCTATCGCATCGGCATACTTGAAGTTCTTTCCCAGATTGCGTCGCATCAAGTCGACATCTGTGGATATGCCATTGCTACGCAAATCCGCTGTGATCTTGAAGGCAGCGAGGCGCATCGTTTCGCTGACCGGGACGACATAGGCGATCACGTTCTTCTGCGGCGCCTTCATTCCCTCCCGCTCCAGAGCCAGCAATATGCGGTCGAAGCCGATGGCGAATCCGGTCGAGAAGGTCTTCTCCCCACCGAAGAGCTCCGTCAACGAATAAGATCCGCCGCCGCAAACCTGCTTCTCTGCGCCGAGCATCGGGGCATCCACTTCGAACACGATACCAGTATAGTAATCGAGGCCTCTCACCACGCCTAAGTCCACTTTCACATCTTTGAGGCCATAGCTTTGGAGCACCTGGAACACCTCCATCAGATAATCCCTCGGCTCTCCGGTAAGGCTCTGTAGTACATCGATGCCCCCAATGGTCTTCGTCAATGCGACGACGTCCTCGATCGCGCCATCGCTCATCCCAGCTTGCTGCATGAGCGGAACCGCCTCGTCGTAGACTTTCTTATCCAGCTTCTGGAGTATCGCTGGCGCGCTCTCGGACTTCACCCCACCCTCGCTGAGCTTGGAACGCAGGATGCCGATGTGCCCGACCCGTATGCTGAAGTTGCCGAGGCCGCTCCGGGTGATCATTGCCGCGGCCAACCCGATCACCTCAGCATCCGACTCTGGATTGGGAGCGCCGATCAGCTCGGCGCCGAACTGGAAGAACTCCCGGTATCTACCGCTCTGCGGCCGTTCGTATCGGAAGCATTGGCCGAAATAGAACACCTTTAGCGGGCGAGGATAATTCGTTAGATCGTTGACAAAGAAGCGCATCGCTGGCGCTGTGAGTTCGGGGCGGAGGGCGATCTGCCTGCCGCCCTTGTCCTCGAAGGCGTATATCTCATCGAGGATGTTCGGACCTGACTTCAGGGTGAAGAGCTCGGCGTGCTCGAAGATCGGCGTGGCGATCTCTCGGAAGCCATGCGTCTCCGCGACCAGCCTGAAGAGCGACTCCAGGTATCGGCGCGTCTCCATCTCCTGTGGCGTGAAGTCCCTGGTACCTCGCGGGCGCTGAATCATCCGCTGAGAAATTGCTTGACCGCTCTTAAGGGTTTGCCGAGCTGCGAGCGATCATCTCATATCTGGGACAGCCCTCGGTTCAAATCGTCAATAATGTCCTGCGCATCCTCGATTCCGACTGACAGTCGAATTAATGAATCCCTGATGCCCAGTCGCTCGCGCTCCTCTGGAGTTAAGGACGAATGGGAGGAGTTCAGCGGCATGCTCACCAGCGAGTCCGCCCCTCCCAGACTGGTCGCCCTCTTGATCAGGCGCACCGAGCGCAACAGCTTCTCCGCTCCGTGCCTTCCGCCCGCCACTTCAAAGCTAACCATCCCTCCGAAGCCGCGCATCTGCCTTTCCGCCAGTTCATGCTGCGGGTGCGATGGCAGACCAGGATAATGGACCCGCTCCACCATCTCGTGCTTTTCCAGGAATTTGGCGACCAGCAAGCCGTTGCGATTGTGTCGCTCCATCCTCACTTCGAGGGTCTTCATGCCGCGCATGAGGAGAAAAGCGCCCATGGGGTCCAGCGAGCCTCCGAAAAGAATCCTTTTTTTGGACACTCGCTCCATGTCCTCTTTGCTTCCAGCCACCGCACCAGCAATCAGATCAGAATGGCCGTTCAGGTACTTGGTGCAGGAATGGATAACGATGTCGACCCCCAGATCGATCGGCGTCTGGTTTATCGGCGTCGCGAACGTCGAGTCTATCATCACCTTTGCACCGGCGGAATGCGCCATCTCGACCACTGCCTTGAGGTCGACCAATTTTAACAAAGGATTGGTCGGAGACTCCAGGTAGACCGCGGCCGCTCCGTTCTCCATCTCTTCCTCCATGGCGCCCAGGTCCGTCGTGCTGACCGTTCTTACGTCCACGCCGAGCCTCGGGAGCTCGTCTCGCATCAGGCTGAAGGTTCCTCCGTACAGATCCTCGATGCTGACCAGCCTATCGCCCTTCTTCAGCAATGCCATCAGGGTGCTCGATATCGCCGCCATGCCTGAGGAGAATACCACAGCGCTCTGGGCATTCTCCAACAATGCTAACTTGGCTTCTACCGCCGCTACCGTAGGATTGCCCCAGCGGGAGTAGATGTACGAACCTTCCGGGACTTTCCCCTCCCAGGTAACTGGGTCGTCCGTCGGAAAGAAGAACGTGCTGGTCTGGAATATGGGGGTCGTCACCGCACCATGGCAGTCCTTTCCAAGTTCGCCGCCATGCACCGATCTGGTAGAGCGGCCCCAACGGTCTGTCGATCTTTCGGAGCTCATATTTAACCCACGAGAATAGAAGACGGCCCTAATGATAACCTCTTGGCTCAACCGCCGCCTCGCTTCTTGATGATGCTGAGGATATCTCCATCCAACAGGACGTGGTCCAGGCCGACCGTCTGACCCGGGAACTTCGCGCTCCTCCCCCAGACGATGGCATATCGGAAATTCTGCCTGATGGAGCGGTGGAGCACGTCGCACACATCACCGATCGTCGCGTCCTTCCTTACGACCAGGGGGACATCCAGATCAACCTCCCTTCCCTGGGGCTTCAGGTAGATGCTTATTAGGTCGAGATTGTGATAGATCGCTTCCTTGAGCTCATCGATCCCCGTACCCCTTTCGGCCGAAATGAAGACTAACGAATAGCCGCGGAACTTCTTCTTCAGGCCGGCCATGTGCGCTTTGTCCTTGACCAGATCGATCTTGTTCACCACGACCATGGCCTTGGCATAAACACGGTTGCCGACCAGCACGTCGATCAACTGATCGACCGTAACGTCCTCGCGGATTACGACCTCCGCGTTTACGTAGCCGTATTCGTTCACAATGGCGCGGGCCAGCTCCTCATCGATCTTGGTGAGCTTGACAGTGCATCGGACGTCGACTCCACCGATGTCCGTCTTGGTGATGACCACATCTGCCGGTCGGGTGTTTATCCTGATCCCAACGGCCTCTAGCTCTTTGATCAAGATACCGATGTTTGTGTCGTAGGCGTCGATCACGAACATTATCAGGTCCGCCGCCCGCACCACCGACAGCACTTCTCTGCCGCGCCCCTTGCCCTTCGAAGCATCCTTGATCAAACCGGGAAGGTCGAGTATCTGTATCTTGGCGAATTTATACTCCATCACCCCTGGCACGACATCCAAGGTCGTGAAATCGTAGGCCCCGACTTCGCTCTTCGCTTCCGTCAATCGATTCAGGATAGTGGATTTTCCAACGGACGGGAAACCGACGATCGCCACCGTGGCATTGCCGGACTTCTTGACCCCGAAGACCGTGCCGGTCCGACCACCACTTGTCCGCCTCTTCTCCTGTTCCTCCTTCAAGCGAGCGATCTTGGCCTTCAGCTTCCCTATGTGGTACTCGGTGTGCTTGTTCTTCTGCGTCTTGAATATCTCGTCTTCAATCGCCTTGATCTGTTCTTCTATTGTTGTGGACACCTAACCACTCCTAAGGGAGGATATGCGTTCCCGCTTCGCCCTTCAACGCAGCTTCGAGTTTCCCTGGCGAGGTGATTATGACCCTCTCGCCTCCGTTCTTAAGGAACATGATCGCTGCCTCGACCTTCGGGCCCATGCTCCCTGAGGGGAACTGGCCTCGGTCATATAACCGTTCGAGCTCGGAGAGCTGTATCTGCGCTATCGGCCTGGGCTTCTTCGAACTGTAATCCATGAATACTTTGTCCACATCGGTAAGCATGATGAAAAGCTTCTCTTTGATGCTGATCGCCAAGACGGCCGCAGCCAAGTCCTTGTCCACCACTGCTTCCACTCCGACGAAGTAACCGTCCTTGGCGATCACGGGTATGCCGCCGCCACCGGAGGCGACAACTACTTCTGCGTGGTCCGCTCCGCCGAACACTAGGCGCCGGATAACTCCGCACTCGACGATTCCGATCGGTCTGGGGGAAGAGACCACGCGCCGATATCCACCCCTCTTGAGGTCCGGGATGAACTCCCAGCCGCGTGCCTTCTTCGCCGCCTCCGCCTCCTCCTCGGTGTAATATGGCCCGATGGGTTTGGTCGGCCTCTCGAAACCTGGATCATCGGCATCGACAACCACCCGCGTGAGGACGCAGACTACCGTTTTCCTGACATTTTCTTCAGCCAATGCTTCGGTCAACGCCAATTGGATCATATAGCCGACCTGGCCCTGGGACTCGGCCACGCAGACGTCCAAAGGCATCGAAGGGATGCTGTCCCTTGCAAGTTCGTTCTGCAGAAGGATGTCACCCACCTGAGGGCCGTTTCCGTGGGTGAGGACCATATCGTAACCCGATCGGATCATTCGTGCCAGATGGTAGCAGGTATCGCGTAGGTTCCGCATCTGGTTCTCCAGCGTGGCCTCCTCTCCGGCATGCAGGATCGCATTGCCGCCAACAGCCACAACCGCGGTCTTCATCATCAACACCAAATAGAATTTTTGAGACAAATTTCGCGTATATAATCTTGCCGTAGCTCGGCTTTGATTTAATTGTGATCGAGTCGACGGTTACTATAGCGATGGGAGAGGATTTCCATCTGGAGAACATATCCTGGAGGGAGCCAGTGCAAAATGGCCGAGCTATAAGACCGTTGGTCCTGGAAAGATACAAAGGTTTAAANNATAACGGCATGAATATCCTGGCGGTCCCCGCCATCTGGCAATCTCTGGTCGTGGGGCTTCTGATCATCGGCAGCGTCCTATTCTGCTTGCTGCCTGCTGTAATCGCCCTGATCGTCTTCGGCCTGCCGCGGTACTTCGGCTTGACGAACCGCAAGAAGCATTTGATCTGGGGGACGGTCCTTATCCTAATCCTCGGGATCGCGTCTGGCCTCACATACTATTCCGTCCTGAAGGACGAGGTGCCAATTACCCTGCACACTTCGGACAATGTTCTGACCGGCGGGACCATCACTCCGTTCCGAGGTACTGACACGACCAATTTCACTTTCTCAGTTATTTACACGGGAACGAATTCGACCCCTCATATTTTCGTGTCTGTCTATGACTATTACCGGTCTAGCGAAGGGGCTAGCTATAATCTCACCCATGACACTAGCTACAACGTCTCTGGACAACAACGATACGTTTTGAATAGCACATTCGCCGCCAGTATCTACGACTTTGGCTTTTCGTATGAGAAGTCCGATGGCACAATCGTAGCCACCACTGGGCTGTCGTGGGGACCCTATACGATTACCAATGACGAGATATTGTGGAGCGAGCTCAGAGCGGTTCCTCTGACGATGTTCCTCAATGTCGGTTTGCTATTCTATCTCCTCGTCCTGCTGACCTGGTGGATGCAAAGGTCGAAGAAGAGCTTTGAAAGCAGAGGCGGACGAATGCCCGATAAACCAGCTCCCAAAACGACGGAGAAGTTCGTGTGCTCCGAATGCGGTAGTGACGTGCCGTCCAACGCAGATAAGTGCCCGCAATGCGGAGAGAAGTTCGAAGAGGACGAACGATCGAATGCAGCGGTGTCGGAGGTCAAGCCAAAGAGCAACGAGTTCATCTGCTCGGATTGCGGCAAGACGGTGAAAGAGTCGGACACCCAATGCTGGAACTGCGGCAAGAAGTTCGAGAATTGAGCAGACTGCCAGCAGCCCAACACTTTTATTATCGCATCCTGCATACGGAACAACGGGATGCATGATTTATCTTCCATCCAGCTGAGGCGATAGAATGTCCTCCATTGCAGAAAGTCTAGCAAAGAAGCAGAAGGAGATCTCGGTCTCGGAGTTCTTCGAGCGCAACCGGCAGATCCTTGGATTCGACTCACCAACGAAAGCGCTGATCATGGCGGTCAAGGAGGCGGTGGACAATTCCCTTGATGCTTGCGAGGAGTCCGGTTATTTACCGGATATCAAGGTCAGGCTCGAGAAAATCGACCAGAATGAGTTCAAGATGACGGTGGAGGACAACGGTCCAGGCATCATGCCCAACATGATCCCTAACGTTTTCGGGCGTTTGCTCTTCGGGTCGCGCTTCCATGCCATACGCCAATCGAGGGGACAGCAGGGAATCGGAATCTCGGCAACGGTTATGTATGGCCAGATAACCACCGGAAAGCCGACGCGCGTCACATCGAAGACGGAGAAGGACAAACCGGCTGCGGTAAAGGAAATAATGCTCAATACCAAGACAAACTCTCCGTCCATCGTCTCAGAGGATTTCGTGATGTGGGACGAGAAGGAGCATGGTACGAAGGTCGAGCTATTCCTGACAGGCCGCTACGTCGCCGGCAAGCAATCGGTGCTCGAATACCTCCGCCAGGTCGCCATTGTCAACCCGCATACCAGCATCACCTTCATCGACCCGGACGGGAAGACCTTCATCTATGCCCGAGCCACAGACAAGCTCCCACCAATTACTAAGGAAATCAGACCCCATCCAGAAGGGGTGGAGCTAGGCACGTTGATGAACATGGGACGAGCCTCGCGCACCCGTAACCTCCGAGATTTCCTGAAGACCGATTTTAGCCGGGTTTCCGAACGACTCGCCAAAGAGATCTGCGAGAGATCGGGGCTATCCGAAACGGCAAAGACCACTAACCTCTCGCTCGATCAATATAAAAAACTGCTGGAGGCGATGCAATCTGTGAAGTACTTGCCGCCGCAGACCGATTGCATCTCCCCGATCGGCGAGGCGCTAATCCGCAAGGGACTCAAGAACGTTCTGGACGAAACGAAGCCAGAATTCTATTCACCCCCGGTTTCCAGGGCAGCGAAGGTGTACTCCGGTAATCCGTTCCAGGTCGAGGTCGGTATCGTCTATGGAGGCAACCTTCCAGCGGACCAGCAGGTAACGCTATTGCGTTTCGCAAATCGCGTTCCACTGCTTTATCAGCAAGGCGCCTGCGTCCTTACAAAGGCGGTAGAGAACGTGGACTGGCGCCGTTATGGGCTGGAGCAAAGAGGGGGCTCTGGCATCCCCTTCGGTCCAGCGATCATCCTGGTGCATCTGGCCTCGACCAAAGTGCCGTTCACATCTGAGGCGAAAGAGGCGGTCGCAAGCATACCTGAGATCCAAGTGGAGATCGAGCTGGCGCTGCGGGAATGCGGACGACGCCTCAAGGTCCACCTGAACAAGAAGGAGACGAAGGCGAGAACCCGGACGAAATTCGAGATCGTGCAAGAGATCTTGCCGATGATCGCCAAGAAATCCGCCAAGATCGTCGGCCGGCCGATCCCGAAGCTAAGTGGGAGCATCACCAAGATAATGAACGTCGTCTGGGTCGATGACTCGGTGGTATTCGAGAAGAAGAAACACAAGGTCAAGATCATAATCTACAACTATACACCGCACAGCACCCGGTTCAACCTTCACGCTGTCGTTCCTGCCGGCTATCTGGATGCCGATAGCATGGAACCGAAGCCGATCGAGGTCAAGGAGGATGGGAAGGTCACCTGGGAGCTGAGGCCGATCAAGTCGACCGAGACCATGGAGGTCAGGTTCGACCTGGTCGGGCTGGACCAAGAGCTCTACGAGGAGAACGAGCTCTATGCCAGCGGAATAGACCCGACGCTGATCATCGGCGCCGACCCATTGCCTGGCGATTGGGACGTGCAGCGCCTGCAAGTGACCGAAGTGGCCGCGCCCGAGGCAGCGGTCGCAGAAGAGGAAGAGGACGAAGTTGATTACGATGAATCGAAGGAGGCGCTGAGCGATGACTGAGGAGGGCAAGGAAGCGGTCCAGAAGCTCTACGAGATCGCCGAATCGATATACGATCAGATAGACTCGGGCAAGATCCCCAAGATGTCGATCCCGCTGCGCACTAAGAGCAACATCCGCTTCGACCCGAAGCACTCGGTCTGGAAGTACGGTAGCGCCAGCGGGGCCAGGAGCGCCAAGAAGACGCAAGGTGCCCTAATGCTCCTTCGCACCATGTACGTGATGGAGCTCATCGAGGACATGATCAAGGAGAAGAAGTCCTCCACTCTGAGGGAGATGTACTACATCTCCGAAGGCTGGGAGAAAGGCAAGTTCCATTCCCAGGACGAGTCGAACAACCTCGCCGAGGACCTAGAGGTCGTCACCGGCCTGATGCGCGAGGACTTCAAGCTGCGCCCGGAAGAGAACGGCGCCAGCGTGATCGGAGACCTGACGATCGAAGAACTCGATCGCAAGGGCAAGGTCAAGCGCATCAACTGCCTAGAGGATGTCGGGGACTCGGGATATGGCATCCCCTACAACGTGGAGAAGGACAAGGTCAAGATCCTCTCGACCAATGCGGACTTCATCATCGCCATCGAGACTGGCGGTATGTTCGACCGTTTGGTGGAGAATGGCTTCCCGGAGGACTCGAACGCCGTGCTGGTGCATCTCAAGGGTNNCCCGCCGCTTCATCAAGCGCTTGAACGAAGAAGTGCATCTGCCAGTGGTGGTCTTCACCGATGGCGACCCATGGTCTTTCCGTATCTTCGCTTCCGTGGCATACGGAGCGATCAAGACCGCGCACATATCCGAGTACCTGGCCACGCCGACGTCCGAGTTCATCGGAATCACCGCCTCGGACATAGAGAATTATGATCTCCCGACAGACAAGCTCACCGACCGTGATATCAAGGCTTTGGAAGCGGAGCAGAAGGACCCGAGATTCGTGGACGAGTTCTGGCGGGGCGAAATCGAACTGATGCTCAAGCTCGGCAAGAAGGCGGAGCAGCAGGCGCTGGCGAAGTACGGCCTGGACTACGTGACGGACAAGTACCTTCCGGACAAACTGACAGAGGTCGGTGTTCTGAAGTAAACTTGGTTCTTCTTTGGCTTCACCGCATCAAGTATCCTGGCTTGAAGGAATGGCCGAGCGGATCGCTTCCTCTATCCGGTTCAGCACGAACTCCTTGTCCAGCGTGGAGAGGAAGTAGCCGAGCCTCGGTCCTTGCTTGCGGTCGATGAATATCTGATAAAGGCATTGGAATCCGGACTTCGCGCCGATGGCGCACGATTTGGTGCTCTCGTAAACGGTATCGTGGATCTTGTCCCCGTTCCAATCCAACACCTTGAGCGAGGAGTAGATGCAGCGAAGGAAGTTGACATCCGCCTCGCCCAGCTGCACATTCGGAAGCGTCTTTAAAATAGAGAATCTAACTTCGTCAGGAGCGAAGCCGGCCAGCCAAAAGCGCACGCACTCCACTCTCTGCCTGAGGAGCTCGATGTCCCGTTCCTCCATCGAAGCGATGTTCTCGGTGCGCTTCAGGATGTCCAACACGCGTTGGAAATCATCAACGATCTGCACAACCTGGACCAAGTGACGGTATGGGATCTGCAAGGGCAGGTGCTCCCGCGGTCCCTTTGGCTGCGCTATCTCATACGCGCGTAGCAGGTCTCGCTCCTTCTCGTCCACCTCGCCTCCGTAGAAGAGCTTCTCCGCCCGATCGTAGTCGTCCACCACGTCTAGCACCCCCAACCCAGAATCGTAATCTATGTGGCGGTCCGGGTTGTACCGCAAGAAGTTGTAATTGAGCACTGGTGGAGGAGTGATTCGCAAAGCATCAACACCGGTGACGGTGGATCCGGTCGATTTGTGAATCTGCCCCTTCCCCTTCAATTGCACGAACTCGTAAGGTATGGGGAAAGGAGGCTCGTTCATGAGCACTTCGTTCGCGAACCTGACCCCGGTGTCGTAGGAACCGCCAGCGGCGGCATGATCCTTACCGAACGGCTCGCAGGTGACCCCGAAGATCTTCCACTTCGCGGCCCATTCCAATCGCCAGGGGAGCTTCCCGTCGGCCTTGCGCACGTCCGCCTTACCCTCTTCGCCGCAATGACAAACGTAACGAACGTAGGGGAACTCGTATCCCAACACCTTGCCGTTGGACAGCTTGCCGCACTTGGGGCACTTGGGCGAATAGGGGAAGAAGTCCTCGGGGACATCCCGCCCGGTTACCTCGCGCAATATCGTCGCCACTAGCTCACGCTTCTGGATGATGGTGTCGATGGCGGATGCGAAGTCGCCCTGCTCGTAATGCTTGTGGGTCCAATGGATCTCGGGCTCGATGCCGAGTTCCGCAATGCTGTCCAAGAAGGGTTTGATGAAATGCTCTGCGTAAGAGGAATGTTGTCCGCAAGGGCAGGGTATCTCGCTTATGACTTTGCCTATCTCGGCATCGTAGCTCTCTGGCAGGAAAGCATATCGTTTCCTCAGAGGGTCGAACGAGTCGACCATATAGATCAGTTTGACGTCCGCCTTCTGCTGCTTCAAGGCTTTGAAGACCGCCTGTGCAGTGATTGCCTCTCGCAAGCTTCCCACATGAATGTAGCCGGAAGGAGTGATGCCGGTGGAGATCAATTGCGTGTTCGACCGCGCCAGCAGGTCCTTGGCGATGACGTCCGCCCAGTGCATGTTATCAGCCGCCCCCAGCAACACCGTGCTTTATTAACATTGCCGATGTCACCGCATAGACCGAGAAATGCCGTGAGCAGGAGTTTGTCTGAACGGCGCGGCGAAGCATGTTAACCATCGGTTAAATAGCAGAACGGAAAGATTGATGAACGTGGCAGAGAACTTCGTCTTCCCGGAAAAATTGGAGCGGACACACGATATCCCAGAGATATTCGAACTGGTCAAGTTAGCGGTGCGGAAGAACACCGGCAAGGAGAGATCGGGATTGATGCTCGGACTTTCCAATCTTGGAGGCGGGCCTCAAGGCTTCGTCGGGGCGTTCTATCCGGTGGCGACCAACATAATCGTCATGAACACCCTTCCATTGGCACGGATCAAACAGACCGACCCTACACTTTACAAGCCATATGTCTTCCACATCTTACTCCATGAATACATCCATACGCTAGGGATCATCGACGAAGAAGCGACCAGGGCATTGGCATTGGAGATAAGCCAGAAGGTCTTCGGCCCCACCCACCCGGCGACGCATTTGGCGATCGATCTGGCCCATTTC
>PNBI01000024.1 GCA_003135935.1 Methanomassiliicoccaceae archaeon
ATAAATGGGTAATTGTTAATAATATATTTATAAATGGTCTAGATTTGTTAATAGGAAATGATATATCTGTTATGAATTGTTTCTTTTACGGCGAGTTCAATGGCTCTTGGAAGAAGTACAAAGATAGGGGTCGTGGCGGTCGTCTTGGCGGCCATTTTATTAATCGCAGGAGTGGCTGCAATACTGTCGACGCCAAATAATTCAAATAATTTGTCGGGGAAGATTCAAGTTGTTGCCGCTGAGAACTTTTGGGGCAGTCTGGTGTCTCAACTCGGAGGGTCCCATGCTCAAGTATTGAGCGTTGTTTCGGACCCCAACGCCGATCCCCATGAATATGAAAGCAACACCTCGACTGCGCGTGCCGTCGCCACGGCAGACTATATCGTCGTCAACGGAGCTGGATACGACAGTTGGGCTCAGAACCTCATTGGGGCCGGCATCAAACCAGGGTTGCAAGATTCTGAACGTGGCAGACCTTCTCGGGCAAGCGAACGGTGTCAATCCACATTTCTGGTACGATCCTGATTATGTGAATCAGGTCGTGAGCCAGATGAAAAATGACCTTATCTCAATCGATCCTTCCAACACAACATACTATCAGAAACAATATAATGATTTGAACTCATCGCTAGGGCAATATCAACAGCTTATCGCTGATATCAGACAAAACTTCGCAGGTACGAAAGTGGCGGCAACGGAGGACATCTTTGCGTATCTCGCGAACGCTACTGGCCTAGATCTCATATCTCCTCCTGCCTTTATGCAGGCAGTTGCCGAGGGAAATGATCCACCGGCACAGAGCATCGTGCAATTCCAGACGCAGCTTCAGAGCGGAAATGTGAGCGTGCTGGTCTACAATGAACAAACGGTGACCCAGATCACGGAGAACATGAAGACGCTGGCCGCACAAAATGGGATTTCGGTCGTTGGCATTACGGAAACAATACAGCCACCCAATGTTTCGTTCCAGGCTTGGCTGGACGCAGAATTGATCACTCTTGAGAACGCGCTCAACGCGAGAGCAGGAGGATGAAGATCGAGCATGAGCCCCCCTGCAATTATTGTTGCTGAAAACCTGGCTGCCGGGTATCGCGGCAGCACTGTTTGGCATGAGGCGAATTTCGCGATCGATCGCGGCGAATTCGTGGCGATAATCGGCCCCAACGGATCAGGTAAAACGACTCTGTTCCGCCTGCTTCTCGGGCTGCAACAGCCTCTTCAAGGCGGTATTAAAATATTTAATGCTTTACCGCATCGTGGCAATCCTCGGATCGGATATGTGCCACAGCACCATTCGATTGATAGCGATATGACGACGGAATCCCTAGAATTGGTTCGATTGGGATTCTCTGGCAAGCATTGGGGTTTGAATCCATTTTCCCGAACTGATCTTGAGGCCGCGCTCAGCGCAATGAAAGATGTGGGAGCGGAGAAACTGGCACATCGCTCCCTTGGTACACTGTCTGGCGGAGAACTGCAGCGGATATTTCTAGCTGAATCTCTAGTGAGCAATCCAGATCTATTGCTGCTAGATGAGCCACTTTCGAATCTGGATATCAGAAGGGAGGGAGAATTGGTGCAACTTGTCGATAGCGTCGTAAGATCTCGCAACGTAACGGCTTTGCTGATAGCACATAACATCAATCCACTTCTGCCCGTTCTCGACAAGGTAATCTACATAGCTAATGGTAACGTGAAAATTGGGAAGCCAGAAGAAGTTCTTACATCGGAGTCCCTCACGGCCTTATATGGAACGCAGATCGAAGTTCTCCGCGATTCCCGAGGCCATGTTGCAGTAATCGGAATTGAGGAAGATCCACATCATTGCGAGCGGTGAAAATATGCCTTTCAGTATAAATTTAATATCCGACCTGCAAGAGATGTGGCAGTACGCCTTCATGCAGCATGCCTTTGAGGCAGGCACAATAGTTGCAATCGTCGCAGGCATCGTCGGCTATTTTGTGGTGCTGCGCCGCTCGTCGTTTGCGGCACACGCCCTTTCCCATGTCGGTTTTGCGGGAGCAGCAGGCGCTGTGTTATTTGGAGTCGACCCCGTCTTAGGTCTTCTCTTATTTACAAGCGCTGGTGGCATAACGATGGCCGTTCTTGGCCGCCGGGCCACCCAACGCGACGTTCAAATAGGTACGGTTCTTGCATTCATGCTCGGTCTGGGTGTTTTATTCATAAGCTTATATACTGGCTATGCGACGGAAGCCTATTCGATCCTATTTGGAGAAATACTGGGCATCAGCGTTAACGATGTTCTTGTAACACTTGCGGCTAGTTTCGTGATCGTTTCGGTAATTGTAGTCGTATACAGACCGCTGTTGTTTGCGTCGCTAGATGAGGATGTGGCAGAGGCCAAGGGATTGCCGATGCTTTTGCTCGGTATCATCTTCATGCTTTTACTCGCAGTGGCGACATCTATAGCTGTTCAAGTGGTCGGAGTCCTTCTCATCTTCTCATTGATGGTCACCCCAGCAGCAATCGCTCAGCGATTGACAAAAAGGTCTAGGCAAGGCATAGTAATCTCAGTTTCTATCGCTCTAGCTGCGACTTGGCTTGGAATTTATATTTCTTACTACGAACCATATCCCGTGAGCTTTTTCATAACTAGTATGGTATTTGCTCTTTACTTAATCGTAGTAATTCTTCAAAGGATTAGGATGAATTCGAAGGCCACAATGGATTGATCGGAAAAAAGAGGCAAAGGGGACGATGTCCCCAGACAAACTATCTCCTAAAGATTGAATCCCATCTTGCTCGACAACAAAATGGTGGAAGATGAACTCTTATTCTAGGATGCCTCAGAGGCTCATATAGTATCCAGTACTCCTGTATAATCTTGTCACTCTAACAGCGGTTGTGAAAGATCTAAAGATAGCCATAAAATGTCACATAGGTTTGCAGTTAAAGAATCATCGATTTGAATAGAAAAGAAAAGGAAAAGGTTTGTCATGCTGGTCCTGCATTATTGCATAAGAATTGAATTTCAATTTTCGTCATCTGGCTAAGGAGAAGTGTGGTCTCGGCTGAGCCCACCACTCTTTCAATCCAGACAATTATTTGTTGAATTCAATTCAATCGTTTTTCGCGTTCATAGCTGGCTCGTCAGGAAACGCACGATTGTACGCTTCATTGACGTTCGCGAACGCAGGGTCAGCCCGGGCGCGGCAATAGTACCGCTCCGTCGTTCTTGTCGATGCGTGCCTCATCGATTGCGATACCTGNNAGTTGTCCGCCGGTCGGCCTGAAGTCCTTCCATTTGAATGAGATTCCCGCCTGCTTCATGACTTCTTTCTTCAGCCGACCGAAAGCCTGCTGGGTATAGTTGTTCACGCCTTTACAGGATAAGGCTGGGATCAATGGCTCGGCGTTCAGCACCCCCTTGGACTTGAGCATCTCGTTTCTGTCTTTGATGAAGTCAAGGACGAACGGCTTTAGGACGTCAGGGACAGGGAGCCGCTTTACTTCACCATATATNNATATATGCCCTTGCCCTTCGGATTCGAGACCATGAAGGTCCACCTTTTGACGTCCAGGTCCCTGAACGAGGGCTTCTGCAATTCTCCCGGCCTTAGCCGGAGGAAGGTGAGCATGGCGGTCGCGAAGCGGCAGACTCGCCCTTCCATCCTCCAATCTGTTTGCAGGCCTGGAGGACGGCCATCAGGTCCTCGCGATATAGGGAGTAAGGCTCCTGATTGTCGCTCCCGATCCTTATTCGCCCATCCTTGAGCATGTCCTCCACCTTGCGGTTCTTGCACTCCAGGCACACGTCCCTCAAAAGCTGCATCTGCTTCCTGACCGTCGAGCGTTTTGCCGGTTTGCCTTTGTTCTTGCGGTCCTTCAACGCCAAGAAGATATCGATGATGTCGTTCTCGGTGAAAAAGGATGGGTTCGGGGTGCTGATCTTGTCCGCGTCGCTGAGCTGCAGGACAACCTTGGAAAGAAAGTGCAGCTTGCGCTCCCTTTCCTCGATCGTGCTGTCGCCCAGACGGGCACGGGCGTTCCATGGCAGGATCGGGGTAATCGATCCTGCCAAATCCATTTCACCCGAGATCCGTCTTCTGGCTATCCTCCCCTCCAATTGTGTCCTCAAGATAGGCGATCTCGCCGTGGAGGCCGAAGTCCAGGCCGTTCTTCTCAACGCTCTCGCTTACCCTGACACGCGTGACTTTGTCGATTATGAAGAGCATCACGTACGTGAATACGAACGCCCAAATGCTAGCCAGGATGACCGCGATTACCTGCACTCCAAAGAATGTGGAGCTCCCGTCGATCAGGCCATGGGCCCCAGCAGCGTTGACGGCCGTGGTTGCGAAAACACCTAATAAGACGGTCCCTAGGAT
>PNBI01000085.1 GCA_003135935.1 Methanomassiliicoccaceae archaeon
CGGCGCAGGTCATCCCGGCAGTTAGGTCCGGCATCTACGGAGCGATGTGCTTAGGTGAGCGCGTTCTAATGGAACCGATTCAGAAGATATTCATCAACGTTCCTCAGGATCTGATGGGCGATGCCGTGAGAGAGATACAGGCACGACGCGGCGTCATCGAGGACATCAGCCAGGAGGGAGAGGCAGCGGTGGTCTCCGCAAAGGCACCAGTGGCAGAAATGTTCGGGTTCGCGAGCGCTATCCGTGGTGCGACACAAGGCCGGGCCCTATGGTCGACCGAGAACTCCGGATTCGTTAGGGTGCCAACCGAGATTCAGACCGAGGTCGTGGCAGAGATCCGCAAGCGCAAGGGTCTCAATCCAGAGCCCTATGATGCCGGGTATTATTCGGGCTGAGGCGGAAAAACCGTTAAATATGAAATACGGTATGGAGAACTAAAATCGAAAAATTGGAGGCTGGAACATGGCAGAGAAACCTCATTTGAACTTGGTGTTCATTGGTCACGTCGATCATGGAAAGTCAACCGCAGTTGGACGCCTATTGGCCGACTCTGGCGCAATCGAACCCTACTTGATCGAGAAATATAAGAAATTAGCAGAGGAGACGGGCAAGGCCACATTCGAATTCGCCTGGGTCATGGACTCTCTGAAGGAAGAGAGGGAACGCGGTGTCACTATCGATGTGTCCCATAAGCGGTTCAACACCGACAAGTACTACTTTACGATCATCGACGCCCCGGGCCACCGTGACTTCGTAAAGAACATGATCACTGGTACCTCCCAGGCAGATGCGGCCGTTCTGGTCGTCTCCGCTATCGAGGGACCACAGGCCCAGACCAAGGAGCATATATTCTTGGCCAGGACCTTGGGCGTTACCCAGGTGATCGTTGCGATTAACAAGATCGACGCTACCAAACCAGCCTACGACCAGAAGCGCTTCGAAGAAGTAAAGGACGAGGTCACAAAGCTCCTGAAGGGCGTCGGTTACAAGATGGAGAAGGTCCAGATCATTCCGTTGTCGGCATACAAGGGAGACAATGCCGTCAAGCCGTCGACGAACTTGCCATGGTACAAAGGACCGACACTGCTCCAGTCTCTAGACCAGCTCGAAGTCCCGCCTCAGGCGACCAACCTGCCGCTTAGGCTTCCAGTTCAAGATGTCTATACCATCACTGGTATCGGAACCGTTCCGGTCGGACGCGTAGAGTGTGGCATCCTGAAGCCGGACATGAAGGTCATCTTCATGCCGTCCAACAAGATCGGCGAAGTGAAGAGCATCGAGATGCACCATGAGCAAATGCTAATGGCCAAGCCTGGTGACAACGTCGGCTTTAACGTTCGCGGCCTCGCCAAGAACGATATCAAGCGCGGCGATGTGGCCGGACCGGTCGACAACCCACCGATGGTTGCAAAGACGTTCACGGCCCAGATAATGGTCCTTAATCACCCATCAGTGATCACGGTCGGATACACTCCGGTGTTCCACTGCCACACTGCGCAGGTCGCCTGCACCTTCATCGAGCTACTGAAGAAGATGGACCCGAAGACGGGACAGGTCAAGGAAGAGAACCCACAGTTCCTGAAGGCAGGGGACGCGGCTATCGTGAAGATCCAGCCGACCAAGCCCCTTGTCATCGAGAAGGCCAAGGACTTCCCCCAGCTGGGAAGGTTCGCCATCAGAGACATGGGCCAGACCGTCGCGGCCGGTATGTGCATCGACGTCGAGAGAAGGGAAATGACCTAAACCACTTATCAACTTCTTCATTTTTGAGGCATCGATATGGCACAACGCGCACGGATTTCACTGAGCGGCACCGACCCGAAGAAGGTTGACAGTGTCTGCAGTCAGATCAAGTCAATCTCCCAGAGAACTGGAGTGGCCATTCGTGGTCCGATCCCCCTGCCCACCAAGAAGCTGAAGGTGCCGTGCAGGAAGAGCCCCGATGGCGAGGGTTCGGAGACCTGGGACCGGTGGGAGATGAGGATACACAAGCGTCTCATCGACCTCGATGCTGACGAGCGGGCTCTCAGGCAATTGATGCGCATACAAGTTCCCGATGGCGTGAATATCGAGATCGTGCTGCGCTCCTAATCAAACTCTCCTTCTCAAACACCAATCTCATACTATTCTGGCGAGTGTCGATCACATTTTTCGCATGGAAATCGCAGCGGACAACTGCAAGTATTTATCAATCAATGCTGGTTCTGATGCAATGGCTGACACGGTAATTTTCGGGGTGACGCTCGAGAACCTCTTGCTATTCATCCTGGTCGTCTTAGCAACGATGATCGTCGGTCGCTTGATGCACAACCTAGTGCGCAACACCGTCAACCAGCGGATCTCCAGACGCGGCTCCAAGATACTGGCGAAGATAATTCAGTATTCGATCTACGTGATCGGCCTCTATTTTGGGATCGTCCTATTCTTGGGGGTCAGTAATCTGACCGCCCTCGGCGCCTCGTTGGGCTTGGCTGCTTTGGGGGTCGGGTTCGCATCGCAGCAGATAATCCAGAATATGATGGCCGGAGTCATGCTAACGTTCGACCGGCGCATCCTTCTGGATGACTGGATCGATATCGTTGGGACGGTGGATTTCGCCATCGCTCGGGTTAAGGACATCACCCTCACCCGCACGACGCTTCTGGACCCTACCGGGAAATTGATATTCGTCCCAAATTCCATGATAATCAGCTCCATGGTGATCAATTACACCCGCTCCGGGTTCGGCGAGGTCTCCATCCCGATCAGGGTCCAATTCACCGAGGACCTGGAAAGAGTGAGGCGAGTTATTCTCGAAATCGCAGCAGCCGATGTTTGCGTTCTTCCGAACGACAACTGCGTCAAGAAGGCAAAGCTCGAGACATTGCTCATCAATTCGAAGGTGGGTAGGATGCTCGAGCGGGGTCCGTCGTTGGATAAATTCCAGCCTCGCGTACTCATCACCAACGTATCTGGCCTGGAAGTATCACTCAGCATCAGGCTTTGGATCACCGAGATGCAGAATCGCGATGAGATCGTCTCTGATTTCATCAAGAAACTAATGGAACGCTTCAAAGCGGAGAAGATTCTCTTTAGCGAAGTCAAGTAGAGATTCTCTCCCGCTCTAGTTGCAAAAGATAAATTGTATGGCACACTATTCGGACATGGGATACGCATGCGGAGCGACGTTGTGAAGAAGGGGATCGAGAAGGCGCCGAGCCGGAGTTTGCTGCGAGCAACTGGACTGAGCGATTCGGAGATGTCCAAGCCCTTCATAGGGATTGCCAATTCATGGAACGATATCATTCCCGGGCATATTCACTTGAATGAGCTGGTGGAGGAGGCAAAGAAAGGGATAATCGAGGCCGGAGGCAGACCCTTCACCTTCGGCGTGCCTGGTATATGCGACGGCATCGCCATGGGGCATTCCGGGATGCGTTATTCGTTGGCATCCAGGGAGACCATCTCCGATTGCGTCGAGCTCATGGTCCAGGCGCATTGCTTGGACGGCTTCGTGGGCGTAACCAATTGCGATAAGATCACTCCTGGCATGTTGATGGCCGCTGGCAGGATGAACGTGCCGAGTATCATCTTGACGGGAGGACCGATGGAAGCCGGCCTGTCCTCATCTGGCTCTCGGTTGGACTTGCAAAGCGTGTTCGAGGCGCTGGGAAGCTATGCGGCTGGGACGATGAATGAAAAGGCGGTACTGGAAATCGAGAAATGTGCCTGCCCGGGAGAAGGCGCATGTTCCGGTCTGTTCACCGCGAACTCCATGGCATGCGTGACTGAAGCATTAGGTTTGAGCTTGGTCGGATGCGGGACGAGTATGGCCAACAGCCATAAGAAGCGAGTGATAGCACGCAAGACCGGCAAAACCATCGTCAAATTGGTCAAGAAGGACATCAAGCCGCGCGACATAGTCACCAAGGCATCGTTCCTTAATGCGATCAGGGTGGACATGGCGATCGGAGGATCGACCAACACCGCATTGCACATTCCTGCCATAGCCAGAGAGTTCGGTGTCGACATCGATCTGGAGATCTTCGACAAGATCTCGCGTGAAGTTCCTCATCTGATAAGCATCAGGCCCAGCGGGCCATACGTCATGAGCGATTTCGAAAAGGCCGGAGGAGTTCCAGCGATATTGAATAGGCTCAAGGAGAAGCTTTCCGATGAGCGGACCGTCAGCGGCAAGACCCTGCATCAGATCGCCGATGAGGCCAAGGTGCGAGACGATTCGGTCATCAGGCCTCTGGACCAGCCATTCCACAAAGAAGGCGGTATTGCGGTCTTGTATGGCAATCTCGCTCCCGATGGAAGTGTCGTCAAGCAGGCCGCCGTGAGCGAGAAGATGATGCATTTCACTGGGAAGGCTAGGGTTTTCGATTCAGAGGATAGCGCCATGGTGGCAATCAGAGGAAAGAATATCATCCCGGGGGACGTGGTGGTCATCCGCTACGAAGGCCCAATGGGGGGGCCTGGTATGCCGGAGATGCTCTCACCCACGAGCCTTATCGCAGGCATGGGCCTCTCAGATTCGGTTGCCCTGATAACGGACGGCCGGTTCTCCGGGGCAACCAGAGGTCCCTGCATCGGCCATATCTCGCCGGAGGCGTTCGTGAAAGGACCGATCTCCGCGGTTAGAAATGGCGACAAGATCCGTATCGACATTCCAGGGAGAAAGATCGAGCTCCTCATATCAGAAAAGGAATTGAAGGGTCGCCTTGAGAAAGTGAAGGTCGTTGACAAGCATCCATCCGGAATGCTGCTAAAGTATCGGAAACTGGTCAGCCAATCCTCGGAAGGAGCGATCTGCCGTTGAACCGTACTTGTTAGCTAATCTCTAAGCCTGAAATGAATGAAGAAAGGCTTGAGGAAGCTTGGCGCACGAGCCTTGCCACGAAATCTATTTAATCGGCGGGGCGTTACAAGCTCACCAGTGGGCCGGTAAATCAGCCCGGAAGATTGCCTGCTTTGCAAGCAGGAAGTCCGGGGTTCAAATCCCCGCCGGTCCACTCCCTTTCATATCCAGATTATCGTTTCCATTTTCAACAATAGCATTCTTGGGTATTGTCGAAACCGGGCAGGTTCTTTCAAGCATACCTCAGCCTCCGCCCAACAGCCGCTGGTTCGATAGCAGCATTGTGCCGTTGTGCGGTCCTGGCTTTCGCCCCCAAAAAGCCACGAACCTCATCGCCGACAGTTGAGACAAGTCTCAGATCTCACTCTAGATTTTTGGCAGCGTGGACAAATAACGTATTTTTGATCAATGTCCTTGATCGTGGCAGCGAATCGCATCGCTCTTATGCCTTGCTCTGGTATGTCCGCGTAATCGCGAGTCATCATCAGAAGGTACAAGGGGACGTCTCACTACTTAACGAACGGTATATTCAACAGTGATTTCAAGTGCCTACGTATGGGAATGGTAAATCCCGCCTTTTCACCACTTAGTTCTCTGACCTCGTCCTTGCCCACTTGTTACAGGTGCAGAAGTGGATCTCGATGAATGCCCCGCTATCTGCGGACCCATTCTTCTATTCGTCTTTGCGTGCCGGCTCATTAGCGCACTTCCCCTGGGGACGTTATGAGCAGCGTTGACCGTCTTGATGTCAGGCTCAGGCCTGCGTATCACGATCATGTCTAATAGATCGATGGGTTTGTGAGTCCGGGACTCAATAGCCCTGATCATAAACCGCTCCTCTTTCATGAAGAACGATACCGCGATTCCTTTCATTCCTGCTCTTCCTGTCCTCCCTATCCGGTGGACATAGGTGTCTGGATCCATCGGCGCATCGTAGTTTATGACATAGTCTACGGCGTCGATATCCAATCCTCTGGCCGCCACGTCAGTGGCAACCAGAATTCTTATTGAACCCTCCCTGAAGCCTTTGATGACCTTTTCCCTCTTGTTCTGGGCGACATCGCCATGGATCGCGGCCGCGAGGTAATTGCAGGCATGCAGCTTCTTCGTAAGCTGGTCGACCTTGCGTTTGGTTGCGCAGAAAACCATCGTTTTGGGATCGTCCTTGTCGAGGATAGTGCAGAGCGCGTCGCGCTTCGCGTCCTTGTCAGCTATGACATAATATTGCTTGGTCAGGTCCAGTACGGGCTCGTCCTTGGAGACCAATATCTCCCTGGGGTTAATCATCTGGCGCATCGCCAGTTGCCTGATTTCCGGCGACATGGTCGCCGAGAAGAGCAGCGACTGCCTCTTCCTTGGCACTTTTGATAGAATGAAATTGAGGTCCTTGGAGAAACCCATATCGAGCATGCGGTCCGCCTCGTCCAATACGACGACCGATATCTTTGAGAGGTCCAGGTTATTCCGGTTAATGAGGTCCTTGGCCCTGCCCGGAGTTGCCACGACGATATCGGTGCCTCTCCTGAGCTTCTCTATTTGAGGTCCGATACCCACTCCGCCATAGATGGGGATGCATATGTGGCCTGTGAACTTTGAGAGCTTGGTTATCTCCTCGAAGACCTGATTTGCCA
>PNBI01000021.1:0-275 GCA_003135935.1 Methanomassiliicoccaceae archaeon
GAATTGCCAGGAGAGGGAGGGCGGCCGACGGTAAGGTCTTTGACCTAGCTGAGGAAGGTCCCCCCTCGATAGAGAAGGTGGACCACGCGAGTGGTTGGGCGAGAACCCAGGCAAGGGCACAGAAACGGCACAGTCCTGACCGAGGATGATTCGGTTGCCGATGACGTTGGTCAGGGATTTGGTGAAACGGCGACTCCCCACCCGAGCAAGCCCAAACAGTCGGGATGATATCTCAGGACCGACGGGTAGGGTGCTTAGTTGAATGCTGCCTGAAA
>PNBI01000021.1:291-3433 GCA_003135935.1 Methanomassiliicoccaceae archaeon
GTTTTCCAAAGACCTGACGGACAATCGGTATCTACTGAATTTGAGGTAAGACTATCAGTAAGATTGGGGGGAACTAGTATGAAAATTACAACAGGCAAGGTATATTTGTTCGAGGAAAGAGTGCCACTACGAACCCACCAAATATTGCGGAAGGAGCTCGCTGAAGGCAGAGAGGCATTGTATATCTCCAAGCATTCTCCGAACCAGCTAAGGTCCCAATTCGATTTCGATCCGAAGCTGTTGAGGACCCTATGGTTAAGCCCTCGCCCCGAGGAAACATGTATTCCTCCGATGAACCTCGATGTTTTCGAGAAAAAGGTCAACGAGTTCCTGAGCGAGAACCAGAACGGAATCATCGTTCTGAACGGCGTCGACGTATTGGAGATGTGGAACGGGTTCAGGCCTGTGTTGGATGCCATCAGGAGAGCAAGGACGAGGGTCAACTCCAATGGAACCAACCTGATCATATCCTTGGACCCGAAGAACCATTATCAGTCCAACCTGACAGAACTTGAGAAATCATCGGACCTCGTCATTTCAAGCTACGTAGAAAGTCCGGCCCTTTGATCCGATCGGTCTATGTCACAGGCAAACATCTGACCAGTGAAGCGAATGCTCATTTGGTCAGGCATAATTATTACTCATATGGAGGGGATGAAATTCAGACTTTCTCAGCGAAGGCGCAGTTCTTGCCCAATCGAACGATTTTGACTTCCAATTCCTCACCCGGCTTGGCGCCGGCCACGAAGATTACCAGTCCTTGGACTCGAGCGATTCCGTCGCCTTGCTTGCCGACGTCCTCGATCCTGACCTTGATCAGGTCGCCCTCACCTAAACCAGTCACTCTCTGCTTCGCGAATGGAAATTGCGTCATCTAATCAGCCAATCCTTTGAAGGAACTTCTTGGCTTGAGAATCCCATTCCGAGGTAATAATATCGACCTCGCTCTCCTCCCCTGGATAAATCTGGATGGTCACGTAGCTCCTGGAGCCTTCCCATCTCATCATGTTCTCGCTCTTGGAGCTGACCCTCAAGCCTAGGCTGCCAAAGAACTCTTCCGCCTTTTGCAGCACCAACTGCGGCGCCAACCTTGTAATGGTTCCATAGCGCATCGACGATTTCGCCCTACCTTAGGTTGCCTCCTTGCGTATTTATCGCTGACCATACCATGTTTGCGAGCATTGGATGGCGACAAGACCTATCTATGGGGAGAGCAAATTGTTGCAGGGATGAGCTCCTGCCCGAAACTGAGCGACAACGCGTTGGTGATCCTCGAAAGACGCTACCTACTTCGCAACGAACAGGGGAAGGTGATAGAGACTCCAGACATGATGTTCGAACGGGTCTCGAAGAACGTCGCGTCGGCCGACGACCTCTATCATGACGGGCGGGATAGCAAGAGCGAAGCGAAGGAATTCTTTGAGATGATGAGGAGGTTGGAGTTCTTACCTAATTCGCCGACCCTGATGAACGCCGGAACATCGCTTCAACAACTCGCGGCCTGCTTCGTGCTTCCGGTCGAGGATTCCATCGAAGGTATATATGATGCGGTCAAGTGGGCGGCGATAATCCATCAGACTGGGGGAGGCACAGGGTTCTCCTTCTCCCATTTGCGTCCAGCGGGTGATGTCGTCCGTTCCACGATGGGCGTTGCGTCCGGTCCAGTCTCGTTCATGAAGGTGTTTGATGCCGCCACCGACGCCATAAAGCAGGGCGGAAGGCGCAGGGGTGCCTCGATGGGAATACTACGAGTTGATCACCCAGACATCATGGCCTTCATTCATTGCAAGGATGACTTGAAGATCCTCTCCAACTTCAACATATCAGTCGGGGCGACGGACGACTTCATGGAAGCGGCCCGGAACGATCACCAATATGATCTGGTCAACCCGCGCACCGGCCTGGTGGTCGGTACCTTGAATGCCAGCTCGGTAATGAACGAAATTTGTGGAAGTGCCTGGCACAGCGGCGATCCTGGGATGGTGTTCCTCGACACCATTAACCGAACCAACCCCACTCCCGGCCTGGGAATCATTGAGTCCACCAATCCTTGCGGAGAAGTCCCATTGCTCCCCTTCGAGGCGTGCAATCTTGGTTCCATCAACTTAGATCGGATGCTCTCTAATGAGAATGACGTTCGGAAGTTGGATTGGATTAAGCTGGAAAAGACGGTGGATGCCTCCATCAGGTTCCTCGACAACATCATAGATGTGGGCCGTTATCCATTGCCAGCGATCAGGGCGATCGTGTCAGGGAATAGGAAGATAGGGTTGGGAGTAATGGGATTCGCCGACGCCTTGCTGAAGCTCAACATCCGTTATGGATCGGAAGAAAGCTTAGCATTGGCCAAACAGCTAATCGCTTTTATCAATGAGAAGGCGACTGCCGCTTCCGTCCGGATCTCGGAAGACCGCGGAGACTTCCCGAACATCGGTAAAAGCATATACCATCAAGGAAGAAGGAATGCGACGGTCCTGAGCATCGCGCCAACTGGAACGATATCCATGATCGCGGGTTGCTCGAGCAGCATCGAGCCTCTCTACGCAATCTCCTATGTCAAACATGTAATGGATGGAACCCACCTGAGGGAGGTAAACCCCTATTTCCTTGAGGTCTTACGCCGGCAAGGCTCGTTCAGCAAGGAAATACAGGACGCCATTGCCACAGCCCATTCGGTCGCTTCGTTGACCTACGTTCCAGAAAGCATAAGGCGCATCTTTGTCACCGCTTATGACATTCTCCCTGAAGACCATGTCAGGATGCAATCGGTCTTCCAGACCGAGGTGGATAATGCCGTTTCAAAAACCATCAATCTTCCAATCGACTCAACCCCAAGCGATGTGAGGAAGGTCTATGACCTCGCTCATCGCCTCGGCTGCAAGGGCATTACCATCTACCGGGAAGGCTCGAAACCCGGACAGGTGATCACCCTTAGCGAAGGAGTGAAAGTCTGTCCGGATTGCGGTTCGTCACTTCGATATGAGAGTGGTTCGTTTGTATGCGAGGCTTGCGGATATGTGGCTAGCGGAATAATCCCTTGAGAATCTTGCAATCAAACATGATTACCAGAAAAATATATTTATAAGGTAAATAAACAGAATCAGTACTCGATGCTAACCGATAACCTCGGATAACATCTCCT
>PNBI01000116.1 GCA_003135935.1 Methanomassiliicoccaceae archaeon
CCATATCGAGGACGCGGTGCTGCACGGCGATACTGAGGGCATCATGCCGGTCATCGTTCCACCGCATCTCAGGGTGATGTCGATGGCTTTCCTGGTGCAGAATTCAGACGAGCCGATCATCTGGAGGGGGCCGATGAAGATGGGGGCTCTCAGGCAGTTCCTCGCCGAGGTGCGTTGGGGCGTGCTCGACTTCCTGATCATCGATCTTCCGCCAGGCACAGGGGACGAGCCGCTCACCATCATGCAGCTTCTCCCCGAGGCGGACGGCTCGGTCGTGGTCACGACGCCGCAGGACGTGGCGCTGCAGAACTCCCGCAAATCGATAGGCTTCAGCCGCAAGCTGAACATCCCTGTCCTGGGAGTTATCGAAAACATGTCAGGCCTCATCTGCCCTCACTGCGGCAAGGAGATAGACCTCTTCAAGATAGGGGGCGGGGAAAAGGCAGCTATGGAGCTGGATGTTCCATTCTTAGGTAGGATCCCGCTCGACCCTAAGGTGGTGACGTCAGGAGACGAAGGCATGCCCATTGTGATCTCTGACACCGATTCACCGGCAGCGGAAGCATACAATCAGATCGTTGATGTGATCCTCAAGCACGTGGGAGAGGATGCAAGATGAAGCTTTGCGTGACGTCAACCGGTCCGAACCTCGACGATGAGCTCGACGAGGAATTCGGCCATTGCGCCTATTTCATCCTTATCGACCCAGAGACGATGAAGTACACTGCTCTAAAGAACGAGGGCCACAACGCTGAGGTAGGAGCGGGGATCTACGCCGCAGAGGCAATCGTGAAAGAAGGCTGCGACGTGGTCATCACAGGCTGGGTCGGACCACACGGTCAGAGGAAGCTCGCCTCTGCCAATATCCGCATCATCATGGACGAAGAGGGTACGGTGCGAGAGGCGGTCGAGCGTTTCAAGAAGAAGCAGAGCGCTAAATGAGCATTCGGTCAAGTCGATCAAGAAGGGAGGGTTGAGATGAAGGAAAGCAGAGCCAAGGAGTATACCGATCACTTCGAGCATATCGAGAGCAATTTGAAAGGGCTTCCGGAGTGGCCATCCAACCCGGCAGTTCGGCAAGCAGACCTCGAGATCATCCATTCCTGCATCGATGAGTCGTTGAACGTCGCCAGGATGATCCTAAAGGACTTGGGGCATGAGCTAGCGGACGACAAGCAGAACATGGAGACTTTGCAAGAGGAATTCATCCTGACCGATGCGATGATGGATCGAATGAGCGAGGCGCTAGCGTTCCGGGACCTGACCATCGATGGGGCATTGGGTCTTGATGGCGTGATCCTAATGGAAAAGATTGAGCACGTGAAATTCACGCTCATCGAGCTGATGGACCTCTTCAAAGAGGTGGTAGAGGACGACCTGGCTGATTGACGACCTTTAGCTTGGGAACGAATTGGCCGAGTCTCCGGGAGGTGGGATAGAATGAAGAAGAGATGTGCTTGGGCGTCTTCCGATCCCTTGGTGATCGCCTACCACGATATGGAATGAGGGACGCCGGTCCATGATGACCGAACCCTATTCGAGTTCCTGACGCTAGAGGGCGCTCAAGCAGGATTGAGCTGGACCACTATCCTGAAGAAGCGGGAAGGGTACCGTGCTGCATTCGATAACTTCGAGATAGCCAAAGTCGCCTCCTATGACGAAGACAAGATTGATGAGCTGGTGCTCGATCCCCGTATCATAAGGAACCGGCGCAAGATCGAATCGACGGTCGGCAATTCGCGGGCGATCATCGACATCCAAAAGGAGTTCGGGAGCCTGGATTCTTACCTCTGGGCCTTTGTGGACGGCAAGCCGATCCGGGGCGGCTGGAAGGCGCTCAAGGACTTGCCCTCGGCGACTTTGGAGTCAAAAAGGATGAGCTCGGCCCTCCTAGAAATGGGACTCAAGTTCGTCGGGCCGACCATCTGCTATGCATTCATGCAGGCGGTGGGAATGGCCAACGACCATACCGTTGATTGTTATCGCTACTCTGAGCTCAGCCATTGACCGCCGTAGATATTGGAATTTGACGGCTGACCGAAGCCTGATTCTCAACTTTTCTTATTGCGAAGGATGTCAGTGGCTCTTATCAGAAGGCCTTCACTGCCCTTTCCACTGATCTTCTGGGCGGGAATACCGCCAATCGTCTGATGCGGCTCTGGGAACGACCGGTTGACGACGGCATTGGCAGCGATCGCCGAATCATCGCCGATCGTGATGTCCCCGAATATCTTCGCGCCCGGTCCCAGGTAGACGTTATTTCCGATGCGCGGAGCCTTGTCCCCATATCGAGCCTCAGTTCCGATATCCGTGCAGACGTGAACCCTGCAGTTCTCCCCCACTCGGGCGTTGAAGTGCACGACTATGGTACCTCTGTGAGCGATTGCCAGACCAGGCCCGAAAGTATTCGGCGGAATGGTGAAGCCCAACTTTCGACCCAATAGATGGAATCGAAGGTACAGGGATTTCAGGTACAATCGGGACAAGGACGAATGCTTGCAGTTCTTCCGATACTCCACCTTCCTGAGGAGGATCTCGAACTTCCAGATATCATCTTCAAAGGAGGGGCGCTTGGTCCCCCGCGCCAGGGCGATCCGGTCAGCTTCCAAATAGAATCGGTAGTCAACTTCGGAGGTGATCATCGGATGCCCTATTCCGGAAGACACTCGGCCATTATTCTACTTTCCTCTGCCAATGGCACTCGTCTTACTTGCAGGTTGATGTTAGCGTGCGATGGGGCATGGTCGATTTCAGATCAGGTTCCTCTCTCTCATGGCCGCCTCGGAGATGCCGCTCCCGAACTGGTAGTCCGTGGAGTAGACCCTCTCTCCTGGCTCAGGCGTCCTAGTGGGATTCGGCCCGATCTCCTTGATCTTCTCGATGAAATCCTCCACCTCCTTCTGATAGAGGTCCGGCTGGTCCGAATCGACGAAGGCCGTCCTGAACCGGGATTGGTCGAATCCCAGCTGATGGATGACCTCCTTGAGCAGCAGCATTCGGCGATTGGTGCGGATGCTGCCCACCTCATAATGGCATCTCCCCGGCTTTCCCGCCAATATGAGGACGCCGTCCGCCCCACGGGAGAGGGCGCGCATGACCCATTCCGGGTCGACCCTTGCGGAGCACATGGTGCGGATTACAGTGAACGAAGGTTGGCTCCGCATCCTCTTGATGCCTGCCAAGTCCCCGGCGGCATATGAGCACCAATTGCACGTGAACACCACGATGTTCGGGAAGCCTTCATCCTCGATGGCCCGGACCGGGGTCAGCGCGTCGATCTCGGCGGTCACCTCAAGGTTTGAGAAACAGCTCTGGTCCATTGCAGCGGAAGGACAGGCAGCCACGCAGGCGCCGCAGCCCTCGCACATCTTCGGGTCTACCGATGCCACCTTCCGACCGGGCCGGCCAGGGTCATCGATCAACCGAACCGCGCTGACCCGACAGGTGGAAAGGCATACTCCGCATCCAGAGCAGGCTTCCGATTTGACCATCGCCTTGTTGTCGCCTTCAGTCGTGCTCGTTGCGGTTAGCTTGGCGACGGCAGCGCTGAGCATGATCGCTGCCTTGCCGGTCGCCTTCTCCCGGTCGTCATGTATGAAGGCGCACTGCTCCCTGATGTTCGCTAACTCGACCAGGCAGCCTTTGACCTTAGCCTGTTCTGCGGCCTCGCGGAATTCCTTGCCATAGAGCAAAGGCGAGCACGCCGCTATCACCACTCGGTCCAATCGCTCAGTGATGATCGTCTCCGTGACATGCTTCCTGCTATCCGGATGACAAAGGAAATCGGTGGTTGAGGTGTGGGCCACGCCTCCCATGCCCCTCGCCTCGCTTTCCAGACGCCCGATATCGATCGTAAGTGGGATGGCGCCGCCACAGGTGCAGAGGAAAGCGCCCGTCCTGGAATTTGGATCATTTTCGCTCATTGGTTCACCGTTCGACAATTTGGTTCTCAGATGGATTTTCTTCATTCATTCAAGCTGTATATATCTTAGACTGAAAATTTTGCAGACTATCAGAAACAAGAATTCGCCAAGGTCTATCCGCTCATCGCAACGCTATTATGCCCCATATGCCCGTAACCCGCCATCGGGTGCTCAGATGAAATTGGTGGCTGTGAATGGAAGCCCTCGCAAGGCCGGAAATACCTCGCTCATGCTGAAGGAGATCGTGGCATTGGCGGAGAAGAAGGGCATCGAGACCAAATACTTCGACCTAGCCGACATGCACATCTCGGATTGCAAGGGCTGCCAAAACTGCAAGACCAACCAGGCCTGCGTCCAGAAGGACGATATGACGTCTATCGTTGAGGCGATGCAGGCATCCGACTTCGTGTTGCTTGGATCCCCGGTCTATATGGGCGACGAGACCGGATTGATGAAATGCGTGGCGGACCGCCTCTACTGCCTTCTCGCCGAGGGGGACGGCCCTGGGAATTACAAAACTAGGCTGGCCCCTGGCAAGAAGGTCATGCTATTGATGACCTGCGGGGATCCCAACGGCGACAAGCTCTACAACTATATTCTCGTGCGCTACTTCAGGCTCCTGATCAAGCTGCTGGAGTTCGAAGATCTCCACTCTTTCATCATCGGCGGGGTGAACCCGAATGCTGACGTGCGGAAGATGAACCAGGCAAAGGAAGCGATGAAGGAAGCGGACCGGTATCTGACGGTGTGAAGCGAATCTGAAAGTATTTCTGGAATGGCGACCTTGTGGCGTTACAATGCCTCGTAGAGAGAACATATTCGCCTGCCCCCATTGCGGTTCCAGAGATATCGAGCCATTGGTATTGGTGGGCGGACCGATGGCCGGAATCGACAACGACGACCGCAACTTCCGCTGCCGCGCTTGTGGCAACAAGGCGGTGCCGCTGACTTTCGCTTCCACCGAGGATTGGATACACTTCCGCCAGAGCAAGATCAAGGGCAAGGAGCAGGCGAGAGCTAGACCCGAGTTCTCCACCGTGCCGATCCTTCCTG
>PNBI01000048.1 GCA_003135935.1 Methanomassiliicoccaceae archaeon
GTGCAAAATGAATTTAATTGAAACCAAAAATTATCGATCTAGAGAGCATGGCTTCACTTCCCGACGCCTGCACCACTATCAGGTTCTAAGTATTATCAAAAAAAATAATATAATGATGTCCATGGAATAAATTTAAGTCAAGCTGCTGTCATGATTATTCTTTGGGGGAGGGCATTGACCCACGGGTCTATCGGAGTTATAGGCAGGGCCCTGTCAGGACCACCTCATCAGCTGCGGGCTTGGGCATCCCGAATTAGAGCCGCTATTTGGGGGGGACCATTCTTCCAGGGGACAAGGATTGGTTCGATTGGGGGGATGGAGGTAGGATGGGAGCTGTGACATGAGGCTCTCTTCATCATTCCACGGATCGCGTGCCCCCCGGTCCGGCATAGGGGTCCTGCTCCATCAGGACAAGCAGGCCTCCCATTTCCTTTTCGGAGATCGGACGGTGACCGTGAGTCCTAACAAAGGAATGCTAACTCCTTCGAGCATTGTCGTGGACACGGATGACTTGCCGAAGGCGAGCATCGGACGCTTCCAAGAAGACACGTTCCAGACCGACTCCTATTCCATCAAGTTGCAGCGACCAATAGATCTGAGCCTGCCAAGGGGGATGAAATTCGATGTCCGATCTTGCGAGAAGGCCATTCGTCCGTTGGTTCAGAGCAGAGATCGAAGCATCTCGACCGCACTATTGGTCAATCAGGGAAAGGTCAACCCACCTTCTGGACAGGAGGGATTCATGTTGAAGAGGCAAGCATCGGTCCTAGCTGAGTCGAAATGCCTGAAAGAACTTGCCAATGGGATGTTGGGACTGGGATACGGATTACCGCCTTCGGGGGACGATTTCTTAGTAGGCGTAGTACTGGTCAAGAACCTTCTTGGTGAGAATCTAACCTCTGTCCAGGAGGTGGTGAGCAGGTATCCTAATCATTTCTCGAGGACTATGCTGCTTGATGCACTGGATGGACACTATTCCGCGCATGTGGGGGCGCTGGGCGCGGCAATGGTCCTTGGGACAAACGTCGAGCGTCATGCCAACTCGCTCATTGGTGTGGGACAAAGCAGTGGCAGTGACACCCTTGCCGGGATTTGGCATGCCCTCTCCACAGCAGATTTCGGAGGATCAGCCGAAAACACCGTTTGAAATCGTGTTTTCGAATCCCTCGGGGCAATTTCTTTTATGTGAAATGGAAAGATGATTATCTGGATAGCGTGGGGCGTATGATCATAAACTGATTCAAAACCTGTCGATTCATCTAAACGAACGAGTTTGAGAAGAATAGTTGGAGACTGAGTCTTATCTTTTAGAGTCGCTCTTTTTGAGATGCGATAGAAAGTTGCGGACCGAGGTGGGAAGCCAGAATGCTCAAGGGCAATTGAATAAGGCCTCTCATAAGGAGGAAAGAATAATAGCCCCGGTCCGCTTTCGAGTGCACTAAGTCTCCGCTATAAAAGCACATGGATTCTATCATCGAAACGACTGGAATCGAAGAAATAGTGCTATTTTGAGATCGATGATTTCATTCGTTCGATCTTAGCCATCTAGCTGATTTCCCCGAATAATATCTTTGCCGCTTGACTCTGAAAAGCCAAGGCAAGCGTTAAGTAGAAATTGGCCGATTAAAGCGGTCGTCATCAATGATTCCCATTGAGGTCAGCAATCTGAAGAAGTATTACGGTAACGTGAGGGCGGTAGATGGTATCTCCTTCACGGTCAATGAAGGCGAAGTCTTCGGGCTCCTGGGTCCCAACGGAGCAGGCAAGACTACCGCCATAGAGATCCTAGAAGGTCTCCGAAAGAAGGATGAGGGAGAAATCAAAGTCCTTGGCATGGACCCTTGGGAAAATGGATATAAGCTTCATAGAAGAATCGGGGTAATTCCGCAGGAGTTCACGTTCTTCGAGAAGACAAGTCCCAGAGAAGCCATCATTTATTATGCGAGCCTCTTCGGCATCAAAACGGATCCTGATGAGATCCTAAAAGCAGTCCTGCTAGAAGACTCAGGCACGACTCTATTTGAAAATTTGTCGGGAGGTCAGAAGCAGAAAACTGGTCTCGCCCTTTCACTTGTCAATTCACCTGATCTATTATTCCTCGATGAGCCAACGACAGGTCTCGACCCCAATGCGAGGAGGGCCATATGGGAAGTAATCAGGGGATTGAAGGCACGGGGGAAAACGATCATCCTGACGACCCACTACCTAGATGAAGCCCAGCAGCTCTGCGACATGCTGGCAATAATGAATCATGGACGCATCGTGGCTCGGGGGACTTCGGATGAGATCATAAAGCAGCACGGCTCGGGAGAGCGACTTGAGATTCAAGGTGATGAAGCATTGGCTAACTTCATCAGGGCCAGCACTGGATTTGATGTAGAGTTTAAGAACGGCCTTATCGGCATACCGCTCAAGCAGAAGACCGACGCATTGAATGCGTTGGAGGCGGCCGCCCATTCTAAGATGGATTGGGGTGAGATCCGAACTCAACGAGATAGCCTTGACGACGTCTTCGTTAAGCTCGTAAGCGGGGTAGTGGATGACCATGGAGAAATCACAGGGAGCAACAATGGATGATTCTCGACCTATTCGAGGCCCTGGCATGATCAGCGGAAAGAGGATCGTTGCAGATTTCAAAGTTTATAGCCGGGGATATCTAAGAAACAGGTTCGGACTGTTCTTCGGTCTCATCTTCCCAGTAATTCTGATATTGATCTTCGGAGCCATCTTCTCTGGAGCCTCTGGAACAGTGACCGTTTACGTGCAGAACCAGGACATCGGTCCTTTTCCATCGCCACAGATGGACATTGCCAATCAGTTCATGAGCGCGATGAATAGCTCAGGTACGGTAAATGTGATCATGGTGCCTGCCTCGGAGGACTTCCCTAATTACCTTGCATCCCACTCAGCCTCCGATGGCATCGTTATTCCTTCGAACTTCTCGGCAGATTACATAGGTGCACATCACGTCAACATGATCGTCTACGGAAACCCAGCTTCCAGCAGTAGCAGCATTGTCTCTGGAACGGTCAGTGGCATCGCGAACCTTTTCAATTTGCAGCGATTTAACGGGTCGAGCGTCATCGGAATCGAGCAGACGACAGTTGACGTTCAGCAGACCAAATACATCGATTTCCTCATTCCAGGGCTCATCGGCTTTTCGATCCTAGTGAGCCCGATGTTCTCGCTGGTTAACGTTTCCTCTGAATACAAGAAGACCAAGCTATTCAAGCAACTGAGCCTGACCCCGCTGACAAAGATCGAGTGGCTGGCTTCCAAGGTGCTGTGGTACATAGTCCTATCA
>PNBI01000160.1:0-8313 GCA_003135935.1 Methanomassiliicoccaceae archaeon
TAAATCAGAGGGGTACTATCAGGTTCAGGAAATGGTAAGAATCGTTGGCTTCTCCAAGACATCGCTCTTGGACTGGGATGGGATGGTTGCCTCGGTGATCTACCTCCCAGGCTGCAACATGCGTTGCCCCTTTTGCCACAACCGGGAGCTGGTGCTCGAAAGCGCAGGCATGGAGGAGATCCCGAAGGAAGCGATTGAGGAATATCTTCGAGAGAACGTCGATTTTTTGGACGGAGTGGTGGTAAGCGGAGGCGAGCCGACAATCCATCCGGACCTGCCGGACCTGCTCCGCTGGCTAAGATCGCTGGGCACAAAGATCAAGCTGGACACGAACGGCAGCAACTCGGAAATGCTGAAGGACGTCATCCGCGCAGGCCTGGTCGATTACGTGGCAATGGACCTTAAAGCGCCGCTCGATGAAAAGTACTCCCAGTTGGTCGGCTGTGAGGCCCCGCTCGACGAGATAAAGCGCTCCATCGAGATCCTGATGACATCCGGTATCGACTACGAGTTCCGAACCACCATGGTCCCAACCTATCTGGGCCCGGAGGACTACGAGCGGATGGCCGCCTACATCGGGACGGCGAGGAAACTGGCCTTGCAGCATTTCAGCCCACGAAACACCCTGGACCCGAACCTTTCGGTGATAAATCCATTGCCGGAGACCAAGGTCAAAGCGATCGCAGAGAAATGCAAGCCTTACGTCAGGAAATTGATAATCCGTGGGGGAGTCTAGGAGAAGGAACCATTCTTGCTTTTCAGGCCAATACATTTTTGTATTGACCTCGGCATTTTAATCATTAATAGGGCGAACCAGCGTCCATCATCAATATCATTGGAGGTCACGAATTGACCACGGACCATCGACTGAAGACCTACATCGATAATTTCGACCGCATCCTGGAGGGGGGCATCCCGATGAACCACATCGTATTGGTGGCGGGGTCGCCTGGCACGATGAAATCCTCCTTGACCTATTATATGCTCTACAATAATGTGGTAGAGAACAATCTGACCGCGGTCTACGTGACATTGGAGCAATCCCGCGACAGCCTCTTGCGCCAAATGGACAAGATGGGAATGAAGTCGGAGAGGGTCTCGGACCGTTTGCATGTTTTGGACCTCAGCATCATCCGCAAGAANNACCAACCTGAAGGAGAACCTGAAGTTCGACCTGCTGGTCATAGACTCTTTGGATGTCTTGGAGACAATGGCCGGCATAGCAGACCGTAGGACCGATCTATTCTATTTGTTCGAATGGATGCGAGACTTAGGCTGCACCGCCTTCCTGATCTCGGAAGCATCGCCGGAGAGGCTGATGGAGGGCAACTTCGACGAAGGCTATCTGTCAGATGGCATAATCACATTGAAGATGCAGGTGGTCAGGGACGTGGAGACCCAACGTCGGATCCGTTGCGTAAAGATGCGCGAGACGAACCACGACCCATCGTACTACTCACTGCTGTTCAACTCTGGCAAGTTCCAAGTGACCAAGGTCATAAGCGAATAATCTTGGTGACTGCATGGCAAAGCGCTTCGAGTGTCCAAGGTGCGGAGCTGGGGTAAAGCCGGGTGATAGCCAATGCTTCCGCTGTGGTGAATCTCTAAAAGATAATGCCACGCCTCGTCCTGAGGCGGCTCGCCCATCTTCGACCAGCTCCAACTTCGAGATAAGTCCGGACGAGCACATCCCGTCGGCCAAGGAGATGGCGCGGACCATTTCTCAACTCTCATCTTCTGCCACTTCTCCATTGTCCTCGAGAAAAGCGACCGATGAAAAGGACCCGATGAAGAAGGAGAAGGAGCTCTCCGAAAAGGAGAAGGCGATTGAGACATCGGCCCAACAGCTGGAGAAGGACAGCCGTTCATTGGAGTTCGCTCTCAAGCGCTTCGAGCAGGACGAATCGGAGATCCGGGGAAGAGAGGAGGCGCTAAAGGAACGGGAGAGGCAGCTCGATTCGTTGGCCAATCGTATGGAGGAGGAGCTCGAGCGGCTCAAGGCGCGGGAAGGCGACCCAGGAGCTGATGCTACCGAGGAGATGAAGCGCCTGCGCAATCTGACCGATGACCATTCTAAGCAGATGATCGAGGAGAGGCGCAAGCAGAGGCGGCAGCTCGACCGGGAGATAGAGGAGAAGGTCGACCGCCTGAAGGTGCTGGAGAACTTCATATCGCTGGCCGCCAGCCATCCCGAGTCCGAATACGACGCGGATAAGGAGGATGTCTTGCGCAAAATGCAGGAGAAGAACCAGCTCAACGATTCCGTTGTCAAGGCGCTAATCCATTCCATCGACGACGAGATACACGACCAATTCCTGGTGCCCTCCAGAAGGGATTTCGACATCATCTCCACTCACAATGAACGCCTCAACGCGATATTCGGAGGAGGAGTGCCTGCTGGCCATATCATCCTGATCAATGGCGCCCCGGGCACGATGAAGTCCACTCTGGCATTCCACATATTGCATTCAGCGGCAAGCCGTTCCAACAAGAAGGTGATGTACTTCTCGCTGGAGCAGAAGCGCGCCTCGCTCATCCGCCAGATGGAGCGCATGGGCATGACGATGTCCGAAACCAAGGACAACATGATGGTGATCGACATGGTGGACCTGCGTCGCTCCATGGCCGAGGAAAAGGGCGATTGGAGGTCGATCATCCTCCGCTATGTCAAGAACGTACATGCAGAGATGCCATTCGACATCTTCGTGCTCGATTCGCTGGACTCATTCAAATCGATCGCCCAATTCGATTTCAACCGGGAGAGCATGAAGGATCTCTTCGACTGGTTCAAAGAGTTGAAGATCACTGTGCTTTTCATCACGGAGCGACCGTTGGAAGCATTGGACGTGAGCCCCCAGGGCGAGACCTACCTGGCCGATGGCGTGATCGAGCTCCTGATGCCCGAGATCGGCGATGCCAAGGTCTACCGCTGGCTGCGTTGCGTGAAGATGCGGGGCATGCCTAACGATTCTCGCTATTACGCGTTCTATCACGCTGACGGCGAATTCAAGTTCTCAAGGCCCTTGGCAGACACTAGGAATTGATGCCAGATTGCCGGTCAGATTATCAAAATTTGAAATGCCGGATAGAAAAGGATAATACTCTCCAGTCGTATATGAGACGAACGCGGGAGTCACATGGTCGTTCAGATTGAGCGCGTCAAGACGTACATCCAGAATTTTGATGACGTCCTGGGTGGCGGAATACCCAAGGGACAAGTGGTTCTTCTAACTGGTACTCCCGGTACGATGAAGTCTTCGGTCTCGTACAGCATCATCTATCAGAACGCGCTGCAGAACCATACCAAGAGCGTCTACATGACGCTCGAGCAGTCGCGCGAAAACCTGCTTCAGCAGATGTACGCCATGGGCATGGACAAGGAGGAGGTCAAGGAGTACGTTCATATCCTCGACCTGGGTCTGATCCGCAAGTCTCTTACACAGCTTTCCGCAAAGGGCACTTGGCTGCAGGTCTTCAAGATGTATGCCGAGAGCCTGAAGCACTCCCTGGGCTACGAGATCCTGGTCGTCGATTCATTGGACGTCTTGGAGATGGCGGCGCAGATGGGCGAGAACCGACGGTCGGAGCTGTTCTTCCTGTTCGAATGGTTGCGCAACCTGGGGATAACGACATTCCTTCTGTCCGAGACTTCGCCGGACAAGATGTTCGAGAACAAGTATGACGAAGGCTACCTGGCCGATGGTGTGATATCCCTAAAGCTACACGAGCTCGGGGAAACGGACATCCAGAGGCGAATCAGGGCGGTCAAGCTGCGTTCTACAAATCACAAGACCGGCTATTTCTCGCTGCTCTTCAACGACGGCGTGTTCCGGGCCACCCAAGTGATCACTGAGTAGTGGCAGTGCGGTCATCGCTTGACCATTAAGACTTAATATTCCCTGTTCGTTTTTGTCGCTACCACCTGGGCTCATGGTCTAGCGGTTATGACGTTTGCCTCACACGCAGAAGGTCGCCGGTTCGAATCCGGCTGAGCCCACTCACCCTCTAATCCAGATAAATATTTTCTTAGAACCGACATATGACCCAAATTGGTACAACTATGAACTTTGGATGCGGCTCAGCCGCATTTTGATAACATAGAAGAGGTTCAAGCGAATACGGTCACCATTGTAAGCTCGCCGCTGTTCGAGCGCTACTAAATAAACCGGTTCGCTGTCTCGGCGCACTTAGGATAAATAGTTCTTGTTGGCAAGCTGACGGACGTCAATGGAGTTGACGTAATGGCTCCCAAAGTGAACTCAACCCACAAAAGGATTAGAGTGTTAATCTCCTTGCTTCTGGCCCTATCATTTCTGGCCACCGGTGGACTGAGCCTCATAACGGCATCCAGTTCTGCGCAAGGAGCCTCAACAGCGCTTAGTGCTCCCCTAGCTTCCACGTCACAAATGGTGCCAGGGACGGTACCGCACTATTTCGGACCCTATGCGAACTACGCGAACAGCCCAGTACCGACTGGTTCTATCGCTAGCATTTTGGTGAACAAGGGAGGTAGCGGATACACCGCCCCGGTCGTGACCATATCGGATGCATGGGGCACCGGATCGGGTGCGGTCGTGGGGACCACGACCGTCAGCGGCGGGGCTATCACCAGCATCGGTCTCAGTTCCGGTGGCACCAAATATAGCGCTCCCGTCGTCACGATCAAGGATTCCACCGGCACCGGCGCCACGGCGACCGCCACAATAGGCGGATCGCTCACAGGTGGCATCAGGAAGTTTGTCGACTCCCTGCCCGGACTGGGCTCCTCCAACGCCAACGACCTGGGAAACTACATTCCGATAGGCGTTCCGGACACCACCACCTATCCTGGCTGTGATTACTATGAGATCGCTCTAGTACGTTACACCCAGAAGATGTCCATCGACCTACCGCCAACTCTGCTCAATGGTTACGTTCAGCTGGAGACATCCGCAAACTACGCTCTTAGCAAGCATGTGGCGCTCACCAATCCCGACGGGTCCCCGATATTGAAGGCCAACGGCACGAGAGCCATCGGCTTCGACCGGCCCTACTACCTGGGCCCCACAATCGTAGCGTCTCGCAACATACCGGTTCGCGTGACGTTCCACAACCTGCTACCCACTGGCTCCGGTGGGGATCTGTTCCTTCCGGTCGATACGACGGTCATGGGTGCGGGGATGGGACCGTTGAACATGACCGGCATGCCTGGGATGAAGGAGAACTATACCCAGAACCGGGCGACGCTTCACCTGCATGGTGGAGCGACTCCCTGGATCAGCGATGGCACGCCGGACCAATGGACCACACCGGCCGGTGAGGTCACCCAATATCCCACCGGCGTCAGCGTGCAGTACGTTCCCGACATGTGGTTCGTCAACGGAAAAGTGGTCCCGAACACCGTGGGAAACACCACCCAGCCGGTGGCCGGTGCCTCGAACAATCCCGGCCCAGGCTCATTGACCTTCTACTATACGAATCAGCAAAGCGCGCGATTGATGTTCTATCATGACCACGCCTACGGAATCACGCGGCTCAACGTTTATTCGGGAGAAGCGGCCGCCTATCTTCTGACCGACTCGGTCGAGAATTCTCTGATCGCATCGGGCGTCATTCCCTCACAAGCAGGGGCCTACCTCTACGGCATTCCCCTCGTGATCCAGGACAAGACGTTCGTCGACGCGACCACCATCCCGTCCCAGGATCCAACCTGGGGATGGGGATCTCACCCGGCGAATGCCTCGAACCCCACTGGGACCCCGACGACCGGGGATCTATGGTATCCACATGTCTACATGCCTAACCAGAATCCCTCTGATCCTTCGGGAGCGAATCCCTATGGTCGTTGGGACTATGGCCCATGGTTCTTCCCACCCACGACAGACATAACGCAGGGGCCCGTGCTGAATCCCTACTATGATCCGGTCAACGCCCCCTGGGAACCGCGCCTGATCCCGGGTGTTCCTAAGGTATCGTCTACCATGGAGGCATTCATGGACACGCCTGTCGTGAACGGGCAGGCTTATCCATATATGACCGTCGATCCGCAAGCCTATCGCTTCAGGATACTAAACGCGGCCAATGACCGGTTCTTCAACCTGCAGGTATACGTCGCGGATCCGAACGTCACGACCTCGGACGGCAGGCACAACACCGAAGTGAACATGATCCCCGCTGTTCAGCCTATCGGCTCGACGGTAACGACCCTGCCGACCGTGCCCAATCCCTATTACAAGGGACCGGACATCGTTCAGATAGGGACTGAGGGAGGATTCCTGCCGGCGCCTGTGGTAATCCCCGACCAGCCGATAACCTGGAACAACGACATGAAGACCTTCACCTTCGGCAACGTAAAGGACCATTCATTGCTCCTAGGAAGTGCGGAAAGGGCCGATGTGATCATCGACTTCTCGAAATATGCCGGCAAGACCCTGATCCTCTATAACGACGCACCGGCCGGGTTCCCTGCGTACGATTCGCGCAGCGACTACTACACCGGGGACCTGAACCAGATGGACTCGGGAGGAGCGCCGACCACGCAGGCTGGCTTCGGTCCGAACACGCGGACGATCATGCAGATCCGTGTGTCCGGCAACGTTGCCGCGCCGGCGTTCAACGTCACCGCGCTCAAGACCGCCTGGGCCACGACATCGTCGCACACCGGAGTCTTCGCGTCAGATGAGGACCCGATCATCGTGCCGCAGTCCGTATACAACACGGCCTACAACAAGACCTTCTCGACCAACGCCTTCGTGAGGATCCAGGATACGAGCATGACCTTCACGACGCTGTCGGGCACCAACCTGACGATACCGCTCCAGCCCAAAGCCATACATGATGAGATGGGCGGTTCGTACGATCCCGTCTACGGAAGGATGAGCGGTTCCATGGGCCTTGAGGTGCCGAGCGGGAACGCGGTCACGCAGCAGTTCATCCCGTTAGGGTATGCGAGCCCTCCAGTGGACCTCTTGGCCGACTCTATGGTCGCAATGACACCGGTTCTCGGTGACGGCACCCAGATCTGGAAGATCACGCATAACGGCGTCGATACCCATGCCATCCATTGGCACCTGTTCAACGTAGAGCTCATCAATCGGGTGGGATGGGACGGCATGATTACGCCGCCGGACCTGAACGAGATCGGCTGGAAGGACACTGTCCGGGTCGACCCGCTGTCCGATACTATAGTCGCGATGCGACCAGTGGCCCCGACGCTGCCCTGGGAGGTTCCCAGCAGCTATCGGCTGATCGATCCTACGCTACCGGAGGGCGCTGTGCTTCAGCCACCACCGGGCGGGTTCTTCGACCCGAACGCGAACGCCGTCACCGTGCTGAACCACTACGTGAACTACGGCTGGGAATATGTCTGGCACTGCCACCTCCTCGAGCACGAGGAGATGGACATGATGCACTCCATGCCCTTCGCGGTCGCCCCATGGGCCCCAAGCGGTCTGGTCAACATCCCCAACCCGTTGCACAACACCTGGGTCAACCTGACCTGGATCGATAACTCGATCGCCGAGACCGGCTACATCGTCCAGAGGAACTCCACGGTGTCGCCGCTGTGGACTACCATCGGGACCATCCCGTCGCCCCACGCCACCACCGGACCGACCAAGGGGAACGTGATGCACTTCAACGACACGGTCGTTCTGGGCGGCATTGTATACAACTATAGGGTGATGGCCAATTCGATTATCGGCGATCCAACGACGTATGGCGTCGGCATCGGTTATCCCACCTTGTCGATTAACTCGACGGCGTCCAATGTGCTGACCTTCCCCAACAATCTGCCCGGCAGGCCCACTCTTGTATCCGCCGTGGCTGGCAACGCCAAGGTCACCCTGACCTGGACCGCTCCAAGCAGCAACGGTGGCCTGCCTATCCTCGGTTACAAACTCTATCGGGGAACTGTCTCGGGCGGGGAGACGCTGTACGCCACTCTAGGCAACGTGCTGACGTTGGTCGACAACAAGAACATCGTCAACGGCGTGACCTACTATTATAAGGTCAGCGCGTTCAATTCGGCTGGCCAAGGTCCGCCGTCCAACGAGCTAAGCGCGAAACCATTCGCCACTACCGTCCCAACGGCTCCGACTCTTGTATCCACCGTCGCTGGCAACGCCAAGGTCACCCTGACCTGGACCGCTCCGTCAAGCAATGGCGGCTCGGCGATAATTGGTTACCGTGTCTACCGCGGAACCACGGCGGGCGGCGAGACGCTGTACGCCACTCTAGGCAACGTGCTGACGGTGGTCAACAACAAGAACATCGTCAACGGCGTCACGTACTACTACAAGATCGCCGCATTCAACGTCGTCGGCCAAGGTCCGC
>PNBI01000160.1:8361-36315 GCA_003135935.1 Methanomassiliicoccaceae archaeon
GTCACCCTGACCTGGACCGCTCCAAGTAGCAACGGCGGCTCGGCCATCCTTGGCTATCGTGTGTACCGCGGAACCACGGCGGGCGGTGAGACGCTGTACTCCACTCTAGGCAACGTGCTGACGGTGGTCAATACCAAGAACATCGTCAACGGCGTGACCTACTACTACAAGATCGCCGCATACAACGTCGTCGGCCAAGGTCCGCTGTCCAACGAGCTAAAGGCGACACCCAGCGCATTGCTGGCAGTGGCCGCGGCAGTTTCGGCCCCATCGCCGCTCCACCAACAGGGGACGAGTATCGGAATCCCAACCAGTGCGGTTGACACTGGTCAAATCGGTTGGACATCGGCTGCAACAGCAGCCAGAGCTATCCAGGCTGGCACATCGATCATCAGCGATCGAAACGCCTGGAGGAGCACCTACTAGTCCACCCGGGACTGTCGGTGGCTTTGACGATCGGCCGGGCGGACCGCGTGGCGTTCCCCCAGCTTTGGAAACCCTTTCCTATCCTCTTTCTACTTCTGCCTCAATCTGTGATGCTGGTTCACGAGGATTGAAGGCCGAAGACGGCTTTTTCTTGGTATGAGTAAATACTCCTGAGGAGACCGAGCGGCGCCAAACGCACGGCCTTCCAAGTCCGTCAAGGATCTTGAGGAGCCGTAATGACATTGCCCGGCGCGAGCAGCCAAGAAGAATCCGATGCAGGGTGAAAGGAAGCAGCAGTTGTATTTGGCTTCAAGGGAAAGGGGACAAGAGGGCTTCGATCCGACCAATAAGGTGGCGAACTTCGGACCGGGAATGTCGAGCGGCGATCTGGGATCCTTCAGCATCAGCCAGACTAATTACGACTTGTTGATCATCGTGATTATCGTCGTCGTTGCAATTTGGATCGTCTTGGCGTTCCTGATCATTAAGCGACGCAAATAGGATGTTCATATTCCAGATGTGGCGAAGGTAGAGTCATCGAATCGACTCCAATCTGCCTATGCTTGCGCACCTCAGGGGTTGATATCCGCTACCTTCTCCCTCATGGTGAAGCTTCCGTCCAATATGCGGTTCTTGAGATCGTTCATTGTACGTACCGCACCTACGCGATTGGAATTGCGGCAGACGATGGGCATTTCTCGTTCCTGACCTGCGATGCTCGTCTTAACGTTTCCCAGGAGGCCTTTGAAGCTCCCTTGCTCGCACGCGATAACGCATGCTCCGCAGTTCACGCAGCGCGAGCGGTCGATCGTCGGGCCCGCCTCGTTTTGCTTGATCGCCATGGTCGGGCATACGTTCGATGCTGCGCAGATCTTGCATTTGATGCAAGGCCTCTTGTCTTCGGTGATGATTTCGTCATGTCCAGTCCAGACAGCGCCATAGTTGGTTTGGCCAATCTTATGGCGGTCGCGAACGTCAGCGATCGACAGCGGGATGTCCTCATCCCTGGTCATCACGCTCTTGAGGATGGAATCGTTCAATACAGGTATCGGTATGGCATAGGTTGTCAGGACCTCTGGCCCGGCGGCTGTCCGGAATCCTCCCATGAGGATCGGGTCCATCCCTTTCATGTCCGCCACCGTCATGAGATTGGGGTATTTCGGTGAGCATCTCGTGCCGGTACTGAATACGAATCCCTCGTTCCCATTGAACAGAAGGCCAGTCCCCACTCCGACCGACACAAGGTCAGGGTCGTTCTGGAGGGGGCTCAGGTGCCCGCAGCCTGAGAAGGTGATCCCTCCGTAGTTCGGCCTGAAAGGCCGATTTGAGAATATGGAGGTGAACTCTTTCTCGGACGGATTGACCATTGCTCTGTAATTGCGAAAGCAGTTCCTGGCGCTCATCAGCTTGGCCGTGCCCATCTCATCGATGGTCATTGCCGCTTCGATCTCCGTGCCGTCGATGCTTGTCGCCTTGACAGTTACCTCTTTGCCTTCCACCAAATCCCTGAAAAGGAAGCTTCCACCATAGTTAGGGTCGTCATCGCTCTCTTGGGTTCCGAACACGAACGCATCGATGATGCCTAAGCTCTCGTTCGGGGCAGGCCCTATGCTAACCGGAACGCCGTTGATCGTTCCACGTGTGAACCTTCGGTGGATCCCTGCCTTGGTGATAGGGAACGAAAGGATGGCATATGTTCCGCTCATTAGGCCCATAGTGCCAGTAGTAACCACATCGACTTTGCGTACCTCTTTTTCCTTGCCGGCGGCCAATGAGTCAGCAATTTCGCGCGCAGTGAGGACAACAGCCTCGCCTTTCTTGATTCTGGTATTGATCTCATCGATGGTCCGCTTCATAGAATTCCTGATGTTCGAAGGTATACATAATTGATTTCAATTTCACGGCATCCACGATTGTCGAACTCGATTCGTTCGGAAGTACGCATTGCATTGTTCAACTGCTATTGATCTAGAGATCAAGCATTAATGATTGGGCAAGGCAAGCAAGTTCAAATTCTACAAGTTGGTTATCCGCCTAGATAATAATCAATGGTTATCCTTCCAAATCAACTGGTGGACGCAATAAAGGAGAAGACGAAATGGGCACCCGTATCGCGATAGTCGGAGGATTCCTGGGCGCAGGCAAGACGACATTGCTGATGAACCTTGCAAAGCGCTACAAGTCTGAAGGGAAATCAGTCGCCATCATCATGAACGACCAAGGCGAGGTGCTAGTCGATACTCAGTTCGCCAGGCAAATGGGGTTCGATACCGCGGAAGTGCTCAAGGGCTGCTTCTGCTGCAAATTCCCAGAGCTTATTGATAATGCTCGAAAGCTCGTCCTGGAGAACCGCCCGGACATTATTCTGGCGGAGCCGGTCGGCAGTTGCACCGATCTCCTTGCGACCGTCGTGGCACCACTGAAATTCCGATTCCCAGAGGAGTTCAGCGTGGCTCCGTTGACGGTCCTCCTCGACAGTACTCGTATCTCGGATGAGGTCGAGGACGAGGGGTCGCTCGGGGCATACCTTCGCAAGCACCAAGTGCAGGAGGCCGAGGTAATCGTGCTCTCGAAGACCGACCTGGTCGCAGCTGAGGAGATGGATGGACTATTGAGCATTATCAAGGAGATGAACCCCGGAGCGAGGGTGATATCGTATTCGGGCGTCAGCAAGCAGGGAGTGGCAGAGATCGCCGAGCTGCTCGCGTCGAGCGATAAAAGCCTGAAGCGACCGGTCGACGTAGATTATGAACTATATGCCAAAGCGGAAGCCGAATTGGGCTGGTACAATGGTTCATATCGTTTCGAGCTGAGGAACGAGACGGACACTTACGACCTTGCGACCAAGATCCTGCGCAACGTCGCCCAGAGCTACGAGAACGGCCAGATTGCGCATGTCAAATTGCTGCTTGACTCTCCCAGCAACTCCATGAAGATGAGCCTGGTTTTCTCGGACATCGGCGTGGACGGGGTGAAAGGAGGACGCAAGGCGAAAGGAATGGTGGAACTGAACATGAACGCGCGCGTTCTGTCCACCCCGGACCGGCTAAGGGAGGTCATGCGCCAATCGGTGATGAGCGTACTGGAGAAGACAGGCGCGACCAGCATCGAGTATAAGGACGACTGCTTTTCGCCCGGCCGACCGAATCCTACCTATCGAATCAGAGAGGACTCGGGTGCTTAGCGACGAGTCGATTTGGGTAGCATTTCGAATGAAAGTTAAATATTTGAGCGAAGCATGATAGGAACGATGACTACCTCGACTGGATGCAGGATGGAGATCGCTTACATCGACCCCGAGACTTACAGCGCGGTAGTCAACCACAAGATGCGAAAGGACATTCTGCGGACGCTTTACCGTATGGCGCTGAACGGGCCAGTGTCGAAGCAGGAAATTGCCGACGAGCTGCAGATCGATTATCATCAACTGGTCTATCAGCTCAACAATCACCTTCGGGAGTTCTGGACGGTGAAGGAGGAGCTCAAGAGGCGGGGCACTCGCATGGAGTTGATCGCACCTTCAAAGCCCTATGTGATTTTCATCTCACTGGGGAAGGAGCAAAGGATCTATGTCTTTGACCCACTTGCCAACCTTTTCGGCCCATTGTCCAAGGTCGGGGTGAGGTGCGATATCTGCTCCAATGCGGAAGCTCAGAAGTGCTTGCAGTTCATCAATACTGGATGCTCTTGCGGTTCAGCCTCGACAGCCGCCGAGAAGGCGATATTGGTGGCGAATGGCAGGAAGGCAAATCAAAGACCGGTGGACATGGCGATCATCTGCGCGCTCCGAGGAACACCTGTCGGTCAGAGCTGCGCGATAGACATACCATGCAATACATGTACCTTCCTTAGGCGAACCATCAAAATAGTTTGAAAGATTTGGTCGCGGCTCAACTTCCCTTCCTTGAAAGCGATCATTATTAAGAGAATAGATGCCTGTGGCATAATCCATTTTCTTGCTCCATGAGGATCTAACGCTCTTGCCGCTATTGCAGCGGAAATTAACACAATGCTTATGAATCAGGCCCATTCTTATTCACCTCGATATTGAAGGTGCATTTTGGCCATGGTCGATGAGATGAACCGTAAGATATTGAAGCTGCTCATGACCGATGGCAAGATGACTTACAATGATGTCGCTCAGCGGTTGAGGCGGTCACCTTCTACCGTCCGGGACAGGATAAGGCGCCTGGAGGACGACAAGATCATCCTCGGCTACGTAGCGGTGATCAACGCTGAGCAGTTGGGGATGAAGGCCGAGGGGATAATGTTCGCCAATCTGGAGGACGACGTCACCGCGGAGAAGCTCAAGGCCTTATCAAACGTCCCCGGGGTAATGGAGGTTCTGCAAGTCAGCGGCAGGCGAAGGGTGATGATACGCCTTCACGCTCCTGACAATCGGAACCTAGAGGAGGTCATCCAGAGAGATATCGTTCCTTTGGGTTTGGTCGATCTGGAACTTCGCATAGTGTTGGATTCACTGATGCGATTCCCCGGCGTTTGAGCGCTTTGAAGGCTTCTATGGAGGATCTCGATTTTGAATCCAAAGGGAATTACGCAAAATCATCATCTTATTGAGTCATGGCCACTGAGACATTTCATTCTTTTCAATGAATGATCAGAAATTCAATTGAAATGCTGTGAAATTGGTTCTTCATCGTCCACCTTAGAACCCAGTCTTCGCAATGAATTCCCATCGGAATATTATTTATCCAGGAACGGTCATGGCCATTTTACCATTACTGGTGAATAGAGGTCACATGTCCACTCAGCGGATGGCGCTAATACCGCAGCTTCCAGATCTGGACAAGGTCAGGCAGATGAGGAAGCGGCTTGACCTCTCTCAAAGGGAATTGGCAACTTTGGCAGGGGTAAGCCAATCTCTCATCGCCAAGATAGAGAGGGGCAGCATCGATCCGTCCTATAGCAACGTCAGGAAGATCCTCATGGCTTTTGAAGAGGTGCTAAGGCGGCGCAAGGTGGAGGGTATGAAGCTTGGCGGTCAGTTGTCCGTTGGGGACCTGGCCACTCGAGGTGTGATCTTCGTCACGCCCGAACAGACGCTGGGGGAGAGTGTCGAGCGGATGATGAAAGGAAGGTTCACCCAGCTGCCAGTAATGCATGGAGAACGGGTCGTCGGGGGCGTGACCGATGACGAAATTCGCGATTACACCATCGAAGAGACGAAGAATGGAAGGAAGAGCTACGATGAGGTCATGCAAACCCGCGTCGAGGAGATCATGTCCGAACCGTTCCCCATACTGAGCGAGGATACACCGATACAACTGGCGTCTGTTCATTTGCAGCGGGATGAAGCCGTTCTGGTATCTCGCAAAGGCCAGATCGTCGGGATACTTACCAGTGCGGATTTCTTGAACCTAGGCCTGAATCAATGATCTAAGTGAGATCAGCGATCGGTTCCGGAATTTTTTGAAGAATCCCTTCAGTCAGACCGAAATAGTCATCAGAGCGGTAAGGAATGCGCGTCAAAAGAGGGCAAGGATGAAGAAGAAGGATCTGGAGATGAAATTGCAGAAGGTCAGGCCTTTCCAGGATCCGAAAGCGGACCTCGAGCAGTATATCACTCCGGCGAACATCGCTGCCGACCTCCTCTTCTCCGCTTACGTACAAGGTGACATCGCCGACAAGAATGTGCTCGACCTGGGATGTGGGACTGGGATGCTGGCGATCGGTGCACGATTGCTCGGTGCGAAGGAAGTCGTTGGAGTGGACATAGACCCAAAGGCGCTCGAAGTCGCCGAGGAGAATGCCAGTGAGCAAAAGGCAGTCATCCACTTCCTACATATGAAGGCACAGGAGTTCCAGGGAAAGGCGGACACGGTGGTCATGAATCCCCCTTTCGGTGCGCAGCGTCGCCACGCCGACCGGCCGTTCCTGGAGAAGGCGTTGGAATCCGCGCCTGTCATCTACTCTCTACATCTGGCTGAGACCCAGGAGTTCGTCGAGAGCTTGATCAGGTCCAACGGTGCGACGGGTGAGGTCCAGAAAAGGTATAAATTCGAGATTCCTCATACATTCGCGTTCCATAAAAAGGCAAAGAAGGACGTGGAGGTAATCTTATTCCGCGTCCAGACGTCTCAACATTAGGTGAAACACAATGAAAGAAAAGAGGCCCGTCCTTCCGGGAGAGGAAGTCGCCGTAGTGGAGGAGTTTCTGCCTGCCGACGGCACTTTCGAGGAAGACGGCAAGGTCTACGCGGCGTTGATGGGCGAGCTGGAGCTCGACCTTGAAGAGAAGACTGCGACAGTGAAGGCGATCAATCCCATGGTGGAGCTGGAGCAAGGTGATCTGGTGTTCTGCGCGGTGACCGACGTCCGCAGTGCCATGGCGATCTGTGAGGTGGTCGCAAAGGAGGGGAAGGAGCGCAACATCACCGGCGACACCAACGGAACCATCCATATCTCGAAGCTATCGACCGACTACGTTCAGGACGTCGGAAGAGAGCTCCGTCCCAGCGATATCATACGGGCAAAGGTCACTCAGCCACGGCCGTCCGTGCAATTAACCACCGCAGGACCGCATCTTGGCGTCGTAAAGGCGCTCTGCCGTCGATGCCGCGCCCCGCTGGTCCGCAAGGACAAGGGGTTGTGGTGCAACAATTGCGAGCGCGCGGAAGTGAGGAAGATATCCGACGACTATGGTGAAGTGGAGTTCTAGCGGAACGCGAGAACGAAGCTAGCCTGTTCGCGTGAAGCATGCATCGCAGATCGGTCGAATGCAAAGGAAGTATGATATATAGCGATTAGAATGAGTGCGGAGGCGAAAAGCAATGGCAAAGACCAATGAGGATCTCTCCCGTGAGATCACCGAACTCAGGAACGAAGTGAAACAAATGAAGGAGATAGTCAACATGCTTTTCACCATAATCGTCGAGTCAGAGGAAGAAGAGGAGGAAGTCATCTTCCCTGGCCTGGGCGGGAACGAAATGCCTCGGCTGAACAATTGAGTTCTGCGTCTCCATCAACATTATCTTTGAACTGCTTGCCTATCACCATCACAATTGAGGGCGGTCGAGTGAAAGTCGTTTGCCTCATATCCGGTGGAATCGATTCTCCAGTCGCAGCATACATGATGGCGATGCGCGGCGCCGAGACCATCCTTTTGCACATGGACAATCGCCCCTATTCGGACGACACTGGGATAGAGAAGGTCCAGGATTTGCGTGACCGGCTGGAACTGGTAACTGGGCGGACGATCAGATTGTTCGTCGCCCCTCATGGCAGAAATCAGGAGATAATTGCAGGTGCCTGTCGCAAGGGATTCCAATGCGTCCTGTGCAAGCGCACCATGCTTCGCACTGCCAGCATTTTCGGGCGGAGAAACGGTGCGGACGCAGTCGTTACCGGAGATTCCCTTGGTCAGGTGGCGTCGCAGACCGTTCAGAACATCCGGGCCGAGACCCTGGACCTGGAGATGCCTGTACTCAGGCCATTGATCGGACTTGACAAGATCGAGATAGAGAACATCGCAAAGCGCATCGGGACCTTCGATATATCGACCCGGACGCCTTCGGCATGCACCATCGTTCCGAAGCGACCGGTCACGATGGCGCGGCTCGATAGTGTTTTCGACGAATTGAAGCGCATCGACCACGACGAAATGACTGCCTACGCCGCCGAGCGCGCCGAAGAGATCATTCGTCGTAGATGAAGCAGTCCACCCCTCGGCCTGGCGCATAAAGCATATCCATGGTGACTCGGTCGATGTACCTGGCCTGCACCCTGGATATGTACAACGTGTTCTTGCCGACGGGGATCTTAATGTCGGAGCTCTTTGGGGGCTTCATTTCGGTGGACAGGAGAACGGGTCCGGAGCAATCGGTCGAAACTCGATAGTCCTTCCCCTCCTTCTTGATGAAATCCAAGACTTGCTGGTCCACGGAGATCTCGCTCATTTCGTCGTTGGAACGAGCTTTCTATATATAACGTTAAGCAATTTTCACCGCTTTCTGGTGGTCGACGAAGCGGGCATTTCCTTTGCAACGATTCCTCATGCTGGTCAGCTTTCTTGAACTGCGGTAAGGGATATTCGTCAAAGCACTATTATCCGGAGAAGGGCATGATCCCCTATTGATATGGCAAATAGAATAGTCCTGGACACTTCAGCTCTGTTCTCGATGGAGCAGTTACCAGTGGATGTTGAGGCGTTCGTCACTCCTGGAGTGCTCAAGGAGCTTGAGCGATACAAGGACCGCCGCGCCTCGCTATGGGGGGATCTGCTTCACGTTTCAGAGGCGTCCAAGGCAAGCCTTGCTAAGGTAAGGAAGGCAGCCACCGAGACCGGCGACAGCACCCGGATATCGCCGACCGATGCCGAAGTAATCGCATTAGCCTTGGACCTTGAAGCGGAGCTGCTGACAGACGATTATTCGGTCCAGAACGTGGCATCGCATCTACAGATGCCATTTCGGCCAGTGGGGATCAAGGCGATCAAAGAGGTGCGCAAGTGGCGCTGGCGATGCACCGGCTGTGGCAAGGTCTTCGATAATGAGATGCCCGAATGCCAGGTTTGCGGCAGCAAGCTGAAGAGCACACTATCAAGGAAAAACTGATTTGCAGCGGATGGCCTTTCCCATTCGCCTTACGCCAAGCATGCGCATGGCCATTTCCAATCGCCATTGACCGGCGAACGCCATCATCGCCAGCTTCTTGGTCTTGACGGCGACCTCCAATTGCCGCCCGACCTGGCGGCGCCATTCCTTCTCATACTCCTCCAACGGCACCCCTTTCATGATCCGGTCGGCAGCCGCTCTGCCTGCGATCCGGCCACATATCATGGCGATGGGAATCCCGCCACCATTCACTGGCATGACCTGACCGGCGGCGTCCCCGACCACTAATGAGTCCCCGATCACTGTCCTTGCGATCGGTCCGGACATGGGGATCATCTTGCCGTAGAGGTGACCGGTCTCGTGCCCAAGCATTTCCTTGAAAGGTATCCAGAAATCATGCAGGTTCTTTTCCGTGAACAGCTTCGAATATCCGAGCCCGACGTTAGCCCCGTCATTCTTGGGGATGATCCAGGCATAACCGCCCGGCGCTATGCTGCCGAAGAACATCTTCGGGATCGGTTCGAATTTGCCCCTGGCGATCGTGGACATTCCGGGGCACATGTCCGCAGGCCTCTCCAATTTCAATGACCTCGCCACGATAGATAATGGCCCATCGGCGCCGATTATGACCTTCGCCTCGATGGTTCCTAGGTCAGTGGACACCAGATTCCCTTTCACATTGATGCAGCGGGTCCCGGTAAGAATCGTGGCTCCGGCCTTCTCGGCCTTGGAAGCCAGGTGCTGATCGAATCGGTCTCGGTACGTGGTCCATCCCTGAAACGGGAGGTCATAAACCCGCATCTTCGGCGAAAGGATCTGCATGACTTCGCAACTGATGGACCTAAGGTAGGAAGGAAGATCGAACAGAGAAGGGACGTCAACGGCATCTGGGAAGATGGATCGTATCTCATCGTTATGGGGCATGTACTCGCCGCATCGGACCGGGACTCCTATTTTCGGGCGGCGTTCTATCATCAATGTCTCAGCGCCGCCCAGGGCGCAATGCTCGGCAGCGCTGCTCCCGGCTGGCCCGCCGCCGATTACCAGGACCTCGACCTTTTTCGGCAAGTCCATGAAGAAGCCCCCTTGCGGTCACTTCCTTCGGGAAACGACCATCTCGGCCAATTGGGACAGGCTCTCCTTGAAGACCGAATCTGGAATCCCTTCGAGGTTATGAAGCGCCTTGGACTTGTATCCTTTCGCGATCCTATAGGAGCGGTCGACGGCATTCGTCTTCTGCACCAGCCTCAAGGCCTCTTCCACCTCTTGCTTGGTCTTCTTCCTCTTGGTGAACATCTTCGCCAATCTGCTCCCGAATTGGGGGTCTTCCATGGCGAACATCAAAGGCAAGGTCGGCTTCCCGTCGATGAAATCCACCCCTTTGGACTTGCCCAATTGGGACTCGTTGCCATCGATGTCCAGGATATCGTCGACGATCTGAAATGCCATTCCTAGGTTGAGGCCATAAGCTGAAAGTTTCTTCACCTGATCATCGCTCCCCTTCCCCAGATATGACCCGACCATCGCCGCGGCTTCGATTATCTTGGCCGTCTTGCCTTCGATGATCTTCTCGCAGACCTCTTGCGGGACCGAAGGATCAAATTCGTGTGAGCTTTGGACTATCTCGGACTCGGCGATAGCCGTTGCGGCATCGGCGACAATCTGAACGACGCGGCTGTCCCAGGTCCCGCCTAAGCGGAATGAACGAACGAAAAGGAAATCCCCGGCGATCAGTGCCTTCTGCACTCCATACTTTCTGTAAGCGGCCTCTCTTCCCCGGCGTATCTCGCCAAGGTCGTTGATGTCGTCATGAATTAGAGTGGCCGAGTGGATGAGCTCGAAGGATGCCGCCAAATTGATGATGTCATCGCTGCCCTTGCCACCGACTGCTCTATTGGAAAGGAGCGCAACGCCCGGTCGGATTCTCTTACCACCTGCCCCGATCACATGGCAGCAAATGTCCGTGAGCAGGTTCTCTTCGCACACGACGCTGCTGCGGATGCGAGCTTCGACTTGCTCCAGTTCGCTCGATATCGGGGTGTCCCAGGGCACTTTATCGCCATCATAATAGTCCGTTGCTACTTAACCCTTGGCGATGATCGCCCAAGAGGCTTCCTGCGCAGCCAGACTGCTCACAATCCTGACAAAGGAATCGGGCCCGGGGGCGATGAATTTAGAAATATGTCTGAAGCGGACCGAAAAGGAGGTCAGCTCACGGGAGGAAGAATGCTTTCGCCGCTTCTTGGCAGGCTTGGATGAACGGGTCGGGGAAAACACCGATCAGTATCACGGCGACGACGCAGACCGCCACCGCAACCCCGAATGCCGGGGCTATCTTCAGCTTGTCCTTAGGCCCTTCATCGAGGTACATGTACTTCACCACCCTTGCATAGTAGTACAGGGAGATGGCGCTGTTGATTATCGCCGCCACGGCGAGCCATAGCAGCCATTGCTCTCCGGCAAGGTTCGAGGCGTAGATCGCTCCCGAGAACAGGACGAACTTAGACGCGAATCCGGCCAGAGGCGGGATGCCTGCCAGGGAGAACAGCATGATGGTCATCGCGAACGCCATGAGGGGCGCGCGACGGTACAGTCCCTTGTAATCGTTGATATGCTCTCCCAGTGCCGCTGTCGCCAAGCCAGCCACGATGATGAATGCGCCTCCCTTCATGAAGGCATGGGTCATCATGTGGAATATGCCCCCGGCGAGGCCGTACTGCGCCACCGTCGGGTCCCCGACCACGGCGATCGGCAGGACGATCAGGATGTAGCCCGCCTGGGCGATGGAAGAGTAGGCCAGCATCCGTTTGATGCTGGTCTGTGAGATGGCGATCACGTTGCCCAAGGTCATGGTCGCGATGGCGACGATGCCGATCATCATGCTCCAATCAGCTTTGATCGCAACCAGTCCGATGATGAAGACCTTGAACAGGGCTATGAAACCCATCTTCTTCGAACCGGAGGCGAGCATAGCCGTGATGGTGGTTGGCGCACCCTCGTACACATCAGGGGCCCACATCTGGAACGGGACGATGGCGACTTTGAACCCGAAGCCTGCGACGATCATGACGATCGCCAATATCAGCACTGGGTCCATGCCATGCAGCGCGGCAACCGCTGACGCCACTGCCTGGAAGTTCACTTGCCCCGTCGCTCCGTATATCAACGATATTCCGAAGAGCGAAAGGGCCGATGACAGTCCGCCTATGATGAAGTACTTCGTGGCAGCTTCCGCGCCCAGCTTATCCTTCTTCCTGAATGCGACCAGCGAATAGGATGAGAGCGAGGTTATCTCTATGCCCACGAACAAGGTGATGAGGTCCATGGACATGGCCACGACCATCATGCCAGCTGTCGCGAGCATCACGAGAGCGTAGTATTCTCCGGTATGCTTCAGTCCGTCCACGAAGCGCAGCGACGCTATTACGACGTAGAGCGCGACGAACAGGAAGATCAGCATGAACAGGGCGGAGAACGCATCGATGCGGAGCATGTTCTCGAACACGGCCATATGCGAGCCGTTGTAGAACCAGTAGAACACCAGGAGCATGGAAGCAACAATGCCCGCAAGCGACGCGATCCCGGTGGCCTTGTCCGATTTGGTCAGCATGCGGACCGCGGGCACCAGAAGGGCGACGCCCCCTAACATCATCGCAGGTAGTACGGGAGTAAAATCGATCATCTCAGATCACCCCTAACAGGCCTGCCAGTCCGCTGGCCGCCGGCCGCATGAAGTCGAATATGAGGCTCGGGTAGAGGCCGAAGAGTATGATCGCCGCGCATAGAGCGGCCAGCGGCGCCGCCTCGAACCAATTCACGTCACGCAGGTGCGAGACGTCGATCTTATCCGTGAGCGGTCCGAATATCGTCCTTTGCATCGCCCAGATGTAGTAGGCCGCCGTTATCGCGACGCTTATGATCGGGATCAGCAGCAGATAGTTCCAGGTCTGCCATGTGGCAAAGAATATCGTGAACTCTGCGGCAAAGCCGACCAGCCCTGGAAGTCCCAGCGACGCCATGAAACCTATCATCATGAACGTGGCGAGCCACGGAGCCTTCGCGGCCAACCCGCCCAACTTCGTCATCTCCCTGGTCCCCGCCTTATGCTGGACCACTCCGCAGACCATGAAGAGGACGGCGGTGATGAGGCCGTGCGAGAACATTTGGAAAGATCCAGCGGCGATGCCTATCGTACCAAGAGTAGCTAGGCCCAGCAGAACCATGCCCATGTGGCTGATGGATGAGAATGCCACCATCTTCTTCAGATCCTTCTGGGCCAGAGAGGCGAACGCCCCGTAGAGTATCGAGAGGATGGCGATGCAGAGCAGCAGCCATTGCCAGCCGCTCGCCCCTTGGGGAAGGGTCGGCATGGCGATCCTGATTATTCCGTATGCGCCCATTTTCAGGAGCAACCCGGCGAGCAGGACCGACCCGGCGGTCGGAGCTTCGACGTGAGCGTCCGGCAACCAGGTATGGAACGGGACGATGGGCATCTTTACGCCGAACCCGAAGAACAGCGCGAGGAATATCCCCATTTGGAATCCGTTGGGGAACAGCGAGCCAGCGGCCTGGATGGCTCGCATATCGAACGTCCCCAGGTTCGCCTGGAAGTACATGGCGAATATCGCCAGCAGCATGACGAGCGACGCTATGTGGGTGTAAATGAAGAACTTGATAGCGGCGTACTCCCGCCTCGGCCCTCCCCAGATGCCGATGAGGAAGAACATCGGGATGAGGACGATCTCCCAGAATACGTAGAACATGAAGTAATCGAGCGACATGAAGACGCCCATTACTCCGACCTCGAGCACCAGCATGAGGCCCATGTATTGCTTCGTGCGGTCCTTCACGTCCCAGGAGAACAGTATTGCCAGGAAGCAGAGGAGGGCAGTGAGGAACACCATCGGCGCGCTAATGCCATCGACGCCCACGATCCAGCTTATGCCCAAGGACTTGGCCCATTGGTACTGCTCGGTGAACTGGTAGTTCTGTCCGAATATGCCACCAGCGCTCAGGTTGAAGCTGAGCAGCAGTACCAGCGACACGATCAAGGTGATACCGGAGAACACCAGCGCCAGCGATTTGGCGACCTTCGGGTCCTTTCCGCTCAGAAGCGTCACGATCGCGCCGATCAAGGGCAGGAGGATGAGCAATGTCAGGATTGGTATGCCTTCTAACATGGTATCACCTCAGCCCTCCCAGAAGGTACATCAGGATCAGGATGACAGACAATGCAGAAACGATCACGATGGCATAGGTCTGCACGACCCCGGTCTGAACCTTCCTCAGGACTCCGCTGCCGGAGACCGCGAATCGGCTAATCACGTTGACGACGCCATCGATCACCGTGCGGTCGAAGAAGTCAATCGCCCTAGAGAATCCATAGACTACTTTCATCCCCACCCAATCGTAAGCTCTGGGGAATCCGTAGCGGGCGAGCAGCAGGTCGTACACTTTCTTGGACCCGCCGGTGGCGAACCGGTCGACGCTGATGCTCTTCTTGAAATATGCCATGTATGCCAGACCGACTCCCGAGAACGCGACGACGATCGAGAGCCAGGTCTGCCATTCGGTGAACAGCTTCTCTATCCATCCCAGTCCGAGCGTTTCTCCAGCGATCAAGTGGCCGTCGAGGTTGACCGTCCTGATCACCGCAGGCAGCCCCCCGTCCGGGCCCATAAGGATGAAACCGGTGCCGAATGCGAATATCGCCAATATGATCAAAGGCACGGTCATCGATCTCGGCGCTTCGTGGGCATGCTGGGTCGCTTCCTTTCCTTCGCCCTTGAAGGTCATGAACCACAGCCGGAACATGTAGAAGGCGGTGAGGAAGGCGGTCACTATTCCCATGATGTACAGCAAGTAGAACCAGATGTTGGCGCTGCCAGCATTGTAGACTGCGGCAAGCACCTCGTCTTTTGACCAGAATCCGGATAGGGGCGGAATGCCTGCTATAGATAGAGCGCCGATCAGCATCACGAACGAGGTGATCTTCAATTTTTTCGATAGCCCGCCCATCAACCTCATGTCCTCGGTATGCACGGCATGGATCACTGCGCCGGCGCTGAGGAAGAGCAGGGCTTTGAAGAAAGCATGGTTGAGCAAGTGGAACATCCCGGCCATATAGCCGGCATTGCCCATCTCCGCCGCCGCCTCGCTCAGGTTCGCGGTGGCGATCATGTAACCTCCAGCGCCAAGCGCTAGGAACATGTAGCCCAGCTGCGAGATGGTGGAATAGGCCAGTACACGCTTGATGTTCGGGTTGTTCAGAGCCATGGTGGCAGCGAACAACGCAGTGAAGCCTCCGATCGCCGCCACAATAAGCAGCACGTCCGGGGTGTGCACCATCAGCGGGAACGACCTGGCAACCAGGTAGACCCCTGCCTTGACCATCGTTGCAGCGTGGATGAGCGCAGACACGGTTGTCGGACCCTCCATGGCGTCCGGCAACCAGTCGTGCAGTGGGAACTGCGCGCTTTTTCCGACCGCTCCGCCGAAGACGCAGAACAGTCCGACGCCCAAGAGCGTCATGTCCACGGGTTGAGCGATGAAATTGTGAGTGAAGAGATCGCGATAGTTCAGCGTGCCGAAGGAAGCGAATATGCTGATGATGCCGATCATGAAGAGGATGTCGCCTATCCTCGTGACCAGGAAAGCCTTCTTCGCAGCGGCGGCGGCGGACGGCTTGTAATACCAGAATCCGATGAGCAGGTACGAGCACAGGCCCATTATCTCCCAGAAGACGAACATCTCCAGGTAGTTGCTCGCGACAACCAGCCCTTCCATTCCCACGACGAAGAGGGAGATCTCCACGTAGTAGCGGCGCTTCCTTTCGCCCTCCTCATGCATGTATCCGAGCGAATAGACCAGGATGAGCGTGCAGAGGATGGTGACGACGATCAGCATGACCGCCGACAGACTGTCGATGTAGTAGCCCATCTCCAGCTTCAGCGTGCTGTTGAGCTGTAGCCAGGTCATCGTTCCAGAGACCGGCTCAGAGCTGCCACCGGTAAGGTATTCCAACGCCACCATGACGCCCAGGAAGCACGATGCCGCGATACCGCCGACCGCGAAATAGCCGCCTCCCTCTGGCGTCTTCTTGCCCAAAAGGGCGACGAGCAATAGACCGATGATGGGTAAGATCGGGATCAGCCAGGCGTACTCAGCGTAGACCATTTCTTCACCACCTCAGCAGCTTGATGTCCTCGAGATTGATCGTGTCCTGCGTCTTCTGTAGGTTGAGCAGGATCGCCAATCCCACCGCGACCTCCGCCGCGGCTATTGCGATCGAGAATAGGGCGAACACCTGTCCCGTGGGGTCGTTGCGGAACGCGGCGAACGTGACGAAGTTGATGTTGGCGGCATTGAGCATCAGCTCGATGCACATCAGGACGACGATCGCGTTCTTTCGCGTCAGCACCCCATAGGCACCGATGACGAATAGGATGCTGGCCAGCGCCAGGAAGTACTCCTGAGGTATCATTTCTCATCCTCCTGCGCGATGAAAACTCCGCCCAGCATCGAGGCGAACATGAGCACGCCGACCAAGATCAATGTCGGCCCCCAGGTGTGGAAGATCGCTGTGCCGACCTCGCTGGTCGGAACTTGACTGAGCTCCCCTGGCCACGTGACGGTGAGAATTGTGCCGATGATCACAAAGAACAGCGCCAGGCAGGCGAGGAATGCGACGATCGCCTTCTTAGTATTCACACTTGCCACCTCCGCTCAGCCGACGTTTGGTTAGCATGATACCGAAGAGAATGAGCACCGAGACCGCTCCGACATAGACCAATATCTGGATGATCGCAAGATATTCGGCGTTCAGGAATAGGAATGTTATGGCGACGCCGATGAAGGTCATCGCCAGCCAGACCACGTTGCGCACGATCTCCTTGGAGAAGACGACCATCAATGCCGAGACGATAGTGAATCCAGCGAATACCAGGAATATTATCAGAACCCAGTCGAGCGGCAATTACTTCGCCTCCTTCATAATGATAGCATCCTTGGGGCAGTTGTCCAGGCACTGCTCGCATGAGACGCATTTATCCTCGTCGAACTGCGGCCTCTTGATCGGCTTGCCCTTCTCATTGACGCCTTTCTGGACCATTTTGACTGCGTCCGCCGGGCAGACCTTCTCGCATTTTGAGCAGCCGATGCACTTCTTGTCCTCGACCTCGGGAGTGTCCTTCATCTCCTTGCCGGTCTTGGCGTCGAAGCCTTTGATATCGCGGTTGTTAGCGTCTTCCGGCTTGACTTGAATGATATCGATGTGGCATCCTGGTCGGTCCTCATATTGCAGCTTGAACGGGTCGTAGATCAGGTCTTCCCGGGAATAGGCTGCCAGCTCGTATTCCGGAGCGATGATCATGGCGTTCTTGGGGCAGTATTCGGCGCAGTAACCGCAGATCATGCAGCGGCCCAGATTGACCTGGGGGCGCCTTACCTTTCCCTTCTCGCCGAGGTCTATCTCGACCAACTCGATGCAGCGGGTCGGGCAGATCCTGACACAAATGCCGCATTCGATGCACTTGTCCATTACCAGTCCCGGGCGTCCCCGGTAGCCATCCTTCACAACAAGCTTTTCCCAGGGATACATCACCGTGTTCGGCGAATGCCTGGTATGGTTGATCGTTTCCCGGAGGGTGACCGCCATCGGGCGCAGCATGAACGCCGTCGGCTTCAGCTTCTTTCTCTTTGGAGCAGTCTCAGCCATCTAGATCCACCCCGCCATCTTGATGGCGATCGCGATCGCCAGGTTGACCAATGCCAGCGGCATCAATCTCTTCCAACCGAGCCCAAGAATCTGCTTGGTGGTGACCCGCATCAGTGCGCCGCGCACCCAGATCCAGATAGCGAAGAGGATGAACACCTTGATGATGAACCAGATCTCCGGCCAGATGAAGCTGGGACCGTCCCAGCCACCGAGGAACAATATCACTGCCACCATCGAGGCCGCGTAACCGCGGATGTACTCCGATAGCATGATCAGACCGAACCTCATGCCGCCGTACTCGGTCTGCCAGCCCTCCACCAGCTCCGCTTCCGCCTCAGGCAGATCGAACGGGATGCGTTCCACTTCCGCGATGGCGGCGACCATGAACACCAAGCAGCCGAGGAACTGGGGTATGATGAACCATATCCCGGCATGTTGCTGCGCCTGCACTATGTCCATCAGGTTGAAGGAGCCGGCCAGAACGACGACACCTACCAGCGAGAGCAACAATGGCACTTCATAAGAGATCAGCTGCGCCGCAGCCCTCATCCCTCCCATGACGGTGTACTTGTTATTGGAAGCCCAGCCGCCTATCAGGATGGCGAAGGGCGCGATAGAGAAGATCGCGAAGATGAGCAGCAAACCGCCATTCAAGTTCGCCAAAGCGAAGTCCGGTGAGAGCGGAATAAGCCCGATCATCAAGGCGGAGATGCCGATGAGGATGACCGGAGCCACGTTGTAGAGCCAAACGTCGACCTCTTCCGGGATGATGATCTCTTTGATGAACGCTTTCAGGCCATCAGCGAAGTTCTGGAATAGTCCCAGGACGCCGACCTGCGTGCCTCGGCGGTCCATCAGACGGCCGAGGATCTTCCTCTCCTCCCATATGAACGTTATCGAGATCAGGAAGCCGACGATGAATACCACCAGCGCCGCCAAGAAGGTAGTCACGAAGAGCACCACTCCTGGGCTTCGGAACCAGTCGGCGATGCCGTGCAAGGTGATGAAATCGAATATCCAGCCGACGATGCCCATCAGCCAGACAGAGATGCCCTGAAGAAAGAGGAAGAGGCCGTTCATTGCTTCACCGGTCCGTCTCCCCGAGGCACATGTCGACCGATCCCATAATGGCCGGCACGTCCGCGACCTTGTAACCCCTGAGCATCCATGGTGCAGCCGAAACGGTCACGAAGATCGGGCTCCTGACCTTCAGGCGGTAGGGGCGATCGTCCCCGTTGCCGATGATGTACATGAATGCCTCGCCACGCGGGTCCTCGGTGTGCGCCCAGGCGCTCTTGCCTTTCACGGCGTTCCGTGGCGGCTTGATGCGAACAGGACCTTTAGGCATGTCCTTGATCGCCTGCCTGATGATCCTGACCGATTCGTAGAGTTCGTCCATTCGTACGCGGTAGCGCGAGAGGGCGTCGCCCTCCTTCTGGACGCAGACATCGAAGTCGATCTGGGAATATGCATCGTAAGGATCATCGCGGCGGATGTCGTAGTCGACCCCGCTGCCCCGGAGGTTGGGACCCGTGACTCCAAGGTTCATCGCCTGCTCAGACGTGAGCTTCCCGACGCCATCCATCCTCATGTGGAAGATGGTGCTCTCATCGCACAGCGCCTCGTAATCGGGGATCTTCTTCACGAAGTGGTCGAGCACTCGAGTGAAATCGCGCTCGAAGTTCGCCGGAACATCGTTCCTGACACCGCCGATNNATTGTAGGTCATGCGAGCGCCGCAGAGGTCCTGCATGAGGTCGAGGAATAGTTCCCTTTCCCGCATGGCGTAAAGGAAAACCGTCAAAGACCCAAGGTCGGTGCCCAGCGCAGCCAGCCACATCAGGTGAGAGCCGATCCTCTGCGCTTCCAACACGATGGTGCGGATGTACTTCGCGCGCTCAGGCACCTCGACATCGAGCAGCTTCTCGGCCGTCAAGCAGTAACAGTGGCTCCAGCTGAGCGATGCTCCGTAGCAAAGCCTGTCCGCCATAGGGATGATCTGCGGGAACGTCCGCGTCTCTGTGAGCTTCTCCCAGCCGCGATGAAGGTAACCAACGACCGGCTCCGCCTCGATGATGGTCTCGCCGTCGATCTTGACCCTGAGGTTCCAGAGGCCGTGGGTCATGGGGTGCTGCGGCCCCATGTTCAGCCACATCTCGGCCATTACACTCGCCTCCCGCCGGCGAAGTCCTTGCGATACGGGAAGTAGTCCGTTCCCGGGGCGGTCAGTATGCGCTCCAATCTGGGATGCCCCTTGAAGATGATGCCGAACATGTCATAGGTCTCGCGCTCGTTCCAGTTCGCCCCTTCCCAAAGCGGGGTGACGCTGTCGACCTCCGGCGTATCGCGTGGCATGTCCACGACGATCTCTGCCGTTACCCGGTTCGCGTAAGAAGTGATATGGAAGACCGCCTGCATCCGGTTCTCTGGAAACCAATCCACTCCGGAGACGGAGGTCACATGCTCAAAGTCCATTTCTTCCTTGAGGAATGCGGCCACCTTGTAGAACACGCCCCGGTCCACGGTGGCATTCACCCGGTTCGAGGCGGTCGAAGTGATCTTGACCCCGTCGGGGAACTTCTCCAGCATCGATTTGGCTATCGCTTCGCCAGACTTCCCGCCAACGGCTAATCCCATTCTTTGCTCCACTTTCCCCACCTCAGTCCTCAAGGAAAGTGCCCTTCATTTCCTTGTGAATCTTCTTGTGCAGTTTCATGAAGCCATCGATCATGGCCTCAGGCCTGGGCGGGCAACCCGGGATGTAAACGTCCACTGGAATGAAAGTGTCGACGCCCTGTATTGTGTTATAGGAATCATACCACGGACCGCCGGAGATGGCGCATTCACCCATCGCCACGACCCAGCGGGGCTCGGCCATTTGCTCGTAGAGCCGCCTGAGGTCCGGGCGTAACTTAGTCGTCACCCATCCGTTGACCAGAAGCACGTCGGTCTGCCTGGGCGAGGACCGATAGATCATGCCCAAGCGCTCGGCATCGAATCTCGGCGCGGACGCGGCGGCCATTTCCAGGGCGCAGCAGGCTATGCCGAAGTGCAAAGGATAGTTGGCGTTGCGGAGGGCCCAGCTCCAAATTGGGGCAGAGATCTTGTCGATCGCCTTCTTCGTACCTGAGGCGCGCATCAACTGCGCCATAACGTCGGTCGACCAGGCCAAGAACTCCTTGCTGGTCATGGCGATTGCGTTTGGGGCAAGTCTCAGATCCAAAGGACTTCCCCCTTCTTCAACGCGTAAGCGACGCCGATCAGGAGCAATCCAAGGAAGGCGATCATGTACAGTTTGGCAGTATCATCGAGCTGTGAGAAGACCAATGCCCAGATCATGAGAAAAACGGTAACGATATCAAAAATGACGAAGATGATCGCGTACAGATAGAATTGGACATGGAATTGGATCTGCCCATGTCCTATAGGCTGCTCGCCGCATTCATAGGTCATCCGCTTCTGTGGTTGGAACTTCGTCGGTCGGAAGAACCGGGAAACCCAAAACGCGAGCGCCGGGAACAGTATGGCTATAAGCGCAAAGACGGCCACAGGACCATAGTCTTCTACGAGCATTAGGAAGGCAATAGTCTACCATTATTTATACTTTCGATTGACTTGCTGGATGGTCCAGCTTTAACCTTCATTTGACTTTGAAAAAGTTAACAATCCCGTGATATGACTTATAAGTGTTAAGTTATTGAGACGAATCCACGCAGGCGGGCGGAATGCGTTTGCGAGTAGCCCCGGTGATATTACTATCATTATCGGTGAGGCGCGGGCGAGGTCATCCTTATAACTGTCACCAATTGTTTATTATCGATCGCACTCGATGGGTCGTTTTCAAGATCATTTATTCGATGCAATCGACGTGCTAGCCATGCATGACCAGCGCTCGCAAACTGTTTATATACTTACCTTGTAATAGGTGCAATTCGCGACCAGAACGGTAGGACTGGGGGGCTGCAAATGAAGATCGGTTTTATTGGTGCGGGGAACATGGCCGAGGCGCTCATGAAAGGGATGATGTCCGCGGGTCTCGCTTCGAAGGAAGAGATAATCGCGAGCGACCCATCGACTGAGAGGAAGGAGTTCATCGCCCGCGCCCACGGGATCAGGGTCACCGGCGACAACGTCGAGGTCATCAGGCATGCGAACCTTATCGTGCTCGCGGTAAAGCCGAACAATGTGTCCATGGTGATGGACGAGCTCAAACCGTACCTGACGACGGATCACCTTATGATCTCGATCGCGGCCGGCGTCCGGATCGCTCAGATCGAGTCAAAGTTGAACTATGGTGTCAGAGTGGTACGAGTGATGCCGAACCAGCCATGCTTGGTCGGTGCCTCCGCGTCGGCCTTTGCGCTCGGCAAATCCGCGAGACCGGAAGATAAGGACACAGTGATGAAGATACTGCAGTCAGTAGGTATCGCTTTCCAAGTCGAGGAGAAACATTTGGATGCCGTGACGGGCCTCAGTGGCTCCGGACCGGCATTCGTCTACGTGGTAATCGAGGCCATGGCGGATGGAGGAGTGCTCGCCGGGCTCCCCCGAGATATCGCCGTCAAGCTCGCGGCGCAAACGGTCTTCGGCGCCGCCAAGACGGTGTTGGAAACTAACGCGCATCCGGCGGTACTGAAGGATATGGTTGCCTCCCCGGCCGGAACAACAATCGAAGGCCTTCTCATCCTAGAGGAATCCGGTGTTCGAGGGGCATTCATGGAAGCGGTGGAAGCAGCGGCGAAGAAATCGAAGGAGCTCGGCGAGAGGAACTAGCGTTAATCGGAAAGGAACCATTTTGTAATCAAACCCTTCCGCGAGCGGAATAGAGAAAGCGATTACGCCTTCGGGCTTCTCTTCCTTCGCTTCGATCGCGCCAATCCAAGCATTGCCCGAGGCACGCTCTTGAAGATGCTGGATGACCCCCACTCGAGGTCCCTCTTCTGACATATGGTGGACTCCATGAGCTCCTCGCCCTTCTGGTGTAACCGATCGAATACGTCTCGCCGTTTCTCCCTATCCTTGATCGCCAGAGCGACATCGATCTCTCTCATCATCTCTCTGGCCATGGAGGTCCGTTCCATTCGGATCGCCAATTCCTCCGGCTCGATCAATCCGCATTCAGAGCGAACATGGTTCAAGATGTCGGCTGCGTCATAGGACGCGTCCACGATATCATCGCGGGTCATCCAATTAGTCTCGTAGGAGAGGACATATTTCCAGGAGGGGCTCGTGAGCCTCGCACGATGCTCCTCTAACGTCCTGGCGAATAGCTTATAGCCGACCTCGTCGGCGTTCTCGAAAGCGTAACTGCCTGGGTCCAAGAACGGCGCCAAGGGCGAGATGAAAACGAATAGCCTGGGATCGTTCTTGACCAATGAGTTCAGCTTCTTGGAGTAGCCGGCGCTGTCCAATGCGCTCTGCTTGTCCTGCTTCGGGAGGCCGATCATGAAGAACAAGTCGAAACGACTGCAGTCATTTTCCAGCGCATGCTCGACCGTCTTCTCCATCGAAGCGGTGTCGAACCTCCTTCCCAAGGCGTTGCGGACCTCTTGACTATGGGAATCCGGCGAGAACTCGATGGAATAGCTCGGGATCGAGCGGGAAATGAGCGAAAAGAATTCTTCGTTGGCGGGGGTGAACAGCTCAATGACCAAGTGATTGTCAACGCCGAGCTTCTTCGCCTCGCCCATTAGGCGCACCGCATAATCCTTCCCTCCCTGCCGGATGTCCCCGACGACGAATGTCGGCGCTTTCAGGTAGGTCTGGATGTCGTAGATATCCTGCGCCACCTTCTCTGGACTGCGGAAGGCTGCCCTCTTCTTCTGCAAGAAGCCGCTCATCGCTGAGCAGGATCCGCCGCATACAGCGCATTGCTGGTAGCAGCCTCGCACCGTGAAGGCGACCGTCAACGGGTAACGGTCCCAGTCCTTGAAGGGCTTGTTCCCCTCGAGGTCGCGGTGCCGGATGACCGAGCGGATGATCCAGCCATAATCGATCTCCAGATAGTCGAGGTCCTCTGGTATGAATGACATGGGGTTCTCCTGGACCTTGCCATTCTCCTTCCAGGTCAGGTTCTGCACTTTCTCGAGGCTCTTGCCGTTCTGGATTGCATTCATGAGCTCGCTGACCGGGACCTCGGTGGAATCTCCTCGCATGACCAGATCTACCTGGGGGTAATGGATCAGCTCTCTATGATAGTAAGTGGACGAGTATCCGCCGAACAGGATCTTCGAATCGGGATGCTGTCGCTTGAGGATCTCGGCGATTGCCAATGAGCCCTGCGCATGCGGAAGCCAGTGGAGGTCTATGCCGAACACGTCGGCCTGCAGTTTCGAGAGGAGCGCTTCGACGTCCAGCTTCCGGTCGTTCAACATCATGCTGGCGAGATTGAGGATTCTGACCCGGTAGCCCTCCTTGTGCAGCTGCGCGGCTATCGTCATGAAGCCGAAGGGATACATCTCGAAGACCGGTGTGGAGGGCACCAGGTCGCTGACTGGGCCGTAGAACAGGAACTCCTTTCTGAAGTCGTACACGCTCGGTGCGTGGATGAGGATGAGGTCTTCACTTGCCATCCGTCTTCTCCGTGCCGCGTTGAGAATATGCTATCGTTATAAGAGCTTTGATTCTCGCCCGATCATTTTCCGAAGCGACGTTGCCTTAGCTGATAGGAGCGGATGGCGCGGAGGAAGTCTACCTTGCGGAAGCCAGGCCAGTAAACATCAGTGAAGTACAACTCGGAATAGGCGATCTGCCAAAGCAGGAAATTGCTGATCCTTTCTTCCCCGGACGTGCGCAAGATGAGGTCAGGGTCGGGGAATGGCGCGGTATAGAGGTGGTTGGAGAAGGTCGTCTCATCGATATCCTCCACCTTCATCTCGCCATCCTTGACCTTCTGGGCGATGACCCTGATAGCCTGGACGATCTCTTGCCTGCTGCCATAAGCCAGGGCGATGTTGTAGAAGTAGTTTTGATAGTTGGCCGTTTTCTCTTCGGCGTAGGTGATCGCCTTCTGCACCTTCTCCGGCAGAAGCTCCTTTTGCCCGAGGACCGTCACTCTGATGCCGTTGTCATGGAGCCTTTTATCGTCGCCTAACTTGTAGAAGTTCAGTTCGAACATGTTCATTAGATAATCGACTTCCTCAATGTCGCGGGTGAGGTTCTCGGTGGAGAACGCATAGACCGTCAGGATCTTGATGTCCAGGTCCAGGCACCACTGCATCATCTCTTCCAGCTTGTCCTTTCCTTTGGAATGTCCCTCGGTCGTGGTGAGGCCGAATTCTTGGGCGAAGCGACGGTTACCGTCCATTATTATCGCGACGTGCCTGGGGACCTCTCCCTCCAAGACCTCTTTTAGCAAGCGCTTCTCGTAGGTCTGGTAGGCTGTGTTAGCTAAGACCCTAGAGATCTCGTTCTTGATGCGACTTCACCCCTTTATCAGGCTTCGCTAATATTGGCGTCTGTGATATCTATCTTTCTAATGTCGGGGAAAGTGCATATCCGTCACTCACCAGTCATCTGGTAGGCCAGCCGCTTTGATGCCTAAGTCATGACAGCCCAGGCCGGCCAAAGCACCGATAAGCCCCCTCCTTCCGGTAATCTCGATTATCTCTGCCCCACCCGCTTCCGCGGCCTTTTCAGCCTCCTGAATTGTTAGAACCTCTGCCTTGGCTCTTAATCCATAATCGACCAGCACCTGAGGTATCCTCAGCCCCTTTAAGATCACGAGCGAGGTGTTGTTGGATACAGTGTTCTCGCGAACGAACTTGATGACGTGATTCTTGAGCACTTCATATTCCGATGCTGGAACGGCGAAAGAGACGCTGACCGCGGTACATTGTGTAGTCTTATCCTTCACATTCGGATTAAGCTGGACGATCTTGTGTTGCAAGAAATGCCCCACTGGAGCGGAGCGTGCGCATTTGAGCATCAGGACCCACGACGCCCCCTTCTCCTTGGTGTCAGTGTCGTCCAGTCCGAAGACCACTCTGGTCAACTTCGGAGTTGATACCGTGACCTCGATCCTATGAGCACCCCCGACCTTGGCATCCTCTGGGTACTCCGCTTCTATCGTGCCAGGTCCTTGCGGCATGCAAGCACCAACACCCACGCTCGCCCCGGCCAAGCCGACCCAGGTGCTCTTGACCACATCGCCTTCGACACGAATCGACTTCAATCCTTGCCCCCCTAGGTCCTTGGAGGCAGGGCCGAAATGAATCTCTCGTTCTCCGATGATCGCATCCATGATTAGGGTGGTCCCGTCAACCTTAATGTCCGTTAAGACGCCTCCAGCCCTTCTACGATTCACAGCATCCCATTCGACCGGGCCTTTGGCAGAGCATTCCTCGACTATCTGAGCTATCCCGGCCTGCTCATCGACCATGGTGTAGATGCCGCGGCAGAACAGCTTCCCGTATTTGCGCTCGATCTCCTCTGGTTTGAGTATGATGCTCATCTGAACTTCCGGCCACATGCTATGCTTTGATAAGATAAATATGTCGGTGGTCAGCTTGACTTAGCGGTCCTGCAGATGCCTGGAAGGCAGGTCGGATAGGTCGAGCATTTTTACGACACCATCATCCTCGTCTTCAAAGAAGAGATAGCGACCTTTCTTGCCCCTGACCTTCCCTCGATGCGTGCCGTGCACTTCCGTCTCCCTCGGAATCTCTTCCAGCCTGAGATTCATGGGATATTCGTTTAGCATCGTTAGGCCATCCTTACGGAGAAAATATCGGTCCTCCAGCGACTCTAAAATCTTGGTGTAACGCTCCTCCAGCTCGCTCTTCGAGACGTTAATGGCTAGCTGCTTGATGATATCCGAACGGGTCATTCGCTGCGGCAGTACCAGTAATTTAGAAATCTCCTTCTCCATCTCTCTCGCCCGGAACCTGTTCTCGCAGTCGACCAGCGCCACGATTGCATCCGCCCCTTGCTCTATCGCCCTTTCAGACATTCGGCTCCCGCTGGTCATGCCAATCTTCGTCTTATTGCCATAGAACGCCGCGTACACTAGATGCGGTCGCTTGCAGAAATGGCAGTCACACAACTCGCCTTCGCATTTCGGCTCGAAGACGCATTCCTGCCTCGGTATCCAGCTTTCGGCGCAAGCATCGCATTGGTCGAACGAACCGCGGACCATCTTCGCCATTGGGCAGGGGCGATATTCCTCCTCGAAGCGGCCGACGCAGCTCCTCATTTCGGAAACGGTCACGGCGAGCCGGGACAGATCGATCTCGACGATCCGCTCGTCGACACTATCGTAGGCGGCCAAATGCGGGACGAAGCCCTCCCAATGGAAGCTGATGGCATGCTTGGGGAATCGCCCATCGTTCACCTCTGTCAACAAGCGGTCAGCCCTGACGAACATCGGTCATCCTCTGCTGTTAGGCTAAATCAAGCTTGCGGCCGGGTGCGCGAAAATGAGATCACTGGTTCTCTGGCAGGATCTCTTCCGTCTCTTCGATGACCTCTGGCTCCTCGGCCTTGTGCAAGTATTGAGCCGGGATCTCGAGCGTCAGGAAGACAGTGCGGCCAGCGCGCCCGATGACGATGCCATCCTCCATCGCTTTCTTGGCATTGATGGCAAGGATGATCGGCTCTTCCGTCCGAACTTTGCCAGCGGTCCTGGCATCGTTGTACGTCTTCGAAAGATGTACCTGTTTCCTGTCAGAGGGCTTCAATCCCGTCTCAAGCAGGATGTCAAATTCCTCCGCCGTCGTGGGATAATAAAGGGTATCGGGGATGTTGTCCGTCGGAAGGTTCAGGTTCAACGGAAGCGAGTGGCCGTAGGTAGCGCGGATGAGGTCATTGCTCACCTGATAGCGTCCCTTCGGATCGGTCTCGATGATCGCGATGATATGATGGGGCCTGAGCCAGTGATAACGCTCCCGTTGCCTCTTGAGGGCGGCGATGAATTCCTTCAGGCTTACGAATCCCTGGTCGTCCATCTGCAACTCGAACTTCTCCGGGAAGTGCCTAAGGGCGCCCGCCATAGTACGACCGATCTGTTCTAGCTCTTGATCGTTCATTAGGAAGCGTCCAGGCTCGCCGCAGATCGGGCAGGTCTCGCCTCTGAAATAACCGTGATCGGGGCACTCTCGAAGCATTGGCCGGGAAATAAGTGGGGTGCTTAAAAACCCTTTGCAGATGTTAAAGCAGTCAGACGACAAATCGAAGTAAAGAGGATGATTAAGGGGTTTCGGCGTTCCATCTTAATTCTTCCTTCTCGGTCTGGAGGGCAGGT
>PNBI01000164.1 GCA_003135935.1 Methanomassiliicoccaceae archaeon
GGCGCGAGATGCAGATCGTCTTCCAGGACCCCTTCTCTTCTCTAAATCCGAGGATGCTCATCAAGGATATCGTTGGGGAGCCCTTGCTGATCCATGGAGTTGCCAGGGGAGATGAGCTCAGGCAGCGGGTGAAGGATCTTATGGAAAGAGTCGGCCTTAATCCGGAGCATCTCTATCGTTTCCCTCATGAGTTCTCCGGAGGTCAGAGACAAAGGATAGGGATAGCACGAGCTCTGGCTTTGAACCCTGACATGGTAGTGCTTGATGAACCGACCTCCGCCCTAGATGTTTCGGTTCAAGCGCAGGTTCTGAACATGCTGAACGACCTTCAGGAGGAATTTGCCTTGACTTACCTTTTCATCTCCCACGATCTTTCAACGATTCGCTATATGTGTGATCGAGTGGCGGTGATGTATCTTGGCAAGGTTGTTGAGTCAGCGAACAAGAATGATCTTTTCACAAAGCCATTGCATCCGTATACCGAGGCTTTGATCTCTGTCATTCCATTGCCTGACCCGGACCTCAAGAAGAATCGAATTGTTCTGACCGGTGATGTCCCGAGCCCGGCCAATCCTCCTCCCGGGTGTCGATTTCATACTCGGTGTCGATATCGCGAGGAGATATGCGAGACCACGGAGCCGCAGTTATTGGATAAGGGCGGCGAGCATTTTGTCGCCTGCCACTTCCGCTAGAGGGGCTTATGGCTGAGAAACGGCGGCTGAATGTTTCTGAGCAAAATCAAATCGAAGAAGAGGCTGAAGAGGGACTTCCCAGCAAGTACAAGAACATAGGGTGGAAGGAATGGCTCAAGGTGGATTTTGCTCGCTATTGGTTCGTCGTCATCGCTCTGATGATCGACCTTTTCTTTGGCCTCGAGGCTGCTAACACCGTCTCAGGAATGGGTTCGCTGGGATTGGCTATCTTCCTCGCCTTCGCGCTACCGGTTGAAGTCTTTCTATATATTTATCTATGGGGCAAGAAAGGAATCCTGAAATCACATGAATGAAGAAGCGTCCTCAGGCCGAATGCTCCGGTTCAAAACGATGCTCGCAGAAACATATCAAGCTTCTTGACGGAGTCATGGTCAAAGCCTTCGATTATCCGAAGGCGCACATACGCTCCGGCTGCCTCAAGAATTGAACCCAGTCGCTTTGCCCCTTCCAAACAATCTTTGTCCAGGTCTTCGCAAAGGATCGTAGCTCCTCTGCCCAATCGTCTGTTTCCGGGAACCAGGGCGCAACGAGAATGAGCCCTTTGGGCTCGACTTCCTGATTTAGGACCGTGTATAATGCCAGCCTCGCCCGTCCGAGAATCCTTCGATGACCATGTCCTTTGGTTCGATTCCAGTGGAACGGACCGATTCCAGATGGACGGCGAGCTCCGCAATCCCCTTGTCTAGATCGATCCATGTATAGCCACCCCAAAGCGTGACCTGTGAGGATTGCGGGGGGGCGAGGTCATAACCCTGACGCAAGCACCCTAGCCAGTAAGGTTCGGCCACACCTGCGCTGTCGCCATTTCCATGGAGCGCCATCAGCAACTTAGGCCCTCGATCTATCGAGCCTCCACTCTTAAGGAATTTCATAGTAGGCTTGCTGCTTTCTTTGCCTCGATTTCGCGCTCACGAGATATTAGAGTCAATCGTTTGAACTCAGGAACATCTTGCAAAGGCTTGAGGTCGTCATCCTCAAGCAGATACTCGTATCAATACCAATACCCCTTATCAACAATGGCTTCGCGCATCAGTTTTAATGCCAGCTCCCTGTCCCCGAGCCTGCGTGCAATGCTGTACCCAAAATTGAGCATTTGTGCACTGTTCCCAGCCTTTAGTTCGCCTGCGCTAGTGATCAGATCGTAGGCATCCGCTAATCTTCCTTCGCGATAGAGCCGCATTGCCTCGTTGATGATTTGAAGATAAGGGACGACTGGCATCACGCAGATAAGCGGCGCGAAAGTATAGAAATACGTTGGTTGGATCGTGTCCTAAAGAGCCATAGCCATTCATGGCAGCTCGTCCGTCCTTCGATATCCTTTGCAAGACATCGCTAATCAGGGATCTCCCTCATCATATTGAGGCTGGTGATGCAGTAACCGCTCTCTTCGTAAAGATGGATCGCAACTGGGTTCTGGGCGAACACGTGGAGCATAAGCCTCTTAAGGCCGAGCTCGGACGCCTTCGCCTCTATTGCCTTCATCGTCGCCGTGCCATATCCTTTGCCCCTGAACTGCTCATACACGAACAGGGCGAAAATGAAGCCGCTCGGGATAGCCACGTTCTTCTCGATACTGAGCCAGATATAACCCACGGCTGTCTTCGAGCGAGCGTCCCGGGCCATAAATAGGTGGTGACCCTCGGTCGAAGCGCCTTCGGGCAGCAACTTCTGGTGCGCTTCGGTTGAGCGCTCTATCGACTCTGAACTAAGCCAGTAACCGGCTTTGACGTTCTCATCGGCGTAATGCTTTGTGGTCTGCTCAATGAAAATCTCGAATTCGTCAGGGCTCATCGGATTCAGAGTGACTTTGACCATTGAACCTTCTCGGTCCAGCATCGGATATCTTAATATTTAAGGGGTGACCAGGCATTTCATTTGAGAGCCGTAAGCACCTATTCATGGTGAGGAATCGTTAACACTTCATGGCAAGAGAATAAGCTCTCTTCCGTTCGATTGATCGTGAACAGTGTCGGACCTTAATCCTCATTTCTCGCATTCGGTCTTTCCAACGAATCATGAAGATAATGAGGCTTCGCCAGACTGATCAATCGTGACTGTTTTATTCATCCGGCTAGCATATATTATTTAGCTTGGAATGCAATTCCGGGCCCGGGGAGCTGCTTGACCGTTGTCAGTATGGAGGATGTTGTAACAGCCCTCCATAACACCATTGGCAAAAAGGGAATGTCTGATGGGGACATTAGAAAGCTGGCCGAGTATCTGATGAGCTTCTTCGGTTATACTGACGAAGTGATCGACAACCGGTTGACTTCTGAAGACCGAGATGTCTTCTACATGCTCGAGGAGGAGGGCTTCTTGACCACGACGCAAGAAGAAGTCCACCTTAAAAAGGGGAAGCTATGGCGCATCCATTATTGGATTTTGAAGAAGGACCAGATCCTACGCTTGTCCAGGAGACAAGAAGTCGTGCCCCAGACGAGGGACGACAGCTCGGCCGTCTATGACGAGATGTCCGATGAGCAGTGGAGCGGAAGGAAGTAATAATTTTCTTGATTTTCGCCTACCACGGTAGTATTTTAATAGCTAGCCATCATTAGACTGGACCGGAATAGCAAATGGCAGATCTGACCCTTTACCTTATCCTTCTTGTGATACTAGTGGCCTATATTGCCATAGTCTATCTGGTGAAGAAGAAGAACTTCCTCGCCAACCATGGGGTCGTGGTCTCCGGCATCTTCATTATGTGGAAGACGCAAGCGGGCAAGAAATTCATCGATCGGCTTGCCAAGCCAGCACGATTCTGGAGGGCGTATGCAACCCTTGCTAAGGTCATTTGCCTACTGGTAGGCGTGTTCATGATGTCTCTCTTGATCTGGGAGGCCACCATCGTCAATCGCATCCCGGCCGACAAGGCGCCCTCCCTGGAGATGATGCTGGGAATCCCGGGCATCAATCCGGTCATACCGATAATCTTCGGCATAGTAGGGCTGATCGTGGCGATGGTGGTCCATGAGTTCGCCCACGGCATTCTTACCAGAGTTGGCAAGATGGCGCTCAAATCATTGGGCCTCTTCTTCTTCATTATCCCATTGGGCGCGTTCGTCGAACCTGACGAAGCCGATATCAACAAGGCTGACCGGAAGCGTCGCTCCTCGGTTTACGCTGTCGGTCCGGCAACGAACGTCTTGGTGGCGTTGCTATGCGCATTCATATTCTCCTCGTTACTAATGGCCTCGGCTCAACCGGTGCGCGACAGCCCGGTGGTCATGAGCGTGGGTGCGAACACTCCTGCGCAACAGGGTAATCTGCTCTATGGCATGCAGATAGTGGAGGTCGACGGAATGCAGGTCCACTCCATCGGGGATTTGGACCGCGTAGCCGCTGACCCCGGGACGAACATTACTGTTACTTATTATTACAAAGGGCAGTTAGCCTCCACTAACGTGACCTCAGGTCTGGTGATTATGGAGACCACGCGCGGTCTGGCGGCGGAAACGGCCGGCATAGCGCCTGGGATGATACTCGCCTCTTTGAACGACTCAATGATTCGAAACCAAACGGACCTGCAGCAGACCCTGGCGCTGACCCATCCGCTTCAAACCGTCAACGTCACGGTCCTCTCTTTCAATGCCGTCGCTGGAAAATACCAGGACTCGGGTATTAGCTCGCTCCAGTTGAGCAGCAAGAAAGAATATTACCTAAAGGTGAGCCCTGACCTGGTGAATGCTAGCTTCAAGGACGTAGGGTTCCTAGGCATCAACTCCGCCTATCTGGGCGCGGTTACGACGACCCCGGACCGGATCATGCAGCGCCTCGCCAACCCGCTCAATGGCGTCAACGACCCCGCGTCGTTCGTATCCGCGACCCTTCTCTACATCGCCCTGCCCTTGCAAGGCCTGGCTCCAATAGAGTCCCCGCTCGCCGACCTTTTCACACCCTCTGGCGTTCTGGCCGGCGTGCCTGCGAACGTCTTCTGGTTTATCGGCAACTGCGCTTATTGGATATTCTGGATCAATCTCATGGTCGGGATGACCAACGTGTTGCCAGCCGTGCCTTTGGATGGCGGCTTCCTGTTCCGTGATGCTCTCGACTGGCTGATCCACAAGTTCAAGCGGAACGTCACCGAGGCGGTGCATCAGCGATATGTGTCGACGATAACCTACGTTCTGGCGGTTATGATCCTTTTCTTGATCGTATGGCAACTTATCGGGCCGAGACTATTCTGATCCGCGTGGAAGTTGAACGAGAATGCTTCCAATCGAGGCAGATGAATCAGAATTGCTTCCCGTTACAGACTGGACAGAACTCCGGGTTCAAGCCTTTCAGGTTAGTATGGACCTCGAAGATCTCCCTGCATCTCTCGCATCGTTTGAAGGCGAGGAAAGGGGGGCGGTAATACTCACATTCCAGGACCCTTCCGGACTTTCCTACCACGCAGATGTCGGCGATGCAATTGTCGCATAGGCTCCTTCGGCTGATGTTGAGAAGGACATGAGTGCCGACTCTGACCCTTGTCATCTCACTCACCTCATTCTATTCGTATCATTCCTTGAACTCGCATTAATAGGTTCTTGATTTTTATTGAGTAGATGAGGTCAATGCAATCCTTATTGTTGAAATGAAAAGTTAGGAAATGGTTTTCATCCGAATGGTCAGATCGCATTGTTCCTGTGCCGATCCCTTAGCTCTCCGAGCTTCCCCTTGTTCCAGCTGTTGGTCTTGGAGAAGAAGCCTGTGACCCTGGTTATTCCTTCCACATTGGGCGAGCCGCAGTACATGCAGGTGTCCCTTAGTCCCCGGGTGGTCCTGCCGCAAGAGATGCATGAGGTGAACTCAGGGCTGAAGGCGATCTGCGCATTCTGGGTCGTCTCGAATGTCTTCTTCACGAAGGCCGCGATGCTCTCGGCTGCCGGCTTGTGCTCGCCCAACCAGATGTGCGTCAATGACCCGGCGTCGATCAGCGGGTGGAAGAGGCCTTCCTGCTTGGTCCTCTCAATCGCGCTCACCGGTGCCCCGACGTTCAGGTAGGTGGAGTTGGTGTAATACACCTCACCGTTGCCCTTGTTGCCGCGGATGACCGTCGGCGCCTGCAGCGGGTAGTACTTCATATCTAGTCGCGCGAAGCGGTATGCGGTCGATTCGGCCGGGGTCTGCTCCAAAGGCATCTTGATGCCATACTGCGCCCCCAGCGCCTCTGATTCTTTCTTCATTTCCGCGATGACCTTCAGTCCGAACTTCAGCGAGTCCTTAGACTCGTGCATCTGATGTCCTGTGTGGTAAGCCACCAACTCGTTCAGACCGACCATGCCGATCAGGAATGAGGCCTTGTTCAAGCGATAGTAGGGTTCTCCGTCAAGCTCCATGGTAAGAAGGGAAAGCGGCCCACCCTTGCCCATTGCAAGGAGCTTGCTGATGAACTCCTTCTTCTGAACATGCGCTTGCGCCACTATGTCAATGCGCTCGCGAAGGATATCGATGAGCCGGTTATCGTCCTGATGCGCCTCATAAGCGATGCGGGGTAGGTTAATCGTGACGTTCTGCATAGCCGAGTATCGCATCTTCCAAGGGGTCTTCGCGTCGTCAAGGTCGCTCTGTTCCAATTTGAACGTTAGGCGGCAACACTCTGATATCTTCGCGGTGTTGCCTCGATCGAACACGAAATAGGTGTTGCCCTTCTCGCTAGCAACAGCGGATATCTTCTCCAGGAACTCCTTGTGGCCATCTGTCTTGAAGAACTTCTCCGTCATGTGCACATTGGGCTTGGGGAAGAAGAACGGCCTTCCCATGGCATCGCCTTCCATGTACACGTCGAAGAGAGCAGATACGAAGCGTTGCGATTCATCGGTGTAGTCCTCATAATTATTACCGGTGAACAGCCCCTTCGGTCCGATGGCTGGTACGCCAACGAAGTGGTCTGGGACCTCCCAATAGAGGTTGAGGTCGCTGAATATCGATTGGCCACCGCGGGCGACGGCCTGTTGCGCGAACTCGAAGATAAGTATCTGGGCTAGTTGTTTCATTCGTTCGTCGTCCACGCCTACTAGGTAGGGGGCGAGGAACAAGTTGAACGCGTCCCAGCCGATGGCTCCAGCGAAGTGACCCTGCAAGGCAGCCGAGAACTTGACTATCTGCTCGATCAGCACCTCTGGATGCTTGGCAGGCTTCGCGATCGAGATGGCGTTTGGAAGGTTCAATCCGAACTTCTTCACGTACTCTATTGATTGTCCTGAGCAATAGGGACGGTCGATCATACCGAGATCGTGCAGGTGGATATCTCCCCTCATGTGGGAGTCCGCGAGATCCTGAGAGAATACCTCGAGCAATGCAAATTCCTTTTTTATGCGCTCCGATAGCGTGAGGTTAGTGGCTTCAGGGCCGTGTGGAACGTTCGCGTTCTCTTTGTTCGGGTTCATTATGATCTGGCGAGCATCATATAGAGGAACGCCGAGGCGGGTATGTTGCCTTCTGACCTTCGCGAGACCGTATTCGACCAGCTTGGCGTTCGTCAATTCACGGATCAATGGAGCGGTGACGAAGTCCAGTTCGAGCTCCATAATAAGCTTCTCTACTTCACGAGCTACGATGGAAGCCGCATCCTCGCTGATGGTGGTTTCCCTCATCAATGCGTCGAAGATCCGGCTGCGATCCCATTTCTTGATCTCCTCGTCCGATGTGCGAACAAAGAGCGATAGCTCCGTGGACTCCTTATCATCGGACCATATTAGTCCTGGTTCATTGCTATTCTTTGAATCCGGCGAAGACTCCGTCATTCTCATCCTAATCACCTAATTAAGCTGGACTTGAAATTACTAAGGGCTAATAGCAGACTTATCTTCTAGGATCCCCATCCCATTTCAAGGCAGGCAAAGGAACGCATTGTGCGGTCAACCTAAAGGCTTTTTCTGAACTACAAATGAGTCATACCTGGTATGCAATAACAGGCTTAAGATAGTTATATATTACCATATTTG
>PNBI01000076.1 GCA_003135935.1 Methanomassiliicoccaceae archaeon
GTACTACTCCAATCCACAGGTTTCCCGCGAAGAGATAATGAACGCTCACATACACGGCGTGATGGTGATCGATGTCGACCAGATGCGCCTGCGCGAGATCGACCCGGTAGAATACATCGACCGCGTCGACCTATGGTACAAGTGAAGCTTTTGATCGACGGCCGAGGTTTGTAAGAATTAATAACCTGGTCCGCTTTAGCAGGGGCGTGAGCGGGACCGAGGACGTTCTGTTATTCCTGGGGATGGTCGCCTTCGTTTCGCTATCAGGGGTGATGGCGCCAGGCCCGATGTTCGCCACTACCATCGCCAAAGGTTATAACGACCTCAGAGCGGGCATCAAGATATCCTTCGGGCACGCAGTGGTCGAGATCCCACTCATGGTGGCGATCTTCCTGGGTTTCGATACCGTCCTAAAGAACGATCAGGTGTTCATCGCCATCGGTATTGTAGGTGGGGTGATACTCCTAATCTTGGGAATAGATCAGATCCGCACCCGCAACACGAAAGTGATCGAGAAGGACAACGGTCGTTCATCCTTCATATCCGGGATCATCATGACCGCCGCCAATCCATACTTCATTCTCTGGTGGGCGACTGTCGGCGCCACTTTGATCGCTGGTGCCGTGCAGTTCGGACTAATAATATTGCCAGTGTTCGCGGCGGTCCATCTCTCCATCGATTTCGCCTGGAACTACCTGCTCTCATTCTCCGTCTACAAGTCCAAGGCGATATGGAACGAGCGCTGGCACCGATATCTTTTCGTTGCCTCGGGAGGCATAATGCTATTTTTCGGCCTGTACTTCTTAGTGAGCTCGGTCCAGAGCCTCCTGGCTTAGATTGACAACTAATTAGTACGACGGACCAGATATCTTGTCGATCTCGCGATGTCCAGGACCTACAAGGATCAAAAGATCTATTGCTGCTTCGTCCTCAATCGACTGGTCTCGGAGCTTGGAATCGACCTCTACCAGCCGGATCTGGAACAGAAGATCGATGATATCCTTGGCACTCGGCAGGCAGGGATCTCCAAAGAGGAGATCAAACATGAGATCCGCTCGAACCATTTCATGACGAACAAGGTGATCGAGCGCCTTGAGGAGGACGGCTTGGTGGAGGTGGAGCATCTCGAGAACCGCTACCAGGTGCGCATCACCAAGGCGGGGGTGATGTACGTCAGGAAATACAACGAGTTCTTCCTTTCGATCTACAAGGAACAGATACAGGAGCACTTCCAATACCGAGGGCTCCCCCATTGGGCACGTGGCAGCGAGAAATAGCCCTCAGGTGACGTAGGGTATGAACTCGTAGCTTCCATCTTCGTTCTCGATGATCATCTCAAGAGCGGTCGCGAACTTCTTCCTGCGGTGCGAGTACAGCACCTGGTTCGAGGTTAGGTAGGCGTAAGCCTCATCCGACAGATCGTATTGCGGCTTTCTAGACCAGAGGGCAATCACTCGGGAAGGCGGCATGAGGTTATCCTTGCTCACGTCCTCGGCGGCGAGCTTGAGCGAATTGAGGTCCTCAGCCCTGGGAGGGGCTTGGAAGCTTTTGATGATAAGCTGGTATCCAGGATATCCCCATCCCAACGGCCCCCATAGAGAAGATGGCTTCGAGGCAAGATAGCCATCGAAGCTGTAAAGCACACCAGAACGACCCCGCAACATCCCAGGCATCAGGTATCGATTTCCTGCGATTGCTTCATTCATTGCTGGGTTCCTTGCTCGTAAGAACTCGAAGAGCCTCAGCACTGCCGTGTCGCCCTTGGGTGCGTAAACCACCGGGTCTTCATTGCGCACCCGGACAATGGCTGCATGGCGCATCTCATAATACCGTATGAAATCGTTCAGGTTGCGGAGCATTGCAAGGGCGAAGACGCCGACCACGAACAATGCCAGCATTAGCAAGCCCAGCAGAAATTGGTTGAATATCAACGCGATGGTAAGAATGAAGTCAACGATCAGCCAGACTACGATGAATACCGTAGCGTACTTTACAAGCTTGCGGATGCGGGGGACTTCCTTGTTCACATCGTCAGCCAGGTCGAAGATGGCCGAGATGGGGTTGTCCACCGCTCTCACATCAGCACGGTTCATTCCCAATGGACTCAACTATTCGTTATTTAAAACCCACAGGAAGAATGTTGAGTAACATTCCTTCATGGCATTATTAGGATACTCTTGGCGCTTGAGTGATTAGAGGTGTAATACCGATGAAAACGACCTATGTCGCATTTGCCGCGCTATTCTTCGTCGCTCTGCTTCTTTCAGGAGGCATGAGCGGCTTGGTCAGCGCGGCCCCCGGGTCGGATCCGATGTCTCGGATCAGGCTCGAGACGGGCCATACTGAGGACTGGAACGGCGGGGACTACGTGGCCGTAAACATGACAGACGGCAGCAACCTCGCCTGGTTTGGCGTTGTGTACGGAACCGAGGAGCATCCAGGTCCGATCACGATCGCCGGTGCGACGCTGCGCTATCTGGGAGGCGCTCAGGTGGTCAATTCCGAAGGCAATACCGTTCTTAACCAAGTTCCGATACCGGTGGTCACTGCCTTTGGTCAGGCATTGTTCGCAATACTGGAGTTCGACGATACTGGTTATGACGTACCGGTGTTAGGGAACTATGGAGCAGGCAACGGTCTATTTGATTTCAGCGGTCCCGCCCTGTGGTCCGGAAATGGCTCTTCTGAGCCGGTCTATAAGTTCGTGGACCTGAGGCGGGCCTGGACGCTATCCGAAATCGTTAGCAGCGAGGATAGTGTCGCTCAGAGCAAGAGTTACGATTTCTCGCTCTATGCCCTGAACGTCACCTATACCAAGGTTTGGGATGCCAGCCTAATGACCTACCGGAATGGCACATTGGCCGATGGAGTGGTGGAGAAGTTGGAGTTCCGCTTCCATGTCTTGGCGAGCGCTCAAACGGTCACCCCAGAAGTGCCGTTCTATAAGGTCACCATTAATGATGGCCATGTGACCGATTCCGAGGCGATCGCGCCGCGCAATTTCACTGGAACTAACGTGGATTGCGGGATCAAGTTCGACCACGTGATCCAGGGATGGGACGCCTATAACAACGCGACCGCGCCGAAGCTCATGCTGGAGAATGTCATGGCCTTCGGAATGTTCATACCGAAGATTGTCGAGGAGTGGTACAACGTCCAGTTCGTCAAGGATCACATAGCGAATGGCACTGGAGCGATCGAATATGCTACGGATGAAGGGGTCAAGGTAAGCAGACAGCAGAGCGATCTGCCGATCCGATCCCAATTGCTGACGAGAACATCCATCCACTCGATGGATAATTGGGAGCAGTGCGGCTCATTGACCTGGGTGAGCAATGTCACCGTCGATGGCGAGGAGAAGCAGATGCACTATCAGATCCACGCCGGCGACAAGGGCAACTTCCTTGCCAAATCAAACGATGGTCAGGTCAAGCTGCTGGTGCTGATGGGAGGCTATATCTATCCGATGGGGACAAATGTCGTCCACGACCCGTCCTTCTTTGCTCAAGCCTTCCAAATGAACCTTGAAGGACTGAAGGNNAGGAGCAGCCATGATCGTCGTCCTGATAGCCATCCGCCATTCGAACAAGAAGGGCAGACAGAAGTTCGATTACCGAACACCACCAGAATACCGCGGTCCTTAGGTGAAACCATTTCCATTTTCATTCTTTTCTTTCTTAAATTCTAAGAATGGAAATCATTAAGGCTGAACTGAGCTGAATGGGATTCTCGATTTCGATCGACTAGTCGCCCCGACCCACGGCCATCATCCGCTCCAACGGCAAACGGGCACGGTTCAGGATGTCTTCAGGTATGATTATTTCGTGCTGCATCTTCTCCAAGGCGTTGACGACCGAATGGAGGCTTATCCTCTTCATGTTCGGACAGGTCACCCCAGGCAGGGCGAAGAATTGCTTTGTGGGGAGGAGGGNNGATAGACCATTTCCTTCTCGGTGGCGATGATGAACTCGTTCGCTTCGGAATCCCTGGAGAAGTTGACCATACCCTCAGTGGAGCGGACCGCGTCTACCATATCCAGCACCTCCGGCCGGCATTCAGGGTGGGCTAGCACCAAAGCCTTCGGATGGAGGCGCTTCTGCGTCAATATCATCTCTGGCGTGATGGAATCATGAGTGGGGCAAAAACCAGGCCAGAGGATGAGCTTCTTCTGCTTCTCGGTCCTCTGCACCCAGTACCCTAGGTTCGCATCAGGAACGAAGATCACTTCCTTGGACGTCAGTGAAGCCACCACCTTGATCGCGTTGGACGATGTGCAGCAAATGTCCACCTCGGATTTTACCCTGGCGCTTGTATTGACATAGGCGACCGAATCAGCCTTCGGATGCTTGCTTTTCATCTCTCTCAATGAGTCGCTGTCGATCATGGCTGACATTGGGCACATGGCAAGCAGCTCTGGTAGAAGAACTGTCTTCTGGGGGCTGAGGATCTTGGCGCTTTCGGCCATGAAGTCGACGCCGCAGAAGACGATGACGTCTGCATCGGTCTTGGCGGCTTTCTGGGAGAGTCCGAGCGAATCTCCGATGAAATCGGCGACGTCCTGCACCTCTGGCATTTGGTAGTTATGGGCCAGGATGATGGCGTTCCGCTTCTTCTTCAACCTCTGGACTTCGTCCCTGAGGGACATGGGCGTGCATCTATAGCCAGGTATAAATAAATTGGCTGCCGACAAGGCGATGAGCAGGGCGAGTCCAGTATCGTCAAGAATAGGCATCGACCCTAAGTCTGCCGAACGGGTAATAAAAGACCAGAGGATAGAATAGGTGGAACGCGAATCATCCTAAAACAAGAGGGGTTGAAATGAGGTTCTCCCAAGGAAAGGCAGGAAGGGTTTTCGTCGTCCGATTAGAGGACGGCGAGGTTGTCCATGAGACGCTCGAGCGTTTCGCCACGGACCATCACATCGTCGCAGCCACGGTCTCCATTGTGGGCGCAGCAGACAGAGGAAGCAAATTGGTCGTCGGGCCAGAGGAAGGCAACGTCCTGCCTCCGAACCCTATGGAGCATACTCTCCGCGAGGTCCATGAGCTGACCGGCGTCGGGACAATCTTCCCCAACGAGAACGGTCAGCTGGTCCTGCACATGCACGTGGCTTGCGGAAGGAAGGGTGATGCAGTCGCTGGCTGTGTAAGAAGAGGCGTTCGCGTTTGGAAGACTGCCGAGGTGATCATCAACGAAATCGTCGGTACCACCGCCAGACGAGAGGTCGATTCCTCCACCGGATTCGAGCTGCTAAATCCTCGTCGCTCGACCGTTACCGACCTGTCCCGGAATAGCAACGAGATGTGAGGCGTAATGAGAGTTGTGACAAGGAATCAAGTGCAAAAAACCTAGAAGATGACCTAAGAGGTCGATTGCGCAGGGCTGGCCTCGGGCAGCGAGATCACGAAGGTTGCGCCATGGGGCATGCTATCCTCGACCCACACCTCTCCCCCGTATCGCTCGACCGCCTTGCTAACTAGGTAAAGGCCCAATCCCGTGCCGCCGTTGACGCCATGGCTGAAACCTTCCTCGAAGACCTTGTCCTTCAGGTCGTCCGGGATCCCGATGCCATTGTCAGCGATGCGCATCGCGCATTTTCCGTCCTGCCTTTCGATCAGAACATCGATGCGGTCCGCTTTTCCATGGATGGTGGCATTCCTGACGATATTATCGATCGCAGAGCCGAGCGCATCATCTGCCAGGACGTTACATGACCCCACTATCCTGAAATCGATCATGTAGCCCTTGCACACACTCTCTGCGACCTTCGCCAGGTCGAACATCTTGAGTGGCCCGCCACTTAAGGCGATCTTCTCTAGCTCCTTCATGCGCTTGATCATCTCCATGGAGCGGTTCACTGCTCTGGACGCTCCAGTGAGGAACTTCTCGTTCTGGGTGCGTTTGAACATCTCCAGAGAGCCATTGAGGACGGTCAGCTCGTTCAGCGTATCGTGCCTGAGGATGCCGTTTATAAGCCGGAGCACTTCGTTGAGCTGGATAAGGCGCTCCTCCATGTGCTTCCGCTCAGTGATGTCGGATGCAACGATGATGATACTTCCAGTCTTCCCACCTTGGTCGATTATCGGCGCCGTAGAAAGGGAAATGACCTTCATCGTCCCATCAGGCAGGCGCTTCTGCACTTCGATGTCGACCAGGTGCTCTCCGCGAAGGATCCTCTGCCTAATCGCGATAATTCCCTCGTCCGGGACATCAGGCAGGAAGGAGAGGGGACGCACACTATCGATTTCCTCCCATCCGAAAATGCGTTCTGCCGCAGGGTTCCAGGTTGATATCGAGCCGTCCAGGTCGATGGAGAGAATTGCCAGCGGTGAGGTATGGATGATTGCCTTGAGCTTGCTCCCGGTTTCCCAGACTCTCTCCTCTGCAAGTTGACGGTTATTAATGTCCCTGATGCTGCCGACTATCCCCTCGATCACCCCATCAGAGCTTAAGACGTAGCGTCCCACGAACTCGACCCAGGGAAATGATATGGTGGACCTCGCTCGGAATTTGATTGTGAAAGGATTTCTATTAGGTGCCAATGAATTAATGGAATCGAGGAAGGTCCGCATATCGTCAGGATGGACGAAATCGCTTAGGTTCCTGCCGATCACCTCGCCAAGCGGAAAATTGAGGACGTCCACCACGGCCGAGTTGACATACCTGATGTTCCAATCTGGGTCCAACTCGATGATTATGTCCATGACGTTATCAGCCAGCAGACGTAATTTTACTTCGCTCTCTTGAGGGCCAGGGCAAGTTGCCACGATCTTTGTGCCATTTGAGTCCTGCTCAGGCATGATCGCAGGTTGCTTCACTTCGAGTGAGTTCAAAGAATAGGATAGATTCGATGCCAGATTTGAAAAAAGGTCAATCTCGTTGCCGTCGAAGGCATCCTCGCATGTCGAAAAGACATTGAGGACTCCGCAGACTTTATTATCGATCAACAAGGGCAAAGAGATACTCGATCGGATTCCCAGACGCTTCACCTCGTCTCGCCATTGTGCGATCGAAGGATCGCTCAGCATATCTCGCAAGACCACTGGGCTTCCGGTCTCATAAACCCGACCGATGGGTCCCTGTTCCGACTTGGAAGCGTCATATCCAATAGCCAAACCCTGAGGATTTCTGAAGGTGAAGCCTGAACCGGCCAGTTGAGTCACAGCCCCGATTTCGTCGAACCTTCCGATCCATGCCATGGGATAGCTTTCTTCCAGGGTCACCGCATCGCAGACCCCCTGTAGCATCTCGAGCTCGCTTTTCGCTTTGCTGATGTGCCGGCCAGTGAGGACTATCATTCGCAGGGCACGATTGATGCGCTCGGTCTGTGCTGCAACTTTCACTTTATCACTGATATCGTGAACGATGGCGTAACCCCTGGTTACTCCCTTTACTCGTAGCATCCCCGAGTAAAGTTCCACTTGGCGGATCTCACCATTCGACAATCGATGCATTGTCGCCTGGGTAGCGCCATTGACGCTCAGCTCGTAACCCGCTCGTTCTTCGTCACTCCCCTCGACCCTAGCTGCCAGATCATCGATCTTCAGCCTGAGAAGCTCCTCCCTGGAATACCCGTAGAAATCGCAGGCGGCATGGTTCGCATCGACTATGCTCCCGCTCGACGGGTCGATCAGGATCATCGATTCGACGTTATCCTTGAAGAGCTTCTCATAGATCTCCTCCGACTCGCGCATTTGCTCTATGGCCTTCTGCTGCGAAGCTGAGCGTTTAATGATGTTGGCGAGTTCCATGAACTGCGTCTTCGGGTCCCCGCCTTTCTGCAGATAGAAATCGGCACCGTTGTTCAACGCGTCGATTACCACGTCCTCCCGTCCCTTGCCAGTGAAAAGGATGAAAGGCGTGGTCCGTCCCTGAATGCGAATTGACTTTAGAAATTGAATGCCATCGATCTTTGGCATCTGGTAATCGCAGACGATGACGTCGAAATGCTTGGTCTCAAGCATCACCATCGCGTCCATGGCGGAGGTAGAAGGCTCTACAGCTATCTCCCCATCCCGCTCCAAGAATGTCTTGGATATCTCCAGCAAGGCGGGGTCATCATCGATGCAGAGCGCCCTGATCATAGCTAACCCTTTACCCTGGCTGAATTCAAAATGAACAAGTTCCCTATTTCATTGTATGTGGGTAATTCGCTAAATGAGTAATGTCCTGGAGGCCGCCATCATCGAATGCGGCGCGAGGGGAGCCCCGGTCAGAGAAAGTTAATTAGCCCAATCGCACTCGCAATGAACGGTGATAGGCTGGCGATGGCAATACGCTGGGTGGGGAGGGAAGGACAAGGAGTGGTC
>PNBI01000117.1 GCA_003135935.1 Methanomassiliicoccaceae archaeon
CGCTTAACGAAGAATGGAGTTCGCAATAGTCGTTAGGAGCTTGACCGCGTCTTCTTTCTTGTAGTCAACGTATTCTTCATCTATCATCGTGCCGATGGTTCGGCACGTTTCGAGCCCGAGGTTTTGGGCCGCGCAATCCCTTAGTTTGCTCAGTGACCTCTTTGGAAAATAGATCGATTTCATGCAGTTGATGACCTGAGCAGCTTCAGGAACATTTATCAAACCAGCTCTAACCGCATTTTGAAGATTGAGCCTCATGTTCACTAGCGGTTCGGATAAAGGCTCCAGTGTCTCCGGATTGAAGATCAAAGCAACCTCATCGTCCCCATCAATCTCTCCGTTCAGATAATGGTTGAAGATCGCGCCGACGCCGATCATTCCGAAATCCTGCAACTCCGCAGCCCTCAAAGCCCCCATGCTGCCTGCCCCATAGACCTTGACCCCGCTTCTCAGTTTGTCTATGATCTCTCGATGGCCCACTGCAGCTTCCCCCATGAATACGCCGTCAATTATCCCGATTACATCGACGTCATCTTCCAATGATGGCAGGTCTCCTCGTTTCACGGGTGGCCTGAAGTCGGCGCTCAGTATCCGATTAGCCTCAAGTCTCGGCAGGCTGGGACCTAGAAAGACGACTGGCCTCAAGCTGCCCCCTTCCGCAATCTGGATCCAGCACGCTCCTCATCCATGGCAAATACCTCAAGGCCAGGGACGATCATCTTGACAACCGGGATACCAAGTTCCTTGCGGGTTAGGTCGACTGCCACAACGTGCTTGAAGCCGCGTTTGACCAAACAAGCAAGGATGACCTGGAGATCGTCATAGAGGTCGGCTGTGTCGTGGTTCTCATAATCGGTCAATTCCGTAGTCTTCTTCGAATCGGCGAACCACATCTGGTTCATCCGCTTGACTCTTTCATATCCCATTTGGCGGGTGGCTTTGCCCCTGACAGTGTCTTCTCGTGCCCCATGTATCTGGGTCAATCTTGATTGAGCAACTTCGGTCAATGCCCGGATTACCGTGATCTTCGGGTTGAGATGGGTTCCCATTCCGAGGCAGAGCAATGCCGGGTCTTGAAGTCGAACGTCATCAGCTGCTGCCGCGAAGGTGGGAAGCCCGATATCCGAGGTCAGATCCTTCAAGCGAACCTCGATGCCGTTGGTTAAGAACTTCTCCATCATCTGCTGGATCATCCGATCGCCCTTCAATGGGAGGATTTCGCCTATGACCCTATGCCTGGACTCGCAAATCGACCAAGCATCCCGCTCGATTAGCTCGCATAGGCCATGTACCACCGCCTCTTCCATCACATTGCCTGATGCTAGGCCGTTGGTGTTTGTGCGGAAGAGCGCAAGGTCCTTCGGCGATGAGTAAGGATGGAAAGTCGCGCTCGCTGGAACCCATACCTCCTCGTTCTCTAAGAGATCCACTCCTTTGACCCAGGCTACGGGCTGCGACATAAGATAGATCGCGGTTCGTTGCGGGAGGATTAAAGATCTTGGATCCAGCGCGTTTTCGCTCGACATCATTTCTTCTACCGTTCGTCTTACCAGTATATCTTCACGCCATTCTCCGCTGTATCGCTCCAGCGCCTCCATGATGGCTGAAACCTTAGCCTGGGTCACGGACGCGCCCTTGCCATTGTAAACGGTTATGGCTCCTGACCTCGCGTCAGGGCGGATGCTCGAAAAAACTGGAATGCCAATCCGGTCGAGCCCTGTGATATCGGCAACTCGCGTAATGCCCGCTTTCTTACATAAGGGCTCGATACGCCTGTATGTGGTGGATGGATCGACTGTCCTGTGACCGTCCTCTGTCCACACCTTCGGGGCCGGACCGAGCTTCATCATCCCCTCAGCGCGGTTCAATAATTAAAGCTGACCGGAAATCCATCCGGTCAATTGCTTCATGGGCAAGGATCGTAAATGGAGGGTGGCATCCATTCACTTGATTCTCGATTTCGGGATCGGGCCGGCACCCATCTTCTCCAGCGCTCTCACGATCTCAGGGATCTTGGCCATCGGGATGCCAACAAGCATCTCCTCGGGCTTGATGTCCGTCGATTTCCTGCATCCGAAGCATCCCAGGGAGATATTGATATTGCCGGTCACATAGGGGATTATGGTCGAGTCTCCGCAACTCGCTTGTGCCGTTGCCATATCCACTGTCACCCTGCCTCCGACGCTAAAGGTGGTTGCTGCGGGAATGAGCCAATAGACCTGCTCCGGCGTTCCCGTGACAACTACCACATCCGGCTTCACCCTGGCCTTGGAGAGCGGCGAAACCGCAACGGCCTGTACGCTCCCTTCTGGCAGTGCGGTCCTCTTTTCCACCATCTTTGAAGCCGCCTCGGCTGATTCGAATAGCCCCAGATTGTAATGGAAATCCCCCGACTTGACCTTCTCAGGGAGGGGGACGATACCCAAAGCCGAAGCCCCTACAGGGCATGCCTCCTTTTCCTCGGTGACGACCAGCATCTCTCCCTTTCGGGCCCTCATTATCGATTGGCAATGCCTAATGGGTTTGTCAGGTTCGCTGTAGCCCTCGGGCAGCTTTTCACCTTTCTTGATCAGAGTCACCGCCACGGGTTCGTTCTGCAATCCTAAGATATCCACAATCTTCTTCGACATCTCGGCATAGTCCATTAGATTCAACCCCTGTTTAACAAATCTTGGCAGAGTTACTTAATGGTTGGGTATTTCAATTGTTAATTAGATGGCATAAGGATGAATGGGCCATTTATCGGAATCCGATGCATGGATGGCTAGATCTGATGCAAGGCGATGCACGCTACTTTCAATAAAATGAATTTCAACTCGAAGAGAACCGACGAGCTCGATTTGGCAATCCCCGAAAATGCGCTCAGAAGAGAAATTATAGGTTGCATTATAATGCGTCAAGGGAATCGCAGACAGCGAATTCATCAATTGCAATCAAGGCAGATTATGATTGAAGAGGAGTTATCGACGAGGAAATGGCCGTACGTGCCCGGTGACTATGAGGTCGGGAATGAGAGCAGCCCGATAGCAATAATTATCGTCGGCCGTGGTCAGGTCATTATCTCCAAAGAGGACTTCTGCATCAGGGGAACGATTAAGACTGAAAATGTTGGGCTGGAAAAGGTTGTCGCAAATATCATCAGCAACCCCAACATCCGATTCCTGATCGCCTGCGGAAAAGAGGAATTCGGACATTTTCCAGGATCCGCTCTCATCGGCCTTTGCAAGAACGGTGTTGACGAGCATATGCGCATCATTTGCGAAAGGGCTGCTATACCATACCTCTGCAACCTCGATCACGATACGATAGAGCGATTCCGTCGCCAGGTGGAATTGGTCGACCTTATCTTCCCGAAGAGCGCGGACGAGATAATCGCCTACGACCCGATCTACAACTTCGACCATTCTCGCACCGAAAGCCTGCACGAGGCGATAAGGAACTGCAAATCACATAATCCTGGACCCTTTCCCGAGGAACCGATTGTCGTTCTGAATCAAGGGCTGGTGCAGGACGGCGCAAAGGTCGGAAAGCAGCTGAATAAATTGGCCGACACCTTCGTCACCTCGATGCTGCAGATGCCGAGCGAGAGGCTCTGCACGAATGCCAGCCTTGTCGTGCTTTCGGAACGGTTCGGGGTAATCTATGATCCGGTGGATGGCTCCGTATCCACTACGCCGTCGGTCGAGTTCGCAGGAAGGTTGAAAGCATATCTCAGGGGGGAAGGCAACTGATGAAATTCCTCAACGAACAAAAGATATTCAGGATCTCGGGAATCGACTTCGGCGGGCAGCCTGGAAAGCGGAGGACTGTGATGATCGGCTCGATCGGCTACCCGCGCCACAGCATAGTTGAAGACCGGATTGAGGGACGTTGCCGTCCGGGGGCTTTCGAGAATTGCTTAGAGGGATTCAACCAGGCAGCCAATGAGACACATACGCCGACCGCTCTGATGCTGTTCGCCGAGACCCCGAAGGCAATTCGGGCATACCTGGAGAAGGCGGCAGACCTCACTCCGGTGCCGCTGTTGATAGATTCGCCTTCGGCGGAGGTAAGGTTGGCGGGGATAAGATATGCCCAGGAAGTCGGGCTCGGCGGGAGAGTGATATACAACTCTATTCACGCAGGAACGACAACTGAAGAGCTGGGGTTGCTACGGGATTCGAAGGTGGAGAGCGCCGTTCTGCTGGCTTTCAACCCCGGAGACATCGGCCTCAAAGGAAAGATCTATCTTCTTGAGAATGGAGGTCAGCTGCTTCCCAATGGAATGATCGAGCTTGCAAGGGACTATGGGATCACCAAACCACTTCTGGATACGGCTGTAATGACCTCAGAGCAGATGGCAGGCTCTGCCCTTCGCGCAATTACCATTGCAAAAGCGAAATGGGGACTGCCAAGCGGATGCGCTATGCACAATGCAGTCGACTCCTATATCCAACAGACTCAACTCAAAGGAGAGGACAAGGCAATCTATCGCTACGTTGATGTGTCATCCGCGGCCCTCGCGATCTCCGCCGGTGCGGATTTCGTGATGTACGGCCCGATAGAATATTCGCGAAGGATCTTCTATGCCGGCGCTTTCGCGGACGAGATGATGAACCAGGCAACTATCGATCTATAGGATTTGGATACCATTGGGATTGCATGAATGAATGACATTCAGAGCAATTAGGGAAGCTCGATTTCGCTCCCGGCGGGCATGAGCTCGAAACCGACAAAGCGATCTGAAATCATCTTCATCGCCTCGAAGCCGCTGCAATGCAAAGGCGCTATTCGGTCCACATTGAGGTTCTTCAGCATCTCCATGGTCTTGCGGATCCGATCCTGGCTCGCCCCCATCATATGTAAACCGCCCATGACCATCTGGATCCTCGCTCCAGGCGTCTGTTTCTTGGCCTGGGTTACGATGTTCACGATCCCAGCATGCGAACAGCCAGAGATAATTGCCAATCCGCGCTTGGTTGATATGTAGATCGCTTGTTCATCGTGGATCGTGTCCTCGAGCATTCGCCCGTCGTCATCCCGTATGAAATTGAGAGTCTGCTCGAAGTCGTTCGTATGCGCGATCTCCCCTGACGTCCTGACCCCTGGAATCACCTCGNNACTTTGGGTTGAGAGGTTCAACTTCGCCCTGGCCAATGCATCAATGACTCGCTGCGGAGCGGATATGTCGGTCTTCATTTCTCCGGCCGTGGAATAGCGCTTGCCGACGAAGGTCCTTGGATGTGCGAATATTGGCACGTCGGCGTCGATCATTGGGACCAAGCCACCCACATGATCATAATGGCCGTGTGAGATCACAACAGCGTTGAAATCCTTCGGCTCGAGGCCGAGCAGGTGGAGGTTATGGAGGAACACCTGCTCGGACGAACCGGTGTCGAACAGGACCCTTTGGCCGTTCTCCATTTCAATGATGATCGAAAGCCCTTGTTCCGCTATAAATTGGCGATCTGGCCGGTTCAGCATCTTCACGAGCCGCGTGGGCGGAGAAGCCGAGCCGCAGATATTATCGACCAGCGTGATTATTTTCATTTAGCGGCCTCCTTAGGTCGTTCCACGATCTTCATGTCGCTCAATCGGATGGCTTCCTCCGGGCAGCTCTGTTCGCAGTTCTTGCATGCCGTCCCGAGGCAGTATTCCGTTGCTATCCTTATTTGGAAACGGTCCTTGCCTAGTTTCTCAACCTTCAAGGCTCGCTCCGGGCATTCTCGCATGCACTTCCCGCAACCGACGCAGCCAGGGAATTCCGCGATTAGGTAAACGCCTACATGATCAAGAGTCTTCAGTCCCCGGTCTCCTAGCACGGGGATATCCGATGAGACGATGCGCAATGTCTCCTTGGGCCGCACGATTGGCGGCAATGGTCGATATCCCTTCTCCTTCAGGATGCGGTTGAACATCTCGAAGGGCATCCCCTCCAGCCAGAAAGCGATTTCATTGACATAGAAATCCTCGAAGACCTTCGATGTGGCGAACATGATGTGCTTGGCCGCGATCGAATCGGCGATGCTCTGCATCTCGTCCATCGCCTCGTCTTTCACCAACAAGTCATAGGCCATCATTAATGATGTGTTGCCGCATTGATAAGTGCGCTCCAGCACTCGCGGGACGAGTCCGCAGACCTGTGCTTTGATGGGGTCGACGTATGTGCCTGACGCTCCAGCAAGATACATGGACTTGAGCTCGCCATCATCGATGTTCACCTCTTCGATGAGAGTGCGGTGCCCAGCCCTGATCGCCCCCATAGCCTTCCCTGCCTCAAGGACATCGTGCTCGGTGATGAAGACCCCATCCTGAAGATGCAACTTCTTGTCAGGCGACGTCAATGAAGGGAGTCTGATTACTCCCGTTTCAAGCCCAAGTGCGACTGCAGCCACAACCCCCGTTCCAGTGATGCCACGAGCCTTCACATTGCTCGCGTCCTTCATGCCACCGTCCCTTGGATCGATAGCGGACCCCTTCTGGGCCTTGAGGTGTTCGTCAAGGACGTAGTTGCGCCAGCTGCCATTGTTCAAAAGCTCCAGGTCCGAAATGGCCATAGGAGCTGCCAACATTCCGTATTCGATGCTTTGCCCCTCCATGGCGGGTCCGGCAGCCGCTGAACCGGTGAAGAGCTCGCCATTATGATACAATCCCATCTCAGCGTTGGTGCCGTAGTCAGTGACCATGCAGGTCTCTTTGCGTTCGAGCATGTGCGATTTGATGATCATAGCCAAGGCATCGGCTCCGATTTCATGTCTAATCGAGGGAGGAATGCGAATCACTGCTTCGGAATCGACCGAGGTCATTCCCAGGTCGCATGCAGCGATGGTGTGAGCGCGGCGCTGAGGAACCTTGACGTTCAGCCTCTTCAATAGCGAGTTGCCCGCATAGGCCAAGTCGCGGATCTCGATGTTCTCGAACATGCTCAGCTGAGCCGGGTTCCCGCAGATCGCAACGGTCTTGATTTCCTTTGGCTCGGCGCCATGAAGCTCTATCAGCTTGTCGACCGTCTCAATGATAATTTTGTGCCCGACCTCTGAGCCGTTCTCCAGCCAGAAATGGAGGTGGTCCATTATATTCGCACCGGGCAATGGATGTCGCATCGTTATTGCCGTGGAAAGGATCTTTCCCTGCTTCGATAGGTCGACGAGGTGGGTGCGATAACCACTTGTGCCTAGATCAAGAGCGATGCCCAAAGCCATTGAAAATCACGTGCATCGGAATCGTATTCTTGTATTTTAAGGAAACGGGAATTTACATTGGGCATGCTGGCATTATTCAAAAAACTCCATTTCTGAAATAGCTAAGCGGCCTAGTAATTATATTTCTCTGCAATCTTTTTTAGCAATAGTGAATTATCCGTCCTCCATGACTCCAAAGCAGCGGTTCTTGGCCGCCCTTGATAACGAGGAGGCAGACCGGGTTCCGGTGTTCTATCAGCACCTAGGTGGCGCCAAATGGGTCCTGCAATCGTGCGGGAAGACCATGAGGGAGGGATTCCATAATCCTGAGGTTTTTGCCGAAATCGCAATTGAATCGCACAGGCTGTTCGGTTATGACAATGTGATGGCTGGATGGGGCGATATATTGATTGAGGCGCAGGCCCATGGAACGGTGTGGAAGTGGCCAGAGCGTGATTTCTATCCGCGGGTGGATAGATATGCGATTGTCGAAATCAGCGATATTGAAAAGGTGGAACCGGTCGATCCGCTTAAAGATAGATACTGGTCGGTTCCGATCAAGGCAGCAAGCATCATGGAGTCAAGGGTCGGCAAAGAAGTGGAGGTTACCGGTTGCATAGATTCACCCTTGCTGATCGCGATGGAGATGATGGGCGCGGAGAATCTATACATGAAGCTGATTCAAGAACCTCGAATGGTCGAAGTTCTGATCACCAAGGTCGTTGAATCTTCAAAAATGTATGGCGAAAGGATCAAAGAGATCGGCCTCGAGAGCGTCATGATAGAGAATGGAACTGCAGGCGCAGAACAGAATAGCCCGGAGTTATGCGATCAATTCGATATGAGATATCTGAAGGCCGTCCTCGACAAATTCCGGTCTTTGGGCCTGAAAACCATCGTACATAACTGCTCGGCGATTCCCTTCCTCGAGAAGGAGATGGCTTTGAAGCCCAACGCGATTCATTTCAACAATAAAGCGGTGGACCTCCCAAAAACCTTCGAGATGATGAGGGGCAGGGCTTGCGTCATCTCAGGAATAGATCACATGGAATTGATGTTCAAAGGCACACCCCAGGCGGTGGAAGAGGAAGCAAAGAGAGTCCTTGACCTCTGGGGCAAATCACCTGGCTTCATAATTGCACCGGGTTGCGAGATCCCCTTCAAGACCCCGAAGGAGAACATCTTGAGCTTGCGAGTGGCGGCAGAGAAGTTCGGCACGTACTGACATGTCTAAGACAAAATCCATTTCAGCATTCTAATGAATCGAAGCTGAATTGATCCAATAGCTTGAGATGAGTCCAATAAATGCCATGTATTCATTAGCATTCAATTGTCAATTGAATGATCAGAAGAAGAGAAAAGATGTGAAAAGGGAGTTGCCTCCCTTGTAGGTTTAACCTTTTACGGCTTTGATCAAGGCTTCGATGTTAGCCTTAGGAACCCTTGCTGCGAGTCCGCACCCAGGGCCAACCAGGTTGAAGCCAGCGTTCTTTACTCTCGTAGCGTCTCGAAGAACATCCTCGGTAGTACCCTGGAGCAATGGACGAACGACACCGACGTTGCCGACTAGTGCCGCCCGGCCGTTTACAATCTGAACAGCTTTCTCGGGACTTACCTTCTCCTCGATGCTGAGCCCATTGACGCCAGTCTTGATCATGTGATCCAGCAGCAATGTGGTGTCACCGCAGATATGCAAAACCTTCTTCGCATTTCCAGCATCCTTGAATGACTCAATGATATATGGAGCGGCATACTCATCGAACATCTCGCCCGAGAGCATGTCAGTGGAAGCAGATGGGTCGCTCATCACAATGACATCGGCTCCAGCCTTCGCCAATGCACCGATATAGGACCTCTCCAACTTTGTCGCCAGCTTAAGGGCTTTGACGACTGCCTCTGGGTTCGTGATAATCCATAGCAATAGATTCTCCGTTCCGACCAAGTGGCCTGCGATGGTGAATGGCCCCGTCGTTCCAGCGACGATCGGCAGTTCCTTGCCAAACTCTTGCTTTGCGATCTTTACTGCCTCGATGACCACGGGTATGCGTCCCTTCGTCATGAAATCCGCAGGCAGGTCATCGGGGATGTTGCTCTCATCAAAGACGTGAGATTTCACCATTGGGGTCCTGTCCATCTTTCCAAGGTCGACGCGGCACCCTCCGACTTCTGCCTCAACGGTCAAACAGAATGGTAATCTGACGCACTCGAATCCGAACACCTTGCTCGGTGCAGCCGCCAGGGTTGCCATTTTATGAGGGTCCGTGTGGGCATCTGGCCAGTAGACCTTCACTGCATCCATGGCATCAACGGTAGCTATCTGGGTGAAGCAGACCACCGGGGGTCTGTCCAATTTCTTGCGGTCTAGAGCGGCTAATACCCGCTCCTTTGGGGTCATGTTTGCCATCCTTCGTCCTCCTTTTTGCTGTTAAGTCGAAATACAACATACGCTTTATAAATTGCTTGGCTACCAAATTAGATGACATTACTTTAACTTTTCGCATCCATTTTTTCGAGATATGGCTTGCCGATGGCTCTGACTCTAACCATCGCCCAATTCACGATCTCCTTAGAGCTCCCTGCCCCCGCCCGCACCTTCTTTATTTCGACCTCAGCCAAGATTCTGGTCTCCACCCCGCCAGCTTCTTTTACCTTCTCTCTTGCTGATTCCTCTGCAAGGTCCTTTGCGAAAGAAATCGCCTCTTCCAGGGTCTCAAAGTCCAGTGGCGCGTGGCCTGGGGCATAGACGTGAAAGCGGAAGTCCCTTGGCAGAATCTGCACCTCAACGCTCTCAGCAACCTCGCTGCAAACCGCTCCAATGGCATTGCCGACTTCAAAGTTCTCCGGGATTATTATCTCGGTCCCCAGGATTCGTTTGATTAGCGGAACGAAGATGTGGGCAGGAGCGCCCAGACCGACAATAGGTCGGTCCATTGATATCATCACTTTGATATTTGATCGATCATTTTCGGATGTTGCCAATTTGACCAGAAATATCGAAGCCTTATCATTTGGGATCGTCCCGGAACCATCGAGCACTGCCTTCTTCACGACCTCTTCAGCCAGCCTAGAGCCGATCTTGGCCATGAATTCTCTCACGAATTCCTCTTTCGTCAAATTGCCTTTCTCCGCAAGAATGCCGACCGCTTCCTTTGCGCCCTCAACGCTACCGTGGATGTAGATCCCGGCAACATGCAGGACGTCGGTGGGCGTTGGTCCAGTGGTTATCACATAACTCTTCGAGATCAAACGCTTGGAGTACTCGGCAGCGAGGAAGACTTCTGGAATCGCCAGCATTAACTCCCCAGAAGTTAGCGGACCTTTCTCGCGTATGCAATCGAAAACTATCCGTTCTCCTCCGGTCAGTGGGCTAGGGTCGCGGTCGAAGGCGAATAGAAACTCGGTTTTGTGAAGAGCCCGGATCTTCTCTATCAACGTGGGGAATTGGTGGCAAGCAGTCTCAATCGGCACAACGCGGTCCGGTCCGATAACGATCTGTCCATCTATGAAATCCAGCCGAGAGTCTCCTCCCAAGCCGGTCGTCCAGATATCGACAGCCTTCACCCGCGTCCTCCATTGCCCGACCACCGCACCTTCCTTCTGCAGATGGGAGTAGCCATTGTCCAGATAGGCTATGTCCGTACTCGTTCCACCAATATCCAGCACGATACATCGGTCATTCTTGGACAACTGCTTCCCACCCATCAGACTTGCGGCGGGGCCAGATAGAATCGTCTCCACTGGCCTGGACTTGGCCTTTGCCAGATTCATAAAGGTTCCGTCTCCCTTGAGGACCATGATCGGCGCCATCACCTCGCGTAACATTAGCGCCTTTTCGACTCCAGAGAGGAAATCGGCGATGACCGGGAGAAGTTTGGCATTCAGCACCGCAGTGGTTGTCCTTTCAAGTATCCCCAGCTCTGAGGTAAGCTCGTTTCCTAAGACTATAGGGATGGTGGATACCGCCCTGATGGCCTCTCGCACTCTTTCCTCATGCGAAGGGTTGAGTACGGAAAAGAAGGCCGATATAACGACTGCGTCCGTATCCCGAATCGTGGATGAAACCGCCTCATCGACCTCCTTCATGTCGAGCTGGTGCATTTCGCGTCCTCTGGAATCGTGACCCCCTGAGATGAAGCACGCCTTCCTCGCGCCGAACTCCCAGCCTTCCTCTGGCTTCCATCCGATGCCAATGAGACCGACCGCTCCACCCCTCCCTTGGAGGATGCTGTTTGTCGCCAAAGTCGTGGAAACGCCCACTAATTGGATGTCGGAGACAGGGAATTCCTTGGACCGCAAAACCCCATCAACTGCCTCCAATAGACCTATGGATAGGTCCTGATAGGTGGTGGACGCCTTCGCCTTTGCGATGACCTCCTCGGTATCAAGGTCCACGATCACTGCATCGGTGTACGTTCCCCCGGTGTCGATGCCCAATCCAAGATTCCGACAATGCTTCTCTTTCATGTCCAGCACCGTTCTGCACAACGGATGAAAACCTCAGGGAATGTCTGAATCGGGATCATGAGGGCGTCTCCAAGTCCCGAAGGTCAATGCTCCAACATCTGATATACGTCGCTGACACCTTTCAAGACCTTGAAGCCCTTCTCTGTAATCATATAATCACCGCGGTCGTGGCGTTGCACGATCAGCCCATTCTCGTTAAGCTTCTCTATATGGAAGAGCAGATTTCCCCCCCGAAGCCCGGTGAGGCTCGAAAGCTTGGAAAAGGTCCGGGTTTCACGAGACACCGATTTCATGATCTGAAGGCGATATTTACTCGCAATGGGATCCAGGACTGTATCCACTAGCCACTCCTCGGGCAGCTCCGAAATCTCGTCGCGGATGTCGCTCGTCGTGAGATAGATGCGCATCGAACGCATTAAGCGCACTTGCTTCCCAAACAGCCTCTCGACTTCATCAAAACAACGACCGCATTTATCATAGGGGGCAGTCTCCCTCAGCCGATTCATTTCGTCCTGGTTGGTGATTATGACCGCTTCCCTCACAACCTCATTCTCAAGGAGGGCGGCGTTCTTTTGGAGGAAGGCGGTGAAGGTATCACGGCATGGGTCCTTCATGTCGCACCTCTTGACCATGTTCCGCGATAAGCCCTCTTCAACATCGTCGATGGCCTGAGATACCATTACTTCGAGAATATCCGTTCGCCTGGGTGAAGGGAGTTCTAACGCGCTCTTGCTGCCTTCCATCCTACTGAGCGAATTCTCGATCCGTTCCAGCCTCTGGTCGATTGACTGGTCCTCGGTGTCGGCCACTTTGCCCGCAGGCATCGAATCACCGAGCTACTCCATGCATAATAGTCTTTGCTATGGACCATAAGGTCAACAAAATGGACCGCTGAAAATCGAAAGAGAAAAATATGAAAAATGGAAGTGGTTTGAGATTTGGTAAATGATTGGGATCACTTACTTCTTGGCGAGGTTCATCGCGATCTGGACTGCCGCGATCGCGTCTGGGCCCCAAGCGTCCGCACCGATCTGGGAGGCAAACTCCTGAGAGGTTGCGCCGCCACCGATCATGGACTTGATCTTGGGCTTCATGTTCCCTTCCTTCATCATCCGCTCGATTTCCTTCATGCCCGCCAATGTTGGGGTCATCAGGGTCGAGGTGGCGACGATGTCGACGCTCTCAGCCTTCGCCTTGTCGACAATGTTCTTGATTGGGACATCGCGACCAAGGTCGAATATGGTCATGCCTGCACCGGTCAACATCGCCTTTACGATGTTCTTGCCAATGTCATGCACATCTCCCTCGACGACGGCCATGACGACCTTCGCGCGAACTCCCCCGCTTCCGACAACCAGCTTGGGCAGTGCAACATCGAGCGAGGCATACATGGTCTGGGCGGATAGAAGCACTTGGGGAAGGTAGTACTCCTTCTTCTCATACTTCTGTCCAACCACTTCCATACCCTTGCTGAGACCGTTGAAAATGATCTCGTTCGCAGGTACTCCTGCTGCCAGGGCCTGCTCTGTAAGCGGCTTGGCTTCCTTTATCTTGCCTTTCACTACTACTTCAGCGAGTTGTGCGAGATAGTCTGTCAAAGTATAACCCTCCTTTGAGGTTGTTTCTTCGAATCATAATATTCAATATTAAAAGCTTGGATGGATGGATATAACATCCAGATGCACTCATTGTACATTTCATTAACCTCCATCAATTATTACTGGGCAATTTTGAATGGAAAGCGAATAACTGTTCTAAACGGTCTTTAACAGATGAAACGAATTCGATCTCTCATCTCATTTTGATCATCAATTCATCCGTTCGGCTGAGCCCAATGACACTGCAAAGTCCAGGACGGTCCTCAATAATCATCTTCCTCGAACTGCGATGCTCCGCACACTGGACATTTCTCTTGGTTCTTCTTCAAAACACAACCGCAGACGATGCACTCGGGCAATGTACGCCCCCTGGCTGTATATGCCATCCAAGGATAATAAAATACCTCCTTTGAACCGGGTTTCACCAAGCTTGACGGCGACCCAGTCTCCCCAGCTCTCCAAGGTTCAGAAGGCCGATCTCGCTAACGCCATAAGCAATCGCCATAGTCAAGTCGCATGAACGCAATATCGGTGACATCACTGAATCCGAAGTGGCCCCTGTGAAATCCGTTCCGCTCGCCAGAGGGCTGAATGCTGGGACTATGAGTATCTGCTCTTTGGCCAAATGAATGAAACAAGGCATCTTGACGCATGCCCCGACCGAATCGAACAGGCGGATAGATGGATGCTCATGGCCGATGACCAGTGGCCTTAAATCGGTAGGCACATGCCCGTGGGAGAAATTAACGCCGTCCATTTCATATTGATCGACCAGTTCGATTCCCATCTTTGAGGCAATGGTGGCCAGGTAGTTATCATGGTTGCCTTTGATTACCACTACCTTCCCGTGCTCCTGCAGAATTCCCAGAAGCCTCTGCACTTCGCTCCACTCTTGTGTTAAGTTCTTTGAGAATTCGTGCTTCAGATCACCAAGGATGACAAACTGTTGCGGATGATACCGCTCGACAATGCGCTGTATCGATGCTTTCATCGTGTCCGTCTGGATGTGGGGGAAGTGAAGCCCTTGGGCTTCCAACACAGATTCAAGTCCTATATGCAGATCGGAGATTATGGCAACCTTTCTGTGCTTCATTATAACACAGCTCTCATTGGTGATCCATAACCCATTTGGCAATTCCAGTTCCTGCATGGTCTATCACCGATTCACCCAATGCCTTATTTGGATTGCTATCTGAGATTGGCCACTTCCTTTTGGATCCGCATTTACCACAGAAAAAGATGTCGGCTGGATTGGCCAGGCTGCAATCCAGGCAAAACCACGTTCTTCCCTGAGAATCGTTAGGACCCTCATTCCTTATCGTTTTTCCAATTATAATGGATTGCTTTTTTAGCCTGCGCTTTTCCGATCCCGGCCCCTCAGCGATTATGACAACACCGAGCACTGTAGCCAATGACACCCCTATGATTGCGAGATCGTAATTGCTTATACATATTGAGCAAAGATTAAGAAAACACTTACCCAGCCACATCGCAGCAAGCGATAGAGTGTGGATAATAGGGTTAGGTCCCCTTGCAGGAGTTTAATGTTCCGGCCGCTCAAGTCAAGGGGAGCTATTATTCTTGATTTCAAGAAGTCGGATATAGTTATTTTTGTGCCCTCCTTCAAAATAATTCGACATTATCCATTTCGATAATGTACTGGCATCATTATCTATTTCGATAATGGTCGAGTGGTAACTATTATCCCTTAGAGCCGAACCTCACCGCATCCCCTTTGTCAGCTCTCGGTTGGAACGAGCAAGTTCACTCGCCTTTTTTTCGATGTCACGTTCGAACTTCCTGCGTTGTATTCCGAGCGTAACGACTATCCAGATACCAACAATTGCTATGGGACGATTGAAAAGGTCGATGGCTAGAGTTCGTGAAGGCTCGAAGGGCACCGCAACGATTGTCAAGACCGTAGCTATCAAAGCCACCACATAGATCGTACGGTCATTGGGCAATCCTAAGCAAATGAAGACCGGCAGGATGTACAGAAAGTCGGCGCTATATCCGCTGGGCGTTGAGGCATCTACGACAAATATTGCAGCTATGAGGACAATGCATATCGACAGGATCCCCCTTTCGCCGATGCCGAACCTGTCCATTATCACGGTTGTTCATCCCCGAGTTGTTTTATGCCTGCTACTAACGCCACCACCCACATGCAGATTGTTAGACATGGGCATAGCTTAAGACTTACGGACATAGCATAAAGAAGGAAGGAAAGGGATTTGTGGAAGAGGCGAGCATATCGGTCTTGCGCATCGGTCTACGACATAATAAGAGATGTTCTAATCAGAATGGGTTACGAAATGGTGAAAAATTCTCCACCAACTCGTCTTGAAATGCAAAAAAGCAAGACTCGATTATTTACGCTTGACGATACCAATTATTATCGTTCCGTCCACATTCTTTTAAAGGAAACTATCAAGAATCAGGTAAGAGCTGATTTTGAATTCATCCGTTATGGAGGAGGTTTATGGAGTGAAAAGAGCAAACAAGAACTAAACGGCGTTCTCCAGAGTATTTCTTCAGAAGCTCAAAAGCGATTCATGCTGCAACGGTCAAACCATAAGAAAGAAGATGTTATTATTCATCGAGAGAAAATCATCGAGAGACAAATAGTAAAGAAGGTGTCGCTATTGTGGATCGCTAAATAATGATGGCCGGTGTGCCTGTGGAACGTGTGGTGCGAGACTTTGAGCGTGATTAAGTGCATTACAAGCAAAGGGTCCTATTTCATCTCACAGCCCGAACCTAACACGCCTGATGAAGTGAATCAAAGTATTGTACTGAGGAACTTCTCGATATCTCCGATGGCCACGGTTCCCCCACAATATGGGCAATGAGCTAGCCTTTCAGCCGATGTCTCCCCGGTAATTTTCATTGCAGCACCACAAGCAGGGCATTTATAGGGTATCACTAAGTTGCCTTGTCTGACTTGATCCAACAAATGATTAATATTCACCTGGACGGACTTCACTGTGGTCACTCGATCTCGTTCGCGTAGGCTTCTCGCCTTGTCCAGGAGATTGAGTTGTTCATAACCGAGAGCCGAATCTTCATACCTCCCAGCTCTTTCTGCCTTGATTACCTCATCAAGCGTCGGAAGATTATATTCGTTGATCTCAAAATTGCACTTGTGGCATTTCATGACAAAATCGTAAGCGATGTTGCCATAATAGACCCTTTTTCCCTCAACGAATCTAAAAGGTCGATATGGATCCACAGTCGGGAGGTAAAGAGTGTTTTCTGCACAACAAATCGGACATTTACCCCCCCATCTTTGAGTCATTGAGTTATAGAAATCGGTTTTGCGACTTTGATGGCACTTGCGGCATAGGTGAACACCTTTGGCCGTTGTAATGCATGATTGACAATAGGAATTATTGCAGCCTTCGCATCTCACCACTGGCAATAGAAATCCTGATTTACTACAACCGTGACAAATCGCCTATGTGAAGCCGTCCTGAGATATCAGACTCCTTATTAGGACATAATTCTTACTAATCTGGTTATTGCGTTAATAAATATGATGGACGATGATGTTTGCCTTCCGCTCCTGAGCCCGAGCCTCACGGTATCTTGTAAACTGAAATGAGGGAAGTAGTTTTCTAAGTTGACTTCGGAGGCATTTTTGGCGGCGTCTGCGGAGGCGTCTTACTCATGGTCCGGTTCCCAGGTCTTGAGTTCAATGCCCTCGGCCACAAGCCTCTCAATTGTGCCCCACATAACCCCGCCCTCATCCACGAACTTGGCGCCTTCCTCGGGGGTCAAGCGTGCTAACTGAACTTCCGCCTTCTCCCAATTCCGCTCCAGCTCTTCCTGGGTCATATCCTCTATACTCTTCCGGCCTTTCGTCCCGTTGATGTCGTTGCGGTCCATGCCATGTCTCCTGGTCAGGAATGCGATCAGCCGCTCATATCATTACCTCGCGGTGTACCGAAAGTGCTTGTAACCCACTATGCTGGCTAACAAGAGATATTGCGGTATACATTATTCATTGCAAGAACCTCACTGCATCTACTTGGATCATTTAATCCCAGCATTCGTGGCCGATTAGTGTCTCAATACAGTACTCAGAGTCAAGATGTACCGGTTCCTGGCATTCCTTTTCAGCTCTCGTTCGCTAGTCTTTGATTTCAGTCTTTGACTCACTCTTAACCGGGGCTTTTTGAAGCGTTTTGTTATCTGCGATCGCCTTCATGAATGGAGCTCGAATATTCTCTTCCAGGAATTTGTCGAGGACAATATCCCGATCGGTAAGGATTTTTTTGGCAACCCCCCTCTGAATATATTTTCTTGCTGGGGAGAAGAGCCAGATAATCGGAGTTACGATGAAAATGACAAGAATCAGGAGTAATTCACCTTTTGTCTCCATATTCGCATCATGTAAAAACAGATCATAGGTAAGGGTGGCAACAATATTGCCAACAATACCAATAATGATTGCGAGCCAGAAAATGTGAAGGACGCTCCCCTGCAATTCTCCGAAACCTATCTCGGCGAAATGATTGGCGAGTCCTTTTTTAGCAATCTTTTTGAAATCAATGAATTGTTGTTCTTGTATCTCCGAAATGGAGGTCCCGGTCTTGGCCTTTTGATCATCTGGATTCATGATCCCTAGTAACCTCCGCATTTCACACTGTAATGAACCATTCAAAGTTTGACCTGCCTATTAGTCTCCTTTCGGATAATCGTATCGAACCCTCGGAGAAGCCTTTTCGCATCATCTTCCCTGTATTGTGACCTCTATTCACGTCCTGGAACGATTGAAGTAATTTGTTTGCAAATAATCGAAGCCCTGAACCTCACCGCATCCCTTTAGAAGATAAAGAAACGGGATGTGGTTAGCTTCCTGTCCTACTTCTAGCTCCTGCGTTTGCGCATGACGAATACCGCTGCGAACAGCAATATGACAAGGGCGACTATCGTTGCGGCCAATATTAGCAAAGTGTTATCGCTCCCAGGGCTGGTGGAATTAGGCACAAGCACGGAGAGAGAGGGGCTCTGAGCCCCCTCGCCCGCTACATTAGCCGCGCTGACCATATACCAATAGGTTTGGCCGTTGGTCAGGTTGTCATCGACATAATTCAGTCCTGAGATTGAGGCAATCAAGGAATAATTTCCAGTCTCATTGGTGGACCGGTAGATAGTATAGTTTGTGACGTTGGGGTAACCGTTATCGGCGGGAGGAGTCCAAGATATGGTTACATGGGCATTGCTTGGTGTAACCGAGAGATTGGTGGGGGCGTCGGGGACAGTGAAAGGCGTCGAAAATACTGGGACTGTCATCCCTCCTTCTCCAGCTGTGTTGACCGCACTCACCTTGTACCAATAGGTCCGGCCATTGATAAGGCCAGTGTCCGTGTAATACAGGTCTGTTGGCGACGCAATTAGGGAATATGTTCCATCCTCGGACGCGGAGCGGTAGACATTATAATGGATTATGGCACTTCCATTATCACCAGCTGCCCACCACGCCAAGGCAACCTGAGCGTTGCCCGCATTGGCAGTAAGGTTATAGGGAGTGCTAGGTCCTCCTGCGGGGATTATGGCGTCACCCATCGTCAATCCGTAGAAATCGCTCCCAGGAGCAGGGAAATTCGAGGCCGCGTATGCATGACCCAATAATCCTGAGTACGTTTCGTAGATCCAATTTTCACCGACGGAGGTAGGGGCATCGAGCCCTAGGAAGCTTATCGATGTGAGGTCGCTGTTCGCGAATGCTCTATATCCAATCGTGGTGGTGCCGCTTCCCATTGTCACATATTCCAGGTCTCCGCAAAAAGAGAACCCGTTATCTCCGATGGTTTTGACGCTGTTGCCGATGAACACTGAAGTCAGGGCACCGCAGCCGGAGAAGGCATAGTTCTCGATGATGGTGACATTTCCAGATATGTTCACTGAGGTCAGGGCGTAGTTGTTGCCTGAGAACGCACCCACCCCAATTATTGTAACATTTCTAGGGACTGTGAACGCTCTTCCCTTTCCGCACGGAAATTCAATCAGTGTTGTCAAGTTCTTATTGTATAGCACACCCTCGATGCTAGCATAGATCGAATTGTTTGCGTTAACATTAATCGAGTTCAAAGCAAAGCAGTTGCCGAACGCACCCAACCCGATTGACGTTGTATTACAGGGGATGGATACTGAGGTCAAAAACGAGCAGCCGAGAAACGCATTGTCACCAATGGACACGACGCTGCTGGGAATGCTTATTAATTTCAGAGATGTGCAATCGTAGAATGCGAAGCTCCCGATGATCGTGACGTTACCGATTGTTACTGAGGCTAGGGAATAGCAGTTCCAGAAGACAGCGATCCCGATGGACGTGACGCCGTTCGGAATTGTAACATAGGCTAGTGAAGTGCAATTCGAGAACGTCCAATTCCCCATTGACGTGACGTTGTTCGGAATGGTTACTGAAACTAGCGCACTGCATCCGGTAAAAGCAAAGTCTCCAATGCTCGTGACACTATTGGGAACGCTTATCGAGGTCAGATTGGTGCAATTATAGAAAGCATGGTTTCCAATAGCTGTTACCGTGAACCCACCCAATGTCGATGGGATAGTTATTGCTCCACCAATTCCAGTGCATCCAGTTACTGTGGCATTTCCATCACTCACCGTATAAGTATAATTCTCAGGGCTCCCTGGCAAGTACGAGCCCATCATCAATCCCTCGAAATCGCTCCCAGGAGCAGGAAAATTCGAGGCTGCGTAGGCGTGGCCGCATAATCCAGCCGCGGTGCCGCTGATCCAATGAACCCCGTATATGGCAGGGGGAATCACCCCTAGAAATGCTATTGAAATAAGGGAGGTGCAGCCTTCGAATGCATCATCATTAATCCAGGCGACGCTTTCTGGGATTGTCACGAAAGAAAGGGATGAGCAGTCTGAGAACAGATAATTCTCGATGGAGCCAAGGCTGCTTCCAAGTGTCACTGAGGTCAGGTTGGTGCAGCCGGCGAACGCATGGCTTCCGATATACGTGACGCTATTTGGCACTGATTCGGATTTGAGCGATGTACAATGATAAAAGGCGTAATCGCCAATGTAATACATGTTACTGGGAATCATCAACGAGGTAAGGGAACTGCAGCCCGCGAATGTGTTATCCATAATGGAGGTCATATTATTCCCTAAGGTCATCGAGGTCAGGGAACTGCAGCCCTGAAATGCATTGAATCCGATAGAAGCCACGGTATTCGGGATGCTTATAGACTTTAAGGACGAGCATCCTGTGAACATATAATCACCAATTGAGGATGTTCCATTTTCAAGGGTCACCGAAGCAAGAGAAGTGCAGTCACTGAACATGTGATCAGGAAAATATGAGACGCTTTTTGGGATAACAATCGATGCTAGAGAGTGGCAAGAGGAGAATGCACCGGTACCAATCCAGTCAACACTATCTGGAATAGTCGCGGAGATCATGGATGTACACATAGAGAATGTATTATTGCCGATTGACCTGACATTATTGGGTATGATTATAGAGGCCAAAGAGGTGCAGCTGTAAAATGCTTCATTTCCAATATATTTCACAGAATCGGGGATCGTCAATGAAGCAAGGGAGGTGCAGCCATCGAACATCTGATCCCCAATGGATGTGACCCCATTTTCAATGATGACCGAGTTCAGGGACGTACAACTGCTGAAAGCGTATCCAGATACATGAGTAACATTCCTTGGGACGTTCACGGACCTCAGGGAGTAGCAATCGGAGAAGGCATACGACCCAATGGACGTAACCGTCTCGGGGATGATTATGCCAATGAGCGAAGTGCTAAATCCAAACGCATTATCTCCGATGGCCACCACGTCGTATCCTCCTAACATGGAAGGAATTGTGATGTTTCCGCTTGTTCCAGAATATCCTGTGACAGTGGCGGTTCCATTACACACGGTCTAAGTATAGTCGCCAGCTTGGTCCGCTGATACGTTGTCCATTGCGACGACGAAGAATGCGCTGAATAGCATGAGCAAGACTAAGATAGTGGATATTACTTTGACCCCCAGTCTTTCGCTCATGAATACACCCTAATTTCTAACTCCTGCACCAGAATAATCCAACGACTAATAGTTCATATTAATAACATAATAACTTCGGGTAGAAAACAAAGGGGTTCAGCTCAATGAACGCTCGAACCTCACCGTATCCTAAGCCTGACCCCACTCTCGTTCCCCAGGAGTTTCGAGAGTGATCTTCCCTCATTGCACTCTATTAACCTGTTCTTGCGCCACTTGCGATGCCCAAAGAGCATCCAGACCCGACGAATTCTGGTAAAAGATGCCGACAATGCAAACGTAATTCATTTTCAGAACGAAGAAGACACAGCTATTGGTCCAAACTATTTGGCTACTGTAGTTCCACGCTGAATAATTATCTCTGATCAAGGCAGTGGCGTTGTCACCCATATTCATCGTTCTGCTATGGGGCGGATCGTAATTTGCGTCTTGCTCATAGACCTGTTTCGCCACTGTTATGTTTCCATAGCCCAGCAGCCAAATACCGATCATTGCCTCAGATCCGTTGGTGTTATTGAACCAGAAAGCGCGATCATTGAAATATAAAGCCCCACTCCCGCCACCCATTTCAAGCGGCATCTGAGCTCGCTCCCACTTCCCTGGAATGTCGATAGAAGGAAGCATTATCTGGTTTGCAGACCTCTTCGCTAAGCCATCGTTGCCCAAGATGCCACTAACATAGACCGTTGCTGCGATCAGGACGATTGCTATGACAATGACCAATGCAATAATCGCCCATCGTCTCTTCAATAATCCTTCCATCGAATCCCCGCTTACATTGTCTTCTGGGTTATTTTTATTGCCCCTGCAGAGGGGGTTAGTAGGGTGCAGAGCATCGGTCCCACTCGGACTATATGCTAGGACAGGCCGTTTCCCATTGATTTAGCCCTGCTTTATGGGCGTATCGTCCTCGAAGGCTTCACCTCACAGGGGATCGCTTTGAGAAAGAAGAAAGGAAGGGGTTTGTGGGAACAGCTGAGCATTTTCTAAGCGATTCAACAAGCCAGTGTTCTTTGTGTGGTTCAATTACCCCACCGCAAAGCCTTTGTGGACCCGTGGGATTGGTTGTCCAATGTTACGTCGTACGTTCCTAATCTTGCCGGGGATAGGAGGATGCATCGAAAGGTCCCTTTGGAACCAAGGAGTCCGGGATTGGGACGACTTTACTTCAGCCAAGAAATTGAACGGAATATCCGGAAACCGAAAACAACGACTTGACTCCCATTTGGGCGAAGCGGCAAACTTCCTAGACAACGGTGAGACCTCCTATTTCAGCCGCCTTCTTCCTTCGCGAGAGCACTGGCGAGTGTATGACGAAACGAAGGGACAGGCGACCTGCTTGGACATTGAGACCGACGGTCTGGGCGCGGGCGCAAGAGTGACCGTGGTCGGAATATACCGAAAAGGAAGATCCACCATTCTGGTAAGAGGACAGGATTTGACGAGGGAGAATCTTAACGCAGCTCTGCATGGATCACGATTGCTTATAACGTTCAATGGCTCATCATTCGACCTTCCGATGCTCGAAAGGGAATTCCCCTTCCTTATTCCTAGGGTGCCGCACTTCGACCTCAGGCATGGATGCGCCAGGGTGGGCTTTCATGGTGGCTTGAAGAGCATCGAGAAACAGATGGGGATGAAAAGGGGCCAGGAACTTGAGTATGTGACCGGAGAACAAGCCGTCTACTTATGGTATGCCTGGGAAAGGAGAGGAAATGTGAACGCGCTCAACCTTCTCAAGCGCTACAATGAGGAAGATACCAAGAACCTTGCTCCCATTGCGGAGAGAATCAATCAAATGCTAGTCGCTAAAACGCTTGGAACGGATGATACCAATGCCTGATCTAAGGCCTGAGAACGTCAAAGGGCTGATGGAAGCCGCAAGAGAGGCGACCCAGGTCCTCTTAGGCGCAAGCAGCATCACCGTCGTCGCCCATATCGACGCCGACGGAGTGAGCGCGGCGTCGATCGCTTCGTCCGCCCTGACCAGGGCAGATGTCCCTCACGAATGCAGATTCATCAAGAAGTTAGACGAGGCAGAGGTGAAGCTGATAAACGCCTTACCTAGCGAGGGCGTCTGGCTGGTGGACCTGGGATCGTCGGCGATTTCCAGGATCACTTTACCTATATGTTGCGTTTCCGACCACCATTCTGTGATCGAGGATGCGAGCGCTAGCTCAAAGAGGAAGCAGGGGCAGAACGACCTGGGTTCGTTTATGGAGCGTAAGGTGCACGTCAACCCTCATCTCTATGGGATCGACGGTGGGCAATCACTCAGCGGAGCTGGCGTGACCTATCTCGTCGCGAAAAGCATGGCTTCATCCAACGCATCATTGGCCCCATTGGCAATCGTGGGCGCGGTGGGAGATTTCCAAGATTCAGCCAATTCCAGATTGGTCGGATTGAACCAAAGCATCGTTCAGGACGCCGTGGCCGAAGGCCTAATCGAGGTGACCAAGGATATACGCATCTTCGGCCGCGAGAGCCGACCGCTTGCTCGGATGCTTGAATACGCAAATGACCCATCGCTGCCAGGGCTGACCAATCGGTACATGGAATGCAAACGGTTTTTGGACGACATCGGTATCGAACAACAATCGGAGAACGGTTGGCGAAGCTGGGTAGACCTCAGTCAAGAGGAGAAACGGGAGATCACCAGCCGTTTAGCGGATAGGTTACTTGATTGTGGGAAGGGAATCAAGTCCATTAGACGATTAATCGGAGAGGTTTACCTTCTTTCCGAGGAGGAGCGGAGAACGCCTCTGCACGATGCCAAGGAGTTCGCCACCCTCCTCAATTCCTGCGGACGATACGACAAAGCTGAGATTGGTCTGAAAATATGCCAAGGGGATAGGGGCGAAGCGCTCCGAATCGCTGATGACCTATTGCGGAATCACCGTGACACGTTGAAGAACGGTATAACCTGGGTGAAACGCAAAGGCGTTGTCCGGAGACGATCGTTGCAATACTTCCACGCCGAGCAGGAAATCCCTGAGACGGTGGTCGGGATCGTTGCGGGAATGCTCCTAGGCTCCGCTGACTCAAATGAGGAAAGGAATCAGACGGAGCGAGTGGAGATCGATTTCAAGGTGGACTGCTCGGTTCCGATCATCGCTTTCGCTACGAGTGTTGACGAAGAGACTGTCAAGGTTTCGGCTAGAGGGACGCGAGAGCTTGTGCTCAAAGGATTGGACCTTTCCATTGCAATTCGCGTCGCCTCCGAAAAGGTGGGCGGTAGCGGCGGTGGTCATCGCATCGCTGCTGGCGCCTCAATCCCATTGGGCAAGGAGATGGAATTCCTGGACGCCATTGAGGCTCTTATCATCAGCCAGCTTGGCGGCAATTGCCCTAATGGATCAGCGTGAGCAGTATCGCCTTCTCGGTATGCAGGCGGTTCTCTGACTGATCGAAGATGAAAGACTGCGGACCATCCATGACTTCGTCAGTTATCTCGAGGCCGCGGTGCGCCGGTAGGCAATGAAGCACCATGCAGTCCTTTTTCGCCTTCTTCAGCAAATCGGAGTTCAGCTGATAGGGCTTGAACACCCGTTCCCGTTCCATGGTCTCATCCTCCACGCCCATGGAGACCCAAGTGTCGGTATAGAGTATGTCGGCCTTGCGAGCCGCATCGGATGGGTCCTCGACCACTTTGACCGAGCAGCCTTTCCTCTTCGCTATCTTCATGGATTGCTTGATGAGGTTCGCATCAGGCTCATAACCCTTCGGACAGGCGGCCGCGAAATCCATACCGACCATCGCCGAGCCTAGCATCAGCGAATTGCAGACATTGCTGCCATCGCCGACATAGGCCAGCTTGAGCCCCTTGAACTTGCCCTTCTGCTCCTTGATCGTCAGCAGATCGGCGACGGCCTGGCATGGATGCTCGAGATCGTCGAGCGCGCTTATGACCGGGACGGTAGCACTGTTGGCCAGCTCCAGCATCATATCGTGCTTGAACGCCCGATATACGATGCAATCCACCATACGCGAGAGTACCTTAGCGGTGTCCGAAATCGTCTCGCCCCGGCCGATCTGGATATCCTTTGGGCTGAGGAATATGGAGTGCCCTCCTAGCTGGGTCATCGCCACCTCGAACGAGACCCTAGTGCGAGTGCTAGCTTTCTCAAAGATCATGGCGAGCGTTTTGCCCTTCAACGGGTCAGACCCTTTCAACGCCCCCTTCTTAAGCCTTTGAGCGGAATCGATGATGTCCTCGAGGCTCTCCCCGAAATCTTGGACAGAGATGACATTGAGTTTCATTAGATATCGCGTGATAATAGATGCTTAATTAAGAATAATGTGCGTGTTGCGACAAATACAGCGCACATTAACCCTAGTTTTGGACATATCCAGTCTTTCCTCGTTGCTTCCGGAATTAATGTGCATCATCTCATGGCCTCTAATTCCAGATGTTTCCCGATCTTCCTCGATCGGCGCCTTATGGAAATTGCTCTAAGGTATTTGGCTAGTTATGGATTCATGATACAACCCTTCCCATTCACTCATCTAATTGTTTAAGTTGCCGAGCTGGAAGATAGTTAAAAGTGTGCGGATGTCTCCAACAGGTTGCCAAAGCTAGACGCCACGTCTTCCGTGATTCATGTCAATTCTTAATCCAACCAACGGCTGCGACTTCGCGACCAGGCCAATCATCCAAGGATGGCAATGACGAAGGCCTGTACCTTATCTTGCCAGCTTGCTTCCAAAGGCCCCTTTAATCCGGTCACATAGACCTTTGTCTCGGCAACCTTCAACAGGCCTTTTTCCTTCAATAGCTCGTTCATGATCGAGATGACGTGCTGGATAGCGCCTATTTCCTCTTCCGTTGGCATCTTCCCGGTCTTCTTGTCCGGTTTGGGAGCTGGCTCGGTGGTCAGGATGGCGTATTTCGTGCCTGAGGGCAGGTCGACTTCCTTCAAGAAGCGGCGCATTTCTTTGATTGGCTTGCCAAAGCGCCCAGGAGAGCTGAAAACATAGAGGTCAGCCGACTGCATCTCCTCTGGCTTCATCTTCTCGATATGGTGGACGTCCACCATCACTCCTTTGGCGGCCATCTGCTTCTTGAACTCCTCCGCCACCATTGCCCCATTGCCATACACTGATGCGTGAAAGTACTCGATCTTCATTGTAATCAATAATCATGCTTTCTGGGTTGAAAGAATTTTCTACCCCATATTCTGGTCATATCAATGCATACTAAGCAATGTAGTTACAGAATTTGCAGGAAATTGCGTACCGCACATCCAGCCGATTTGCTGGATGGAAGCAAGCGAGACATTCTTCGATACCGAGCCTTCCCCATTTCAGTCCAATCTGGCGTTGATGCCAATATCCAGCTTTGTGAAAAGAAAAGACGAATTGGTTGCTCCAGTCTTCATGGTCAGCCAGTTCAAGGAACGGAAAACCTGCGGCCGATTAAGGGGATTGTCAAACGAGGGGTTCGTTCAAATGGCCCCTGGCGTGGATGATATCGGATCCTATTCTCTAAGCCTGACAAGGCAAGGCGAGGCTTTTCTCGAATCGCTCCAATCGAAATTGCAATCTACTAAAGAACATGTTATTTACAGGGTCACCGATTTCGCCTTGAAAGGATGACCAGGGATTCGATAATCATCATCGGGGCTGGTATCGGCGGCCTTTCGACAGGCTGCTACGCTAGGATGAACGGGTACCGCACGACGATCTTCGAGATGCATAAACGACCCGGCGGTTGCTGCACCTCCTGGACAAGGAAGGGCTACACCTTCGACTTCTGCATTCACAACTTGAGCGCTTCCTCCGAATCCTCGAAGACCCGCATGGTGTGGGATGAGCTTGGCGCGTTTCGGGACGCCAGGACATTTGGCTTCAAGGAGTCGGTCCAGGTCGAGGATGAGCGTGGCAGGGTTCTGCGAATGGTCACCGACCTCGAAAGCCTGAAGGAGCAAATGCATTCCTTGGCGCCCGACGATGCGATCGCGATCGACGAATACATCAAAGGCGTAGGGAAGATGCGCGGCTTCGACATGTTCACCATGATGCTCGGAGGCATCGGGCCGAAGCTGAGTATTCTACGCTACCTCCCCTCGCTCAACAAATGGGGCAAGGTAACTATGCAGCAGTATGGAGAGAGATTCTAGGAACCATTCATGCGGCGCGCCTTTCCATTGATCCAATACGGCATCACGGACGCGCCCGTCCTGGTCCAAATGGTGATGTTCTCTGGTATCATCGCGGGCGATAACGGCTGGCTGGTCGGAGGCGCGTCGGTACTGGCCAAGAACATCGAACGTCGATTCATTGACCTGGGAGGTGAGGTTTTCTACGGCAAGAAGGTCGAGAAGATCATTGTCAAAGATGGCAAAGCTGTGGGCGTGAGGCTTACGGACGGGACGGAGCGTTTCGCCGACCTGGTCATCTCCAATGCTGATGGTCATGCGACGATCTATGAAATGTTGGAGGGCAAGTACGTCAATCCGATGATCAACTCCTACTACAACGAGTGGGTCCCTGACAAGCAGGAGTTTGGCCTGGAGATCTTCTTTGGTGTTGCCATGGACGTGAGCGCGGAGCCGCATGCCATCGCATTGCTCCTCGATGAGCCGATAGACGTCGAGGGTAGGAAATTCGACCGGCTAGACATCGAGGTCTTCAAAAAGGAGATGGGCGTGGCACCGGAAGGCAAGACGGTGATCAAGGTGGTCTTCTCCTCGAGGTATCAATACTGGTCCGAGCTTCGAAAGGACAAAGGGATGTATGATGCCCAGAAGAAGGCTATCGCGGATGCGGTTGCGAAGCGCCTTGAAAAGCGATTCCCCGGCCTCTGTTCCCAGATAGAAGCGGTCGACGTAATCACGCCAGTCACCTCGGAGCGATTCCTTGGAGCCTATCGAGGCCTTCAATCGTGGCCGCCGAAGATCGGAATGAAGGAACTGATGAAGGACGGCGTGAGCAAGACCCTGCCTGGCCTCGGCAATTTCCACATGGTGGGCCAATACG
>PNBI01000144.1 GCA_003135935.1 Methanomassiliicoccaceae archaeon
CTTCACCACCGACGACGCCATCCTCTACCTGGAACGCAAGTTCGCTACCGGCCAGGCAAAGGAGTACCGGGTCAAGAAGGTGGAGAGCATCATCGATCGCTCCCTGTTGCCACACTTGGGCGACGTGAAGGAGGATCGCATGAAGAAGGCGATATTCCTCGGGCGCATAGCTAGGTCGGTCCTCGAGCTTTCCCTAAACAAGAGGAAGGAGGACGACAAGGACCANNCTGATGAAGGACCTGAAGTACCAATTGGAAAGGTCGTATGCGCGCAAGAAGGACCTGAGGATCTCTTCTGCGATTAGGCCAGACCTGCTCACTCACCGTCTTCTGCATGCACTAGCTACAGGCAACTGGGTTGGGGGAAGGGCGGGTGTCAGCCAGCTATTGGATCGTACTTCGAACATGTCCACCCTCTCTCATTTGAGACGCATAACGTCATCACTTACCCGCTCGCAGCCTCACTTTGAGGCAAGAGACCTTCACCCGACCCAATGGGGTCGGTTATGCCCGAACGAGACGCCAGAAGGTCAGAACTGCGGACTGGTGAAGAACGCCGCATTGATCATCGACGTGTCTGAGGGATTCCGCGAAGAGGACGTCGCTTACATGCTCAAGGAGCAGGGCGTCAAGGAGGTCAAGGGACCGGCGGCCGGCACCAGGGTCTACGTCAACGGCGACCTGAAGGGCGTCTGCGACAAGCCGCACGACCTCGTCAACGAGATGCGCCAGCGTCGCCGAATCGGTCTGCTTTCGCATGAGATTAATATCCGCTACGACGAGGAGATGGACGAGGTCATCATCAACTGTGATGAGGGCCGCCTCCGTCGCCCGCTCATCGTGCTGAAGAACGGCAAGTCCGTTCTCACCAGGAAGCACATGGAAGACATCAGGGAGGGCAGGAGCCGCTGGTCCGACCTAATCCGCGAAGGCGTAATCGAATGGATCGACGCCGAGGAAGAGGAGGACACATATATCGCGGTCGAGCCCTTCGATCCGCCAGACCGCTGCACCAACTGCGGGAAGGCGCTATCACCGATCGACCTGGACTGGATGAACCCCGGGAGCGCCGAGGATTACGCGGCATTGAAATGCAGCCATTGCGGGGGAGAGCTCCGCACGCCATTGCTCCTAACTCAGGACCACACCCACATGGAGGTCGACCCGATGGTCATCCTGGGCGTCTGCTCCGGACTTGTGCCATATCCTGAGCACAACTCGTCCCCGCGTGTCACCATGGGCGCAGGCATGGCCAAGCAATCCCTTGGTTTGGCTGCGAGCAATTATCGACGCCGCCCTGATACCCGCGGGCACATCATGCACTATCCGCAGAAGCCGATGGTGCAGACCAACACCATGAAGTTCGTAGCGTTCAACGAAAGGCCAGCTGGACAAAACTTCGTGGTCGCTGTTCTCTCATACCACGGTTACAACATGGAAGATGCCCTCATCTTGAACAAGGCATCGGTAGAGCGCGGCCTGGGTCGCAGCTCGTTCATGCGTACCTATAGAGCTGAAGAGCGCCGCTACCCAGGTGGCCAGGAGGATCATTTCGAGATCCCTTCGCCGGACGTAAGGGGCGCTCGAGCGGACCTATCCTACAGCAGCCTCGGGGAGGACGGCCTCATCTCACCGGAGACGGCCGTCGGCGGAGGAGATGTGCTGATCGGAAAGACGTCACCACCGAGATTCTTGGAAGAAGAAACTGACTTCCTAACCCCGCAGAAGCGCAGGGAAACCTCGATCACCTGCCGGCCTGGGGAAACAGGCTGGGTCGACAGCGTCATGCTGACCGAATCGGAGAACGGCTCAAGGTTGGTCAAGGTCAAAGTGCGCGATGAGCGCGTGCCGGAACTTGGGGATAAGTTCGCTTCCAGACATGGACAGAAGGGAGTGGTCGGCTTGATCGTCCCGCAAGAGGACATGCCATTCACGTGCGATGGAGTGGTACCTGATCTGGTCATCAACCCGCACGCCATCCCCTCGCGTATGACCGTCGCTCATGTCTTGGAGATGATCGGCGGCAAGGTCGGGGCGATGGAGGCAAGATTGGTGGACGGAACGCCATTCTCAGGGGAGCGCGAGGACGCTATCCGTGAGGCGTTGGTCGCCAACGGCTTCATGCACTCCGGCAAGGAGGTCATGTACGATGGCCACACCGGAAAGATGATCGGTGCCGACATCTTTACTGGCGTGATCTATTATCAGAAATTGCACCACATGGTCTCAGGCAAGATGCACGTCCGTTCCCGCGGCCCGGTGCAGATATTGACGCGCCAGCCGACCGAGGGACGTTCGAGGCAAGGAGGTCTGAGGTTCGGCGAGATGGAGCGCGACTGCCTCATCGGTCACGGAGCGGCGATGGTCATCAAGGACCGCCTGCTGGATGAGTCCGATGGCACATTCCAATACGTCTGCGGCAATCCCGGCTGCGGGCACATCGCCATTCTGGACCGCCGGGGCTCTCTGAAGTGCCCCGTTTGCGGGAACAACACGAACGTGCACCTGGTGCAGACCAGCTACGCGTTCAAACTGCTACTAGACGAGCTGCTATCGCTCGGTGTCGCTATGCGTCTGCAACTGGAGGACTTGCGATGATGCGAGGTGTCTCGAAGAGGATCGGCTCGATTAAGTTCGCCTGCCTGTCCCCTGACGAAATCCGTCGAATGTCTGCGACCAAGATCATCACCGCGGACACGTACGACGATGATGGATTCCCGATCGACATGGGCCTGATGGACCCCCATTTGGGCGTTATCGAGCCTGGGCTGCGGTGCAAGACCTGCGGTCACAAGGTCGACGAGTGCCCGGGGCACTTCGGCCACATCGACTTGGCGATGCCGGTCATCCACGTCGGTTACGTCAAGGAGATCAAGAAGCTGCTCCAATCGACCTGCCGGGTATGCGGTCGCTTGCTTCTCACGGAAGATCAGGCGAAGGAGTACCGCGAGCAGATGGAGGCGATGGAGGAGCTGGGCGGAGACGCTCTGGACATGAGGATGATGACCAAGGACACGGCGAAGGACGCGTCATCCCGACAGGTCTGCCCTCATTGCGGAGCCGAGCAGATGAAGATCACGTTAGACAAACCGACCACCTTCCGCGAGGACGGCCACAAGCTGACGCCGAAGGAAGTGCGCGAACGATTGGAGCGCACCCCGGACAACGACCTGGTGCCCTTGGGCATCGAGTCCGCTTCCTGCCGACCGGAATGGATGGTGCTGACCGCTTTGCCAGTGCCACCGGTCACGGTCAGGCCGAGCATCACCCTTGAATCTGGAGACAGGTCGGAAGATGACCTGACCCACAAGCTGGTCGATGTCCTCAGGATCAACCAGAGGTTGCGCGAGAACCGCGACGCTGGTGCGCCGCAGCTGATCGTCGAGGACCTGTGGGAGCTGCTTCAGTACCATATCACTACCTATTTCGACAATCAGACATCGGGCATACCGCCAGCGAGGCATCGCAGCGGACGCCCGTTGAAGACGCTGGTTCAGAGGCTGAAGGGCAAGGAGGGACGGTTCCGTTCCAACCTGTCCGGTAAGCGCGTCAACTTCAGCGCCCGTACCGTGATTTCACCCGATCCACTACTATCGATCAACGAGGTCGGAGTCCCGGTGGAGGCAGCCAGGGAGCTCACGGTGCCGGTGTTCGCCACCAAGGCGAACCTTTCGATATTGAAGGATATAGTGAAGCGCGGGGTGAACCCTCCAGGCGAGCACTATCTGCCAGGGGTCAACTACATCATCCGACCGGATGGAAGGAGGATCAAGGTCACGGACAAGAACGCCGAGACTGTCGCCGAGACCGTCGACGTCGGTTTCATCATCGAACGCCACCTGATGGATGGCGACATCGTGTTGTTCAACCGGCAACCTTCGTTGCACCGCATGAGCATGATGGCCCACACGGTCCGCGTCATGCCAGGCAAGACCTTCCGTCTGAACTTGTGCGTCTGTCCTCCCTACAACGCCGATTTCGATGGCGACGAGATGAACCTGCACGTGCTGCAGTCGGAGGAGGCGAGGGTCGAAGCGCAGATATTGATGAAGGTGCAGGAGCACATCCTCTCACCTCGTTTCGGGGGACCGGTCATCGGAGCGATCCACGACCACATCACCGGGACGTTCATGCTGACGCATGAGGATCCGAGCGTGGAGATGTACAAGTCCCGCTACACCAAGGCGGAGACGCTCTCCATCTTGGCGCGAGTGCCCTACAAGGTCCTTCCAGACCCAATGGTCGACAAGAAGGGCGTGGAGTACTGGACCGGGAAGCAGATCTTCTCGTTGGTCCTGCCAGAGGACATGAGGATGAGCTTCAAGGCGTCAATCTGCCGAAAATGCAACGTCTGCCAGAAGGAGAAATGCGATCTTGACGCTTTCGTAAAGATACGCGACGGCAAGCTCCTTTACGGCACGATAGACGAGAAGGCCATCGGATCGTTCAAGGGCAAGATCCTGGACAAGGTGGCGCGCGATTACGGCTCCGAGCGGGCACGCGAGTTCCTGGACAGCATCACCCGGCTGGCGATCGGCGCGATCATGATCCGCGGGTTCACCACCGGCATAGACGACGAGGATATCCCTGCGGAAGCGACCAGACAGATCGAGGAGGTACTGCGCGAGGCGATATCGAAGGTCGATGGGTTCGTCGACGCCTACCGCCGCAACGAGCTCGAACAGATGCCTGGGCGAAGCTTGGAGGAGACCCTCGAGGTCGAGGTCATGAAGGTGCTGGGAAGAGCGAGAGACGAAGCCGGTCAGATCGCCGGTCGTCACCTCGGTCTCGAGAACGCGGCGGTCATCATGGCCCGTTCCGGTGCGAGGGGAAGTATGCTTAACTTGTCGCAGATGGCCGGTTGCATCGGGCAACAGGCCGTTAGAGGCGAACGCCTTTCCAGAGGATACTGGAAGCGCACGTTGCCGCACTTCCAGAAGGGAGACCTTGGCGCTCAAGCGAAAGGATTCGTCATCAATTCCTATAAGTCCGGTCTCAGTCCGACGGAGTTCTTCTTCCATTCCATGGGTGGTCGCGAAGGACTGGTCGATACCGCCGTCAGGACGTCCCGGTCGGGTTACATGCAGCGCCGTTTGATCAATGCGCTGGAGGACCTCAAGCTCAAGGCGGATGGAACGGTCCGCAATACCGCAGACAGCGTCATCCAGTTCAAGTACGGTGATGACGGCGTCGATCCCTGCCGGTCCGTGCAAGGCGAGGCGATCGATATCGACGACATCCTGGTCGAGGTGCTGGGCGACGAGGCCGAGCTGCTCTCCAGGATCGAGGAGAAGAAGGTCGGAGGATACGCCACCGTCGAGAAGGACCTGATGGAAACAGAAGGCGACGAGGAAGATGAGCTCGAAACTGACACCGAGTTCGAAGCGGGGGGTGAGGAGTGATGGCAAAGAAGGACACCGAGAAGGCGCTGCGCAATCGTGGCATCAGCGATGAGTCGATCGCCAAGCTCCTCGTGGAATACGCCACTGTCGCCCAAGTGACGGAGGCGGGAGAGGCGAAGCTCAAGGAGCTCGGTCTGAAGGAAAAGGAGATCGGCATGCTCATCAAGAAGTCCGCGGTGGCCAAGGCCAAGAAGGCCCCGGCCAAGAAGGGCGGCAAGCGCAAGGAGGAGGAGTCCGCCCCGCGCGAGCATTTCGAGTTCGAGATGCCGAACAAGGTCAGGGGCACATCCAAGTTAGAGCAGAAGATGCGCAAGTACTCGGAGGAGCTGGGGCTGGACATCCCCCGGAGCGTTTTGCAGTCAATCGCCAACCGCATCGAGGGCCTGGACGTTCCAAACGAGAGCGTGAAGAGGATCGTGAAGCGTTCCTACGAACGATACTTGGAGCACCAGATGGACGCCAATGAGAGCGCCGGCATCCTAGCCGCGCAGAGCATCGGCGAGCCCGGTACCCAGATGACCATGCGTACCTTCCACTACGCAGGTGTGGCGGAAATTAACGTTACACTAGGCCTGCCGCGCCTGATCGAGATCGTGGACGCGAGGAGAGTCCCGTCCACTCCGATGATGAGCGTCTATGTGGCGGAGAACATCCGCGCCAACCAGGAAGAGGTGAAGCGCTTGGCGTCGGAGATCGAGATGACCTCGCTGATCGACATCGCCAACATCGAGACCGACATCGTCAACATGAAGGTGATCGTGCACCCGGACCCCAGGAAGCTGGAGCAGAAGGGGATCGAGGTCGAACAGATATTCAAGGAGCTGGCGAAGACCCGCGGACTGAAGGGGCTGGTGGAGATGGCCGGTGCCAACATCACCATCTCCTCCGACGTACCTTCGTTCAAGAAGCTGCAGAACATAATCGACGACGTACGCGACCGCAAGATCCGAGGATTGGACAATATCAAGAGAGCGATTCTGAGGAAGGTCGGCGACGAGTATGTCATCTACACTGAGGGAAGCAACCTCGGCCGCGTCCTGGAGATGAGGGGCGTGGACAAGACCAGGACGACGACGAACGCCGTCCAAGAGATATACGAGGTCTTGGGCGTCGAGGCGGCGCGGAACGCCATAATGGAAGAGGCGTTCCGGACTCTGGACGAGCAGGGACTGAACGTCGATATCAGGCACATCATGCTGGTCGCGGACCTCATGACCAACGATGGCGACGTGAAGGCCATCGGCCGTCACGGCATCTCTGGCAGGAAATCGAGCGTCCTGGCCAGGGCTGCGTTCGAGATCACCGCGGTGCACCTGTTGCACGCGGCGCTCACCGGCGAAGAGGACCACCTAGACGGTGTTGCAGAAAACATTATAGTAGGGCAACCGGTTACGCTCGGCACCGGAGCGGTCAATCTAGAATATAAACCAGTTAAGAGGGGACAGACAAATGGCTGATATTGGAAGAGCCCTGAAGACAGCGATCACCACCGGCAAGGTGGAGTTCGGCATCGCACAGGCAGAGAAAGCGGTCAAGAGCGGCGCGGCGAAGATGGTGGTAATCTCCACCAACTGCCCCAGCGAGTTCCTCAAGACCACGAACGCCGTCCCCATCCATCTGTTTGAGGGGACGAACATGGAGCTAGGGGCCATAGCGGGGAAACCATTCTCGGTGTCGGCCATTGCCATCATCGAAAAGGGCGCCTCCAACATCCTTTCGTTGTGATACTCATGCCGGAAGTCACTCTAACTGAAGACACCTTGCGTTACATCCGCCTGTTCGAGAACATGACGAACACGCATGTGCGCGATTGCATGGAAACGGAGGACAAGCTCGTATTCGTCGTTGACCCAGGCTCGGCCAACAAGGCAGTGGGCAAGGGCGGGGAGAACGTCATCCGGCTCAAGAACACCACCGGAAAGAACATCCAGGTGGTCGAGTTCTCGGACGATGCGGAGCAGTTCATCAAGAACGTCTTCTACAACTACGGGGTGCAGTCGGTCACGCTGGAAAGCCGCGGCAACATCATACACGCCACGGTGACGGTCGATCCGCAAGTGAAGGGCCGCGCCATTGGCAAGAACGGCCGCAACCTGAAGATCGCCCGCGACCTGGTCGCCAGGCACCACAACGTCCAGAGCATAATCGTGGCCTAGATTAGGCCATCATTTCCATTTTCTTTTGCTTCTAGGCAGCCTTTCCCTCTCCACTTCCAATCTATCGGCGGTGGGGTACTCCTCGACGATGAACGAATCGAACGGCAGTTGGGGGGATAGCTCATGGAGCACCCAAGACGCTACCTCGAGCCGGCCCTTCTCGGCATCATAATGCATCAATCTTCTCGGCACATCGAAATTCGTCCTGAGGTATTCCGCCGCCCGATCGGCATCCACCCCTTCAATCATGCCTTTGAGAAGAGTCCCCTCTGAGGTCATCAGATCCCCCGGTCTGGCGATGTGCCTCGCTCTACGCTTCAGGCGATTGCGGAGTTGGACCGAGTCCTTGAAGGCGGAAGAGCAGTAATGTATCGGGATCCTCAGCTCCAGATGCATCATTTTGCTGGCAATTTCCTTGCTTCCGACGGCAGATGAGGACGAGTCGTTTCCAGTGTCCATCCCCCTCTTTCTCAACGCCTGATAATTCGTCTCCGAGAACTCCAGCTCGTTGAGGTTGACGAATCCCAGTCCGATCCTGTCGGCATAGCGGATCAGCTTCTCAATCTCCCCGTCCATTCCCGGGATGGCCGGGATCTCTATGCCCACGTCCATCTCAAGTCCCTTCAATGCCTTCTCGAGGCCGATCTTCTCAGGGGTCGACCAGAGCTCGAAGCGGGGATGGATGCGCAGCTCGTCCAGTCCCGCTGCTTGGAGCTGGAGGAAAGCCCGGCGGTCGATGGTCGAGGTGTAGAGGTGAACGTGATGCTCTGCTCCGAAGCTCCCTTTCAGAAGGCGGATGTACCTCAGTACCCGGTTCAGCGCTTTCAAAGGGTCACCACCAGTTATGCCAGTCCCCATTGCGCCGATCGACTTCGCTTCGTTGATAATGTCTTCGTCCCGATCGACCTGTGCTTCGTCTGCGAAGGTCAATGACCGCCCCTTTTTTTCGGAGGAGAGAGGGCAATAGAAGCAGCTAGTGTCGCATTTTCCAGTCACCAGGAGCACCATTTTCGCCCCTCGGCGACACGACCGGCAACCTTGGGGCAGGCAGATGGTGTATTTCGAGCCGGCCTGCATTCGGGTGATCCGCATCGGGTGCAAGCGAGGGCCGTCAGAGTATTAATGCATCGCGTCCGAGGCAATTTCTTTATGTGGGGGAATCCTACACCGGACGATGAAGAGGCAGCATGGCGTCATCTTGGCGTTGGACGAGACCGACCCGGAGAAAGTCCGTTCTGTGGCTAGCGCGGTTGCTCCATATGTCGATGCCATCAAGATCAATTGGCCCTTGATCCTGTCCGCAGGGCCGGCGGCGATAACGGACCTTTCCGCATTGCGCCCCGTCATCTGCGACTTCAAGCTGGCGGACATTCCAAACACCAATCGGCTGATCACGGAGCAGGCGATCCGCAGGGGTGCCTCAGGGATCATTGTCCATGGCTTCCCGGGAACGGATTCCGTGAGAGCGGTGGTGGAGGCAGCGAAGGGGGCTGAGGTATTTGTTGTGACGGAGATGAGCCACCCCGGCGGCCAGGAATTTACCGCGCCGGTGGCCGACCGTATCGCTCATATGGCGGTCGATGCCAAAGCATCGGGTGTGATCGCCCCAGCAACCCGTCCCGGTCGGATCAAGGAGATCAGGGGGATCGTAGGCTCGCTGTTGATCCTATCCCCCGGTGTCGGGGCGCAGGGCGGAAGCGCTGCGGATGCGATTCGGGCCGGGGCGGATTACGTCATCGTGGGCAGGTCTATATACGGCGCACCGCACCCGGCGGAGGCTGCAAAGGATGTCTCCGATGTGGCGCAATCGGCGATGAAAAAATAGGGGGGAAAGAAGGAAAAATGGGTCATAAGCCAGATAATTAAAATTTTATGCCTGACATGAAGAACGTTTTTATAGTGGGTTTGTAATCAGATGCTCACATTCCTTGGGAGAAATCTGATGTCACCTAGCCAATCTGGGACAGGGGAACCCACCGCAAAGACCCGCCCTGGTTTTGTCAGAGCTTTTCGCTCCAACTTTAACCAGTCTTGGTGGGGAAAGAATTGGCAAACGGTGGCGCTCGTTGCTCTCTTGGTATTAGTGGCTTTCTTCTTGCGAAGCTATTTCGTTTACGGTCCCTCGGTCGACAACGGCTATCTCGTCTCTGGTGGTTCCGACTCATATTATCATGAGAGGGTGATCGATTATGCGGTCGCCACCGGCCATCACCTGACATTCGACCCAATGCTCAACTATCCGGATTCGCTCATCAATGCCAGACCACCATTCTATGACTGGTCAGTTGCAGTTACAGGAATCATATGGGCATCGATCACAGGTTCCCCAGTGGCCGATGGAATCGGGTTCTCGCTCGTCGCGTCCGCGGCAGTNNAGTAATCCCAGTGTTCATGATAGGGCAATCGGCCTTCGGCAGGAGGGCAGGATTGGCAGGGGCATTCTTAATAACCATAATGCCAGCTCACATCGAACGAAGCATTTTCTCCGATGCTGACCATGATTCTATGATCCTATTCTTCGTCGTTTTCGGGTTCTACTTCCTCTTGGAATCGCTGAAATTGATTCACGGAGACAAATGGGTCGCGAGTTGGAGGAGCCCCAAGGCGGTCAAGGACGGCATCGCTCTATACTTCCGGACGAATCAATCCTCGGTCATTTGCGCCTTGCTCGCTGGCGTATGCACAGCGGCGGTCGCTTTCATCTGGACCGGTTTCATGTACGTCCTGATAATCGTCCTTGCATATCTCTTGGTGCAGATATTCATCAACCGCTTCAAGAACATCGATTCTTTCGGGATGATCATTACAGTCGGGCTAATGCTGGGCCTGGCGATGATTTTTACCGCCCCGATGTATTGGCAATTGCACTTCTGGGCGGTTTGGTTCGACGTGCCGGCGATGCTATTCATCATAGCATTGATTGTGGGCATCTTCTTCACTGTCACTCGCGATTATCCGTGGACCTTGGTAATACCTGTATTCGCTGCAATCGCTGTGATATCGTTAGTTGGTATTGCGATCTTCGCACCGAGCCTCTTAGAAGCCATCATAACAGGCCAAGGTTACCTGGTCAAAAGCAAACTATATTCCACGATTTCTGAGGCTCAAGCCCCGGCCTTCTCAGACCTGGCTATATCGTTCGGGGTCGTCACCTTCTGGTTCGCACTAATCGGCCTGGTATGGGCTATGATCAAGATTCCAAAGAATACCTCGCCTTACTTCATATTCATTACCGTTTGGATTGGTGCGGCCATCTATATGGCATCTTCCGCGGCGAGGTTCGTTTTCAACGCGGCGCCGGTATTCGCTATATCGGCTGGTTGGATCCTTGTGCTCTTGATCGACCTGATAAAGTTCGAGAACGTGCCCAAGGGATTCGCCGGAATGAAAATCTTTAGCAATCCTCTCACCTGGATGAGGAAGGCTTTCAAAGTAAGGTACGTTGCTGGTGTGCTATTCTTGGCTTTCCTGATAATCCTGCCAAATGTTTGGACCGCAGTGGATGCGAGCATCCCTGCGAACAATAAGGCTGATTACGACCGGCAGGTGTACAACGTCATGCCTGACTTCCTTCGGCCCGCTACCTACGACCTGAAGAATGGGACCGACTGGTACTTCGGGGCGTTCTCATATTCTCTGCCGCTTCCAAGTAGCTACTTCCCGGCCGCTTGGGCATGGTTCAATGAACGGGATCAGAATATCACCCCGGCGATAGATAGGCCTGCCTTCCTATCGTGGTGGGACTATGGCTTCGAAGCAATTCAAGCCGGGGGCCATCCCACCGTAGCCGACAACTTCCAGGATGGCTACAATTTCGCGGGAAGTTATATCACATGCGAGAATGAGACCGAAGCCATTGCCATGCTCATTGTCCGGTCAGTGGAAGGGCAGAAGATCGCACCTGGCTCGGTCATTGCGAACGCAATGACCGCGAGAGGGGTCGACTACGCGACATTCTACGACATGATGACCAAGCCGGCCAACTACATCTCCATCATTCTGGCTCATCCTGAGATTTATGGTAACTTCGATAGCCAGATGTCTGCGGCGAACGCCAAGTATGTAGCCACCCGCGTCGAACTGGCCAAGATTGGCTTAGACAATCTGACTAGCCTATACCACGATATCAGAAGCATTACGGGCAACGACATCGGCTACTTCGCAATCGATTCCAGGCTATTCCCGTTCTCCGCGACGGGCAACAACATCTTCTATGCCCCGGCCAAGCTGTCCGATCACCGCATCGATCCGGTCACTAATGCCCCGACCGATTTCTTCGAGATCAAGGCCTTGACATCAGACAACCAGTTGGTCGACATCGCGAATGTTACCAAGGACATGTCAATCTCTAGCTATGTCATAGTTTACAAGGACGCATTCTACCAGACAATGCTCTACCGGGCCTTCATGGGCTTTGGGCCTTCGGACGTGGGCGAGACCTCTCAGGGAATTCCTGGTTTTTCCGGCTCATTGTCTAGCGATGCACCATTGCAAGGCTGGAACATGACCCACTTTAGGGTGGTCTACAAGACTGCTTACTTCAATCCATTCACCGACTATGTCAATCATACCGGTGCATGGAGGGCAGTCAGCTACGAGGAAGCTGTTGCCGATAAAGCTAAGATCGACGCTGGCACGATGGAAGGAATCGTCGATCTATCAGTTTCCGGCCTGGCGTCCGGGATCGTATTCCTTCAATATTATGATGGGGCGATAATCCAGGGAAATGTTACCTCCACCAGCGGCAATACCTATCCTGGCATATACGTCACCGTCGTCGATGACTATGGCGTCCCGCACCAAACAGTGAAGACCGACGCTAATGGGCATTATAGCGTGATAGCTCCGTTCGGGCATGTCAGTGTTGTTTTCTCCACTGGCACACTTGACAAGCGTACACAATTGGGCAGCCAAATTCTCAAGACTCTTACTTATGACATCACATACGACCAGGCAATGAGGAATGTGGGCGATGCTGATAACTCCGGCTTGCCGGATTACTACTTCAATGGCGACGTGACCCTGACCGGAGTCGATTTGACCGGTCAATTGTTCTGGGATATGGATGCCAGCAATACCTTCTCGGCCACCACCGATCAGCTGATCATCGGTTCGACCGTGGTAGTGGAGAATACCACAAACGGATTCCGCGCTGAGAATGTCAGCTCTTCAGGCGGATTCGAATTTAATGGCCTTCCGCCCATGAACGCGAATTTATACGCGATGGTGAACGGCCACAAAACTGAGGTAAGCCCGATAGCGGTTTCGACCAGCAGCGCCGTGACCCAGAACATTGCGGTAAAGCCGGGAAAGATCAACGGGACGGTGAGCCTGGCCAATGGATCAGTTGCATCGAACTTCCCGATCGTAATCAATGACCTTACCAATGCGACCTCCTGGTCCGTGATGACTGATTCAACCGGATTCTTCAGTTTCGATAAGCTACTGTCTGGCAACTATACGCTTCAATCAGGCATTCAGGGGATAACCCTCGGTGAACAGAGATACGCCTTGACCGTCGGTGAGAAGATAACCAAGGCGATAAGCCTGCAGAACGCCATGACCATAAGCGGAAGAGCGCAGACTTCGAGCGGTCTCGCGGCTCAGTATGCCGCAATCGCCCTGTCTTCTGGCTCCAACGTCTATCTAGCGAACGCCGATGCAAGTGGAAATTATGCCGTGACCGTACCAGTCGGTACTTACGACATCCAATTTATTGCGATCATAAACGATCAGCAATACGCGTCTCTACAAAGGATAATTGGAACGAGCGGCGCAATCGCCTATAATCCCGTTCTGGTGACCGGCTATTACCTGACCGGCCATGTGACTGGCTCTAGCTCGGTCGGGGGCCTAAAAGTCACAGTGACCTCTCGGACCACTGGAGCTAGCGTCTCAGCGATCACTAATGCCACCGGGACGTTCAGGGTGTTATTGCCAACGGACAACTACTTCATCAATGTGCAATCGGGATCGTTGGTCGTCTGGATGGATTTGTTTGTCTCCCAGCCGATCACAGCCCAGCTTTCTCTCGTGCAAGGAGTGAACCTATCTGGAAAGGTCTGGTATGACACTAGTGCAAACGGCGTAATCGATGCCTCGGAAGGGCGGTCCGGCCTGTCAGTGTTCGTAAGCGATATCGATGGTAGGGTGGCTTCAACCACCACAGCCAGCAATGGTGCCTTTAGCATTCCCCTCATTGCAGGAAAGACCTACACCTTGAGCGTGATCCAGCCCGGGTTCGAGCAGTATTCCATCACCTACTCGCCGCTCGGCGCTTCACTGACCCAGAACATCCAACTGTTAGCGGTCAACCGAACCGTCGAAGGGGTGCTAACGTACCTCGGAGAGCCGCTCTCAGGAGTTACTATTTCATTCCAGAAGGCAGGGCAATCGGCAGTAGATGCTAGCGTCCTGACTGGTACGGACGGCTCCTACTTTGTTGGGCTTCACCCTGGCTTGTATGACGTCGTCGTCGACGAGAACCTCACCTTCGGCTCGAACGCCACTAAATATCAGTTCTCTGACCGATTGACAATCAATATCAATAACGATCCGATAGTCCTGAACATCGAGGTTCAGAAGCGCGCGCTGGTTACCGGCACAGTTGGCCCAGACCGAAGCGCTCAAGTCTCGATTACATTCACCGGGCCGGAGAAGAAGCAGGTCACTGCTACCACCAGTTTCAGCATCTATTTGATGGAGGGCAACTACAGCGTCTATGCCTTCGTGGAGCGACTCGGCGCGAGATACGCCGACCTGTTCTCTCAGAACATCGGGCCGGGGGCGACCAGCGTGAGCATCACAACCGAGCAAGCCTTCCTGGTCTCGGGAGGGGTCAACTTCCAAGGGACGTCTCTCCGCCTCGCCTCCCCAGTGACCATCGCGAGGAGCAACAGTGGCGTGGTGTCATTGATCACCTCCACCGCCGGTAGCTTCTCCACTTATCTTCCAGCGGGCAATTACACCGCCAGCGTTGATCTGCGAACCTCCGAGCTGAACCAAACCAAGATGCGCTATGTGCGCTATACCGGGTCAGTAACGTTCGACCTTTCTGTCAACAAGGCGATTAGGATAGCTAGCGATCGCAGCTTCGATAACTCCACCTTGAGCGGGACTGTTGTTTCATTCGAGGGCACGCCGGTCAGCGCATCGTTGGAATTCGTATCGAAATCCCAGAGCGCGATGTCGACCACGGCATCGACCACTCCGTCAGGCTACAGTCTTGAGATCGCACCAGGCGATTACTACGTATACGCACGCGAGGTGGGTGGGACCGGGGCATATCTTGGCCTCATTACTATTGCTCCCTACCTGCACAACTATCTGAACGTATCACTATCGCCAGGTCTAAGGTTCAACGGCCTCACCCTGCTAGCAGGCGTGCCAGGCTCGGCCCTGGTCGAGATCTCATCACAATTCTACAAGGCGGTCACCTCTGCCTCTGATGGCGCTTTCGAGGTCTACCTTCCCGCTGGTGACTACCAGGTAAAGGCCTCGGCAAATGGGTCGGAGAGGAACGTTGCAGTGAAGTATCTATTGCAGTTCGATCTCAATCTCACCGGGCCGATATCGAAGATAATAGACCTGGTCCAACAAACCAATAATGTGGTTGACATCAGTTGGGACAGCACTGAGAAGCGCACCATTAACGCCGGGGAGACTGTCACCTACAACGTCCGTGTCGAGAACAAGGGCAACGTACTCGACACATACAAGCTGACCGCGACCTCCGTACCCTCTGGATGGACGGTGGCATTCTCCGAATCGACGGTATCCGTGGACTTTGGAACTGCAAGCAATTCGCAATTGGCGCAGGTGATCATCACCACGCCGACCACCGCCAAGACCACGGATACTACTGTCACGATCAAAGCCACTTCAACGAATTCCGCGACGATTAGCGACAGCGTCTCCCTAAAGGTGACGATCAACCCGCAATACGCCGTCAGTCTGAGTTCAAGCACGGCGCAGACAACGACCGGTTCGTCTTACACGTTCAACATGATCGTGAGGAACGCTGGAAACATCGTGGACAGCTATCTCCTCGGCATATTGAACTCCAATGAGCTAGCGACGCTGGGATGGATAGCTGAAGTAAGACCGACCAGCGGCACCTTCGGGCAGAACATCACCCTCAGCGTCAACGCCGAGAGCCAGACGACATACGAGCTTCGGTTGACCCCGCTTAGGCAGAATCCCGACCCGACATTGCAGGTCGTGCTCACTGCCACTTCGAAGACGAACAGCAGCGTCTACGCCGCGTTAGCATTCGCGCCGGAACTGCCGAAGTTCACCATACCTGGAGGCGGCATCACTATCAGCGGGGACCAGGTGTCGAACACCTCGCCTATCATTTCGACCGGCACAATAATCCTAGTGGCATTGGTCCTGGCAATGACCACGATACTGCTGCTCGTCAGTTTGCAGAAGGGGGTGCTGAAACGAAGAAAGCGCTGAGCTGTCTATTGTTGGCGCTTACGCTCCTGTCCATCGTCGCGCCTACCATTATGGTGCAGGCGACTACGCCCTCGGACATATTCGCCACCTTGACAGGGCCGAAACTGATAGCGACTAACGAGAAGCCCCAGTACCAGGTGGTCGCCATCGGCGGCCCCGGCGAGAGCAACGGCAATTACTCCTTCAGTTTCACCGTGGTCGGCAGCTCTTCAACTAGCAACGCCCTGGTGACGCCCGACTCGGGGACGTCGAAGACCGGCGAGTTCACCACCAACCTCACTGCCTCGAGCTTCGCGGAGGACATCACGCTGTCGGTTCTGGTGACATCTTACAACGCCACCGCGACGAGCAACATCACCAAGAGCCTCGTCATCAAGATCGTGAAGCCGATCGTCATCTCCGCCAAGGTAGTGAACCAAGGGAACGTTACCCTGACCGGCATACCGGTAGCGTTCTTCGTCGATGACGTGAAGCTCTACAATACCACTATTAGCTTGAGCTCGAAGGCCACCGAGACCATCGTCTATAACTGGACCTCGCAGACCGTGGCCGACGGAGAGCACTCGGTGCGAGTGGAGCTCGATCCGAACAGCCAATTCGTCAGGTTCTCTGCCGGAGGGACCATCTTCACTCAGACGATATGGGTCGGTCCGACGGATAGCTCGGGCAGCGATGCCGTCCTGATCGGGCTGTTCGTGCTATTGCTGATCGTGACGTACTTCGTCTACAAGCGCCCGGCAAAGCGCCGCAAGAAATGAAGTTCGAAACCCTTTTCGTCTAATGTATTTTATTTCCATCGCCACCGTTTTATGCCCGATGCGATCGAGAAGTAAAAAGTTTATACCTGGTTATCTGGTCATTTCTCCGATATCATGTCTGGAAAGCTCGCGGAGGTCTCGAAGGAGGATTTTGGATCGACCAAGTCGAAGAACACCAAACTGGTGGTGGACTGCTGGGCTAACTGGTGCGGGCCATGCCGAGCCTTAGCGCCGATTTTCGAACGCCTCGCGGACCGGTATCAAGGCAAGGTAACGTTCGTGAAGATGGATTGCGACAAGAACCCCGAGCTGGTGACGCAGTACGAGATCATGGCGATCCCCACCATCCTGTTCTTCAAGAATGGCGAGCTCAACGACACCTTGGTGGGCCTGGTTGACGAATCAGAGCTAGATGATCACGTCAAGAAGTTGCTCTGAGCCTCAGAGCTTTTCATACAGAGCGGTGAGCTTGTCGCCCAACCGCTTCGAGTTCACTGCGACAGCGACCTCTCCTCTGGTCTTCTCCAGCAATGAGCGCGCTATGTCCTGTTTGCGTCGTATGGAAACGAGGGCGTCAGGATAATCGAAGCGCATGAGCACTTGGAACATCTCCTCCATCATCTCAAGGTTGTTTATCGCCACTTCCATTCTCCCCTCTCGGAGCGCTTCCAGGCAGAACCGGCGCAGCTCTCCGATGGCATCGGCCAGTCCGAGCAGGTAGGAGGTCATAGGCACCCCGAGCTCCTCAGGCGTCGGCAGATCGTCCGAATTGGCGATGGCAATGATTATCGCTGCCTCGGCCAGCTCCTGCAAGGCATCCTCCACCAGGCCGGAGTTCCATATGTCGGGATGGTCCTCGAGCAGGCTTCGCAACCGCTGCGCTTCGTCCATCGCCTCCCCCATGGCCTCATCCACTTTCTCCTTCTTGTGGACCGAGTGCACCACGCTCCCAGAGAGGCGTATGATCGCTCGCGACGATTTGATGGCGATCTCGCGGACGGTATCCTTCTCGTCCAAGCGGGCTTGTATCCGTTCTGCGATCTCGTCCAGGTTCTTCATGATTAAGAGCAAGAAGAAAGTGAAATAAAAACTATCCCCTGATTGCGCTTGCACCCAAATCTCAAATGCTTACTGTAGTAATGTTTTTTAGGTGATCGTATTGGCTCCTTCCAGACGTGCCATCTGCCTGCCGCAGCGTCGTCTGCGAATTGCTGTCTCCACTCCCCCCGGAAGTAGTGTTCCTCATGCAGGACTTCCGCCTGATGGTCAATCGGGGCATCCGCCACGCGTTAGAGAACTACCTCACTGCCCAGGGTTCACTAGCCAAGTTCGGTCAGTCGCTGGCGAGGGAGTATCACGTCAATGGGGCGCATGCCCGAACCGCAATGAGCGTGGCACTTTCGCTCGACAAGAGCCATCGCAGAAGATTGCGCAAAGGCAAGAAGAGCAAAGTGCCCTACGTGTTCAAACCCTTCCTCCGCGCCGATGATGTCACGTTCCACATCTCTCCCGAAACAGGACACATCCGTTTATCGCTGCGAACCGGCGAGTGGACTGAATTCGACGTCAAGCTCTCCCGCTACCATCTTGGATTCTTGGAGCAAGGCAGGGTGAAGCAATTGGTCTTGACCGACAAGAGGGNNTTCTAGAGCGTTATGCGCCGACATCAATCCTCGCTCTCGACACTAACGAGCGCTCGCTCGATGGCGTTTCGCTTTCATCTGAGGGTTCTCTGCCTGTCTCCGTTCCTTACCCAGACGTCTCGGTGGTGCAGCACCGCCACTTCGTCCGCCGAAGGAAGCTCAATAAGAAGAAGGCAAACGACCGCAGGGTCTGGCGCAGGCTTGCTTCGAAAGAAGGTCGAAGGGAACGCAATAGGGTCTCCCAGCGGCTACATCTCATCAGCAAGGGGCTAGTCGAATTAGCCGTCCGCGAAAAAGCCGCGATCGCCCTCGAGGACCTGCATTTGCCTAAAGGAGGCGGGAGGGGTAGGCGCCTGCGTCGACGCCTTTCCAGCTGGCCTCAGCGCGAGATGCACCGACAGATTGAGTACAAGGCGGAGGGGCGCGGAGTCCCGATCATTAAAGTTGATCCGAGTTACACGAGCAAGACCTGCCCGAGATGTGGCGAGATCAAGAAACGCCGAAGCAGGGTGGGCCAGGTGTTCGAATGTGCAAAGTGCGGCTGGCGGCTCGACCGCCAGATCAACGCCGGCTTGAACATCTGCAGAACCGCCCTCGCGCAGCTTCCGAATGAGGTTGAGATGCGAGAGCTTGGGGGTCTAAGGCTTGACCCCGACGCCCTGGCCAATGATGCGATGATCCTCCTCTACGCCCCGGGTAATGCCGGGGCGCACGGGGTGAGCGGACGGCCAGGGAGCACTGGACTAGTTAATGTCTCGCGATGACATACTTTAGGTGCAAAGGCCCCTGATGGCGCGCATGCGCTCCACTTTCCGCTCGATTATCTCCTTCCTTCCGATGTCGTGCCGGACGTAGATCGCCTCTCCCTTCACATGCTTGAGCGCCCGCTCGCAGCTCGCCTCCGCCCTTTCCAGGTCGGGAGCGATGCCGACTACTCCGACGGCGCGGGAGCTCGACGTCATTATCCGGCCGCTCTCCTCGCTAACGGCGGCATAGAACACTTTGGCGCCCTCGCTCGCTATCGCCTTTTCGTCCACCTCGATCGGGAGGTTGGCTTTCGGTTCCAGGCCATAGCCGGTCGGAACGACGTACTTGCAGACCGTTGCCATCGGAGCGAAGCTGACGTTTGAGTTCGAAAGGTTGCCGTTAGCGATCCCATGGCAGATATCGACGAAGTTCGAATCGAGCAAGGGCAGCACATTCATCGCCTCCGGGTCCCCGAACCGGGCATTGAACTCGATGATCCTCGGTCCCTTCGAGGTGAGCATGAACTGTCCATAGAAGACGCCTTGGTAGACGCAGTCCTCTTTGGACAGCGCATCGACCGTGCGCCGCATGCTTTCCATCGCCAGCGCGAGGTCATCCTTTGACACGAAGGGCAGAAGATGGTCCTGTAGCGAATAGGAGCCCATCCCGCCGGTGTTCGGGCCGAGGTCCCCCTCGAATGCACGTTTATGGTCTTGGACCAAAGGCATTGGCACGACGCGCGTTCCGTCCACGAACGCCTGCAGCGTGAACTCCTCGCCGACGAGCTTCTCCTCGAGCACTACCCCGACTCCACCGATCGACCGGTCGAAGACCTCTTTGATGTATGAGAGCGTTTCGTCCTTGTCCTTGAGCTGCTCGCCTTCCACCTTCACACCTTTACCGCCAGTAAGTCCGACGGGCTTGACCGCCAGCTGGAAATCGGCCTCCTTTGCGAATTCGATGGCCGGCCCAAGGGCATCGAAGACCCCGAAACGCAGGTTGCCTGGAACCCCGTGATTGGCCAGCAGGGACCTGGCGAAGCCCTTGTCCGTCTCCATTCGAGCTGCTTTCTTCGACGGCCCTACGACACCGATCCCCGCATCCCTCAACGCATCGGATAGGCCGGCCTCCAGGGGCGCCTCCGGTCCGATGATAGCAAGGTCGATCGATCGGTCCCTCGCGTACTGCACAACCTTGGCGACGTCCGTTTCCTTAACGAGGAGCACATCTTTCGCCAATCGGGCAATGCCGGGATTCCGGTTCTTCATCACCGCGCACACATTCGCGCCGGAGCGGGCCAAAGCATCGACGATGGCATGCTCCCTCCCCCCTCCACCGACCGTAAGGACCTTCTCTGCCATGATCTTCATCCTGGCAATCGTTTCCTCTCATAATAATGCTTGAGTTCGGCGTCGCGCGATCAGATGTCGATGCCTAGAGAGCGAATGAGTTCCTCGACACCCTCCCCAGTCTTGGCAGAGGTCAAATGGAGCTTCCCGTTCTTGCGGACTCGCTGGTAATCGCGCTTCAGGCGCTCCACGTCGACATCCAGGATGGGGATAAGGTCCACTTTGTTCAGGACAGCTATCTCCGCATCGAGGAAGATCATGGGATGCTTGTTTATCATATCGTCCCCCTCGGTAGGCGAGATGACGACCATGCGATGGTCTGTGCCCAGAGGGAAGTCGGCGGGGCAGACCAGGTTGCCGACGTTCTCGATGAACAGGAAATCGTAGTCCCCGGAGGGCAGGTCGTCCAAGGCGTGGTCTATCAGGTGCGCGTCCAAATGGCATTCCTTGCCTGTGTTCACGTTCAGTGCCGGGATGCCCGCTTTGGAGAATATGGTGTAATCGTCCTCACCGCACACGTCGCCAGCAATAGCGGCGACCTTCATGCCGCGCTTGCGCAGGATTCCCGCCATCTTCACGATCAATGCCGTCTTGCCCGAGCCGATCGACCCCATTACATCGACGGATCTGATGCCTCTCGCTCTTAGTTTTCTCAGATTCTCGGAAGCGATCTTGCGGTTCTCCTCAAGCACGTCCTTCCCCATTCCGATCGTGGAGGTCTTGTGCACGGCCGAGTATCTTACCTCCCACTAAAGCATTTATCGATTTCCTTTCATTTTCTCTAAAATGTTCAACTAGCTTTATGATTTGATCATAAGATTTCACGACGAATGTTAACTCCGTTTAAGTAGTCGATTTTAGAGGTCAGTGGCCAGCAACATTTCGCCGAAGATTCACAATGCACAATTTTTTTGCATACTGGAACAAGGCTTAAGTACGCACGATTGCCATAGTGGCATAATCTCTTTAATAATGGTTCGGGGGAAATAGTATACCTCTTCGAGAGGTGGCGAGAGTTATGGATACGCCAAATGAGAACGAGCGCAGCCTAGCAATAGGCGGCGCTATGGGAAAAAGGGCAATGCTCTATCTCGGAATACTCGTGTTCGCTTTTGCGCTGTTGCTGTTAATTAGCAGCAGCAATGCGAGTGCCGCAGATTACTCCGTGTCAGGCGCAATTCCGACGCAGACCTGGCACACTGGAGATAACGTTTATGTTGTGGGAAGCATCACAGTCAACGAAACAAGTACGTTGACTATTCAAACAGGTGTCAATGTCTATTTTGAACCTGGGACGAGTCTCACAGTGTTAGGTCGTCTCCATGCAGTTTCTACTGATGCTAACAGACTAATCAACTTCACGTCCAACGCGACGAGCCCTTCAGCGGGTGATTGGAACGGCATCATCATCAACAGCGCCGTTACCCCAATTTCAACCATCGATGGTGCGCATATTGAATTCGCGACCACCGGTGTGGCAATCACCGATTCTGAGGTCGGCTTGAGCAACATGGCGTTCAACGACATATCGGGGAACGCCATTGATGCCTCGACATCTGGACCTGGCGACGCTGTTGTTACAGTAAGCGCCTCCAGCTTCGTGAATATCGGCGGTAGTGCGATTTCTGTTGTCGCGGCCCTTGATGAGGCCACTGTTACAGTAACCGACGTCACTATCTCTAACGCCGAGTTTGGCATCTATGTCAGGGCCTTGGCCGGTAATATCACCTTGGTTGTCGATGGATTGACCGCGGATGGTATCGGCGCTGCTGGCATCAAAGCATGGTGCAATGGTTTGAATGATATCACCCTTTCGAACATCGCCCTGAATAGCACCGGAGTCGAAGGCTTGGGATTCCAATCCTGGTCAGATAATATTGTGGCAACTGTCGACGCATGCGAACTTACGAACATCAGCAGTATTGATGCCATTGTGTTCAACTGCTTCGTAGGAAGCGTAGACGCGACCGTAACTAATGTTGTGATCACCGGCGCTATGGACGATGCAGCGATATGGGTCTCTGCGAACCTGAGCGCTACGGTGGCGATCGAAGGTGTTGAGATCTCAGGATCCACATCTGGCATTTATCTCGCCTCAACATTTGGCACCGCCAACCTTGACCTGGTAGACGTATTGATTTCCGACCCGAACCTGAACCAAGGTATCATCGTAGTGGCGGAGGAAGCTAACGCGATAGTCACTATCAGCGGCGTTACAATCGAGATGAACCCTACGATTCAGTTCTTCTCCGACTCTAGCTTTGACGGCATCAATGTGATGGCCAACCTGACCGTCGACTTCGTTGCTGTCGATCTTACCGTGCTCGGAGGCTTCGACTGTGTTCAGCTGACCTCAGTAAATGACGGTATGTCTGTTGATATCACTGGAGCACTTATTACGGACGGACCGCAAGACGGACTGCTGATGAACAGTGGAGGAGAATTGCAATTGTCCATAGTGAACTCCTCGTTCCTCATTGACGTCGATATTTCTGTAATCGACTACTTCGTTACTAGCACTGCAATCGATGGAACGGCAGTGGGGGGCGTAGGAGCCACTCTAACAAACGTGGACATACAGTGGATAAATGGTGTTAGCCTTGTGGCTGAGCAAGAGAACATCGATGTCGTTATGACCGATGTATCATTTGCCCCGACCGCGAATGACACCTTCTTCGTCGGCGCCAATGGACTTTATCTCGCTAGCAATGAGGGAAGCGCAACCGTTAGCCTCACCAACGTGGATTGCATCTTGAATGCAACATACCCGACATTCTACTCGAGTGGAAATGGGGTCGTCGTTGAAGCGAACGGAACGGTCATCTTCGACGCGGTCGATTTGACAGTGACCGGAGCAGACCTAAATGGCGTCAGCGTAACTTCATTCAATGGCGCAGTCGAGGCGAACATCAGCCTGGCCGACATCGAAGAGATCGGTGGCTCCGGCATGTTGTTCTACTCCGAGTTCGACTTCGTGAGCCTGACCTTAACCGATTCGCTGGTTATGAATTGCAGCCTTGACGGAGTTGTGGCACAGGGCGTGACAGATGTCACCCTCGAATTCAACAACGTTACGGTCGATGGAGCGGTCGATGGCGTCTTTGCCCTAAGCACTGATGGCAATGTGACCGTAGGCTTCACCGATTCGTCGGTAATGAATTGTGGTGGAACCGGCATTCGCATCCTGGCCCCCAACGGCTGGATCACTATGGTCCTGGACCCGAGCAATGTCGAGTTCGTTGGCACGGGGATTTACCTGGATGCTATGGGATCGGTCGACCTGAGCGTCGTAAGCTCATTCGTCGGCTTTGCTGAGACCGGCATCGAGATCCACAGCTTCGATGGGGGCATCAACGTCCTCTTCGACGGCGCGGAACTCGGATTCACGGACGTCTTCGGATTGTTCGCGGACGCCGACAACTCGGACATAATGGTAAGCGCAATCAACGACACCCTGATGACCAACAATGCTGTGGCCTGGTATCTGGTCACATCCAACGGTAGCGTGTCTGTTGATGTCGAGACAAGCACATTCGAGTATGGGGACACCGGGATACTGGTAGAATCCTCCAACGAGCTCGATGCGAATGTGATCGACAGCAGCTTCCTTGGACAGAGCGTGCTTGGCATGGATCTGACCGCGGATGCTAACATCACACTGAACGTGGGGAACAGCACCTTCGATGGGCGGATCGCCGAGGACGCACAGGCTTTCTATCCGACAATGTCCAATGGAACGTACATAATCATTCAGCCTGAGGTAGGCAACTGGACTACAGGCCAAGGTATGACAGCGACCTTGCCATTCGGCTTCTTCTTCAATGGGGCAACATACACCAATGTCACAATGTCCCTGAATGGTTGGTTGGCATTCGGCTCCGATGGAGCACCGGACGTATCGGCTGTCTACTACTTCGGCTCGGGCAGCCCGAACCTGATCGCTCCAGCACAGGAGATTTGGAGCGCAAACGATTCAGCGATGGACGGTTACTTCCACGGAATGGGCTACAAGTATGACAGCAGTTTGAACGCGGTCATATTCCAGTGGTTCGTTTGGGATGCAACCCAGCCGCAACTATCGAACGTGTTCGAAGTCATCCTCTATGCGAACGGTGAAATAGAACTCCGCTACGCTATGATGGACGGCTATAACCTGCCAAACTATGACTTCGGTATCAACATGTTCAATGGACCAAGCTGGAACTTGGGGGTGCTCGGTGTGAGCGCCCTCGATATGGACTTCCAGAGCGTCTTCTTCACCACTGAGACATTCTCAAATGGCGCGGCAATCTTCGCCATTGCGGGCGAGAACATGGTCGCCACGATTGACAGCTCATCCTTCGCCCGATATATTGGCGGCGGTGTGTTGTTGGTCGCAGTGAACGGATCGGCAAGCATCGACCTAAAGTCGTCCGATTTCAGCTTCATCTACGCCGTTACCCAAACAATGGGTGCGTTCGTGGCAGCTGCATTGAACGGCCTCATGACTGCTGATGTGTCCGGTTGTTCCTTCGACACCATAGCAACGGCAGCAATCGTACTATTCGATGCGCCGAACCTCGGTGGAGTTGACTCGTTCATGGTGGAGAACAACCACTTCAATGAAGTGATAATCACCACCGCGATCGTATCGGTTATCAACGATACGGAACAGAACGAATCTGCAAGCTATGTCAGTAACAAAGTATTCGCTCAGAACGATGGAACCCATGTGGGCATCATGGCGATCGCGACGATCGTGATGGCAGATAGTGTAGCATGGAACATCCAAGAGACCGACGTCATAAACAACAACAACTTCACTGGTGAGATCGACCCATGGCTACTCAGCGCCTTTGGAATGGGCCTGACAGTACCATACCTTAGCGATATATCGGTCAATCTGAACCTTGGAGTATTCAACGACGTCTTTGTCTTCGAATCCAACATCGGCGACAACCAGATCGTGCACAGCGTATCGGTTTCGAACAACAAATTGAGCGAAGGCCCAGTCGATGCAGTATTCGCACTGGGACAACCGATGGACGTAGGTGCAGTCACCGTATTGGATGTGGCAATGCTTGATGGAGCAAACCTGGCTGAGCAAACCGATGTATCGGTCATTGGCAACGAGATCAGCGCTTTCGATGCGCCTTTGGCCTCGGGAGTGAATGTTGTAATGGCTGAGTCATTGGCGAACCCGGTCGATGGCTTGCTTAATGTGACGGCCAAAGTTAACTTCGTCAACAACACCCTGGATTCCTGGTTCGACAGCGGCGTCGGACTTGGCTTCGCTGTCATGCAAACACTTGACAACGGAAATGGAAACGGAATGTTGAATGTCAAAGTGATTGCGACCGGCAACATGGTGAGTGGCTTCGGGGACGGCATCCAAGTCGGCGTGTCGACATCAGCGGACAACCTATTCGGTGATGTGGTCTCGAATGTTAACACACAGATAAAGGACAACGAGATCTTCGCCTACGATGATGGCATTGCTGTGTCTCTTAGCACCAACACCATCTTCGAGCATTACTTCCCGCCATTTGAGCAGGTAGTAAACTCGAATGCAACAATGGTCCTCGACGTTGAGATCATCAACAACACAGTCCATGTCGGGAACGAAGGCATCTATGTTGAGACAATGGCCTCGGCGACCGAAGACGAGTTCGGTGTCTTTACCAACGCTCATGCAGCCATAACTGGACCGGTGAACGTGCTCGACAACCGAGTAGATGTTTACTGGGATGGACATGGCATCGTTGTCGAGTCGTATGTCTCGGCAGCCGTTAGCTTGGCAAGCGCGATGTCCGATGTGCCTGTGACCATAGTCAACAACACGGTCAACGCGGACTGGTATGGAACAGCGATCTCGGTTGGGAACTTTGCATCCGCTTCGACTCTGGCTTTGCGCTTCAACGATCAACCGGACGCATTGATGCAAGTGAGCCTCAATGTCAACCGCAACTCTATCTATGCCAATTCTGGCATTGTGATCGAGCAGAGCTCAGATGCGACCGGCGGCAACAGCCACTCAGCCGTGATGTCTAACGTAACGGTGATGGCAAACACATTGACCGGTATCGACACCTTCGGGATCTCTGTCAACGTCAGCGCTCTTTCTAACGAGATTGACGCCAACCCGTGGGCACAGATCAACGTGACAATCGTCATAACCGACAACAACGTGACCGGCTATGCGGGCACTGGAATCAGCGTCAACATGCTGCCTGATGTGGACTCAGACTTGTGGGTAGACATAACTGGATCGATACTGATCGACAACAACACCGTAAGCGGCGTTGGAGTTGGCATCTTTGTATCAACAGTGGTGCCAGCTGTCATCTCGCACAACACAATGACCGATGTTGTGATCGGAATCCAGGCCTCAGGCTATCACCTCAGCATCTTCGATAACACCATCATTGGTGTGATCGAGGACGACGGAGATGGCATCCACATTGTGGACGCAACCTATCTGACCATCCAGGGCAACATGATATCGAACATAGGTGGCGATGGAATTAGCATGGTCCATGTGGACAACGTATTGATCAAGAATAACACCTTTGAGAACATCGGAGGTTCCGGTGTCTATCTCAGTGGTGACGAGTCCACATCGTACTATCTGGAGGTTTCCAACAACACCTTCACCAATATCGGTGACAGTGGAGTCGAGGTCAATAACCTCTACGGGCTATGGGTCCTGGACAACGTGATGACCAATGTGTCATTCTACGGTGTCGAGGTCAATGTTGCCACGAACATGTTCATCGAGAACAACACCATGTCTATGATGTACGGTGGAGTGGACTTGTATAATGTCAGCGACGCCAACATCATGAACAACGTCATGTCGGCAGCTGCAGTTGCTCGGGGGGTAGAAGCAAAGGCCCTGAGCCTACTGATGGATGTCGGATATGGCGTGGATGTTGACAACTCGGACCATATCTTGGTCACCAGGAACGGAATGACAGGATTCGGACAGGGCGTCGAATTTGACTCCGTCTCTGACCTGATCTTCACCTGGAACACCGTGACCGGATCCCTGGGCGATGGCGGATACTTCTATGTCGATGGAGCAGTAATCGCGAACAACGTCTTCAGCGACAATGGATTGACTGGTGTGATCATTGAGGACAGCTTCATGGTCACATTCGCCAACAATGAAGTGACGAACAATGGCCTTGACGGTCTATTGGTGCTCCAAACGGACTCCTTGACCATGGTCAACGGCATGTTCGCGGACAACGACATGATGGGCATTGAGCTCCTGAACACATCCGTGGACTGGAACGTGAATGCTGAATCCTCGGTACTGCGCAACGACGTGCTGTTCTCCGGTGACCTAGTGGTCATGGCGGGCGGCTCATTGAAGCTCGATACCGTCGACTTCGGCATCGTACCAGACATGCGTGATGGGCTCTCGTCCATCAGCGTGATGGCCAATGGGGCATTGAGCGCTATCGACACTGATTTCTATGCCGTTTCGTATGGAATCGACGGTGTCGGTGCTGCCTTTGGGGACTACTATGAGTTCAACGTGTATGGCACGCTTGAGTTCATCAACGTGTTCGAGTCAGATGCACTCGAGCTGTTCCTTGGCCCAGGCTCCATGGCAACGATCGAGACCAGCACCATAACGAACAACGTGCGCAACGGCATTCACATCGTGGACAGCTCACCAGTGATAATGTCGTGCACCATCGTCTCCAACCCGAGGAATGGTATATTCATCGAGGGAGGCGCGGCTGCACCAAGGATCACTGACTGTATTATTGCGGACAATAACCGCGGTATCTACGCGCTGAACACGAAGTTGGAATCGGTGACCGATAACCTGATCGTCTTGAACTCCGAGGCGGGTCTGTTCGGTGACAATGTCACTGGAAGCATCCATGACAACACCTTCTTGTTGAACCACAAGGAGATCTATGTCAGGAACAGCAACGTCTCTATCCAGGACAACATGATCGGTTACACACCGCTAGTGCAGTTGTTGGCCCAGTTCGTACCGCTATTGCAGGGATTCAACCTGAGCACCGATATATTCCTACCTGAGCTCGGTTTGTCGATCAACTCAATGACGGTGCAGAACATCATCATCGGCCATGTCGGCACATACGCCGTCAACTCGGAGGTCAGAACCAGCGGCAACACCTTCGGTATGCTGAGCACCGCGGTTCAGGTCGTTAATACGGACCTGACATTCGGTGACGACATCAGGCAGAACACCATAATTGTACCTTACATGGACAATGGAGGCATAATCCGTAACATGTCACTGCCTATCCCAGTGTGGGACGGAATTATTGCAACGAACTCCCACGTCGTCATTAGAGGCGCAAGCATCGATGTGTTGGATGATGCGGTCTTCCTGGACAACTCGACGGCAACGATCAGCACAAGCACCCTGACGGGAGCGGACTTCAACCTCTACCTTATGAACGGCTCAAATGCAACAGTCAGCGACAGCACGTTCGGAAAGGCAGGGGCGGAAGACAGCTCGATCATAAGTGTTTGGGAGAAGCTGACGGTCGTAGTCAAGGACCCATGGGGTGCCGCGCTGGCCAATGTGCCAGTGACGGTCGGCTCCAAGGCCACGACAACAGATTCCAACGGCATGGCAGTGGTGCCCGTTCTAGCCTACGTTATGACCGCCTCGGGCAAGGTCCCAGCGGCTCCAAGCCAGGTGACAGCGAACTTCACCAATGTGCCGACGACCAGCTATCCAGGCCACGCATCGTGGCAGACACCGGTAGTATCGGAGCAAGTGACGATGAACGGACCGACAACTGTCGTCCTGGTGTCCGGCGTGATCGTCAGATTCGATCTGACGGTGCATGTGTTGGACAGGGACAGCAAGAACGCCGTCAACGTGACCGTTATGCTGCACGATGCTGCCAGCAACGTGGTTGCTGAGGCTCAGACCGACGCCAACGGCACTGCGACATTCATGCCCATCAGCTACGTCAAGAACGCTGACGGAACTACCGACAACCACTTGACCCCCTACAAGGTCACCGCAACGGTCGGTAAGGACACAGCGCAAGGCACGACGAACCTGACCGGCAACACGAACCTGGACATCAAGGTGGACCTTGGCCCGCAGTTCGACTACGGCCCAGCGATCATCATCGGTGTCCTCGTTGTGATAATGTTCGTCGCAACGCTGATAGTGGTCAGGCGCAAGCCGTAATTACAAACCCCTTTTCCAAATCTTTTCCCCTATTTCCCTTTTATTTCCTTGCCGAGTCAGCGGAAGCGCTGGCGGCTGGAAGCTGTACCTCCCCTTTCAAAAGAGCAGAAAAAGCACATATGGATGGAATGGCATCTCTCGGCCGGGAGATATGTGACCTACGCACGCTCCGTTTCCGAGCTTCTCAAGGCCGAGAAGGCCGAAGAAGGCGACATGATAAAGGTTCTAACCAACGGCAAGGAGCATGCTGGCATCCTGATGCCACATCACGACTTCTCCGACCCGGATACGGTCGTCCTCAAGCTGAAGAGCGGCTACAACATCGGCGTGAGGTTGGCGGAAGGTTCGAAAGTGACCGTCGTCAAGAAGGTAGAGAAGAAGGAACGCCACTTCAAAGCGAAGGAGGTCGACCCAAGCAAGAGGAATGTGGCAGTCATCGGGACTGGGGGCACGATCGCCTCCTACGTCGACTACCGCACTGGCGCGGTGCACCCATCGCTGTCGGCGGAGGACCTGGTGGCCACGGTCCCAGAGATGGCTGACATCTGCAATGTCAAGGCGAGGGTGCTTTTCTCCATTTTCAGCGAGAACATGAACGTGCAGCGATGGCAGGAATTGGCAGGGGCGGTCGTGGACCAGCTGAACTCTGGCGACGAAGGATGCA
>PNBI01000013.1 GCA_003135935.1 Methanomassiliicoccaceae archaeon
TCGCTTTGAGAAAGAAGAAAGGAAGGGGTTTGTGGGACAAGCGAGCCTCGATAACTGCGCTTTGACTGGCTTTTATTCTTATCCGGATTTCGGCAAAGGTATTAATGTTCACTTTCGAATCAACAATTGGTGCGAAGTTGGGGAAGGACGTCAGCAAAGACATGCTGGATAGCGCAAATCCATGCCGAAACGAGAGAGGGTACAAGAACCCAATTCTAACAGTAGATGGCATTCTGGTCGTGGAAAGCAAATTGCTACTTGTTCGAAGGGGGCGAGAGCCGGAGAAGGGAAAGCTCGCTCTGCCAGGAGGTATTGTTGAGTATGGAGAGAGAACCGAGGATGCTGTGGTCAGGGAACTTAAGGAAGAAACGGGGGTCGATACGAAACCCGTCCGCCTTTTGGGCGTCTATTCTAATCCTGGCCGCGATCCGAGAGGGCACTTCATAACTATCGCTTATGTTCTAGATCGAATCGGCGGCGACCTACGAGCCGGGGATGACGCCGCAGACGCGGTCTTCATATCGATCAAACAACTCCCCGTGCTGGCCTTTGACCACAGCAAGATTGTAAAGGATTTCCTCGGGCAGAAATAAGAGTGGAGAATAGGAATCTGAAGGAATTTTAGACGACTTCAATGGAAATGGCTCAGACGTGCCATTAGATTCTATATATCTGTTCGTTCAATTGCAAAGCTAACATGCAAGATGACCTCGATCCTAAGATCCTTCGGCTTCTCCAAAAGGACGGGAAGCTGACTTATGAGCAAATAGGAGAGAAGCTCAACCGATCCCAATCCACCATCAGGGATCGCATCAAGAAGATGGAGGAGGATCGGACCATCCTTGGCTATTCAGCAATAGTGGATCAAGAACGAATTGGCATTGGGGTTGACGCTTACGTCTCTGCAGACATAGACCCTTCGAGATCCAACAACGCCATGGTGGCGCTATTCGCCATGGATAACATTTCTGAGATCCTTCACTTGACGGGTGAAAGGAGATATTTACTTAGGATCAAAGCAGCCAACAACAAAGAGCTCACCGACCTTATCGATAGGAAGATTCGCCCTCTTGGCTTCACCAACCTAGAAATAACTATGGTCCTCAACCCGATAATCCGCTATCCGGGTCTTTGAAATTGACCCGTCTTTGGGCAATCGGCGATCACTATTCGATTTATGACTTTAGTTTCGTCCTGTCGCGTGCTAACCGATTTATTTGGAAAGGCAATAACGTCCGAAGATGGAAGGAATAACTCTTGTGGCCCTGGTAATCTTCCTGGCCACCTATCTGGGCATCTCGATCCGCCACTTCAAGTGGTTTAACATAAAGAGACCGATCGTAGCGATAATCGGTGGGATGCTGATGGTATTCCTAGGGGTCGTCACACCAGCACAGGCGTTCCAATCGATCGACTTCGGAATCCTGGCCCTCCTCTTGGGCATGATGCTAATGGTCGTCGGGCTGGAGCTCTGTGGCTTCTTCACCTGGGTCTCCATGCGGATCGTCATCGCCTCGCGTAACCAATTCCAGTTCCTTGTCATGATCATGGCCTCTACTGCGGTGCTCTCGGCCCTGATATTGAACGATGCGGTCGTCCTGCTCTTCACACCGATCGTAATCCGGGCATGCAGGCTGATCAAGGCGAATCCAGTGCCCTATCTCATTGCAGAAGCCATATCCGCCAATATCGGGTCGGTGGCGACCGAGGTGGGCAACCCTCAAAATGTCTATATTGCGGCGATATCGAACGTCTCGTTCGTCGATTTCTCAATCAGATTGATCCCATTAACCGCAATTTGCCTCTTAGTGGCGATATCAATCGTATGGATAGTTTTCCGAAAAGAGCTTGGCGAAGATCAGAAGAGCCCACCTGAAGAACGAAGTCCAGGGCACCGCAACTTCCCAAGGTTGATGACTCGCAGCAAGGCAATCGACCGAGAAGAAGTCATGAAACAAGCAGAAATTGGCAAAATCCACCATAGCGTCTTCCTGGTCCTGGGAACGCTACTGGTGGTCTTCGTGGGATTCGTCCTCTCCCCTCTGACCGGAACATCGATCGCCTTGGTGGCGTTCATGGGAGGTGCGTCCGTATTGATACTCCTACCTTTGTTCAAGAGGGGAACGGATACCAGAGATATCCTGAAGGGTGTAGATTGGACCCTTCTCCTTTTCTTCATCGGCCTTTTCGTAGTCTTGAAGGGCGTCGACGTCTCAGGACTGATGGCAGAAATGGTCAGCCTGTTCCAGAGCATCAGTGGGGGGAGCCTCGGGACGGTATGGGGCCTGAGCAGCTTTAGCGCCATCCTATCCAACTTGATCAGCAATGTCCCCGCAGTGATGCTCCTGGCTCCCTTCGTTTCAACCATCGGGTCTAGCACGATCTGGCTGACTTTGGCGGCAAGTAGCACTCTGGCGGGGAATGCCACTATTCTAGGTGCGGCGGCCAATGTCATCGTAGTCGAGACCGGGGAGCGTATGAACGCCCAAATCTCCTTCTGGAAGTTCATCAAGGTCGGACTGCCGATCACTGTGGTCACCTTGCTAATATCCATCGCCTTCTTACAACTCTTCGTCTGATGCTATTGCTTAATCATCGAAGGGTTTTTGGATTAGGTTTATCAGCATGTGCCGTATTTGGAATCGTGAAGGTGCGGGGTTGGCTATTGATAAAAAGGTGTTCATTGTAGTCCTGGTGGTCGGCATCTTGCTGGTCACGGGGCTCCTGGTTGTGCTCGCCTATAATGGAGCGGTGACCAAAGAGCAGACTGTCGACCAGACCTTGTCTCAAATCAAGAATCGCTATAAAACAAAGCTAGATATCCTGCCAGCTTTGCTCACCCAGGTGGATGGATACAAGATCTACGAGTCAAGCCTTTTGACAAACATTACCGAGCTGAGGACCCGATGGATGACGGAGATCAACAGTAATGCCAGTACCGAAGCGTTGGCCAACACTAGCGCCCATCTGGACCAGAATCTAACGCAGATAGTGCTGACATGGGAGAATTATCCAGTTCTCACAGCCGATAGCATCGTGAGCCAATACATGGGTGAGGTGGTCAATCAGAATGAACAACTCGCCTATGCCAGGGGACAATATAACGGTGCGGTTCAAGACTACAACTCCTTCATCAGATCCTTCCCGAACAATGTATTCACGGGATCATTCGGGTTCGCTCAGAAATCCTATTGGGGCACTGAGTTGCCAGATGGTGGCGCCTTGAACCTTTGAGGTCTATTATGGATCAGGGGAAGCGAGTCGCTATCGCACTGGCAGTGATCGTATTGCTGATCATCGCATCGATCGGAGTATTCTTGATACTCAGCTCCGGTGCCCCGAAGAAGGATCTCTCATGGGCTCCTACGATCACGCCCTACGTGGACGATAGGGTGGGATTGATGACGTATAATGATTACCACGATCTGGATGAATTCTGTTACGAGGTCGAATTGAACAACACGTGTCAGATCGCGGTGCTAATTGTGAACACTACTCAACCCTATGGGATTAATGATTATGCGGTGGGCGTCTTCGAAAAGAACGGAATTGGTCAATCCGGCAAGGATAACGGGGTCCTGTTCGTGTTCTCCTACGCAGAGAATTCCTGGAGAGTGTTGACCGGGAAGGGCGTGGCGGATATACTGAACGGCGCAAAATTAACTGAGCTCAGGCAGCTATACTTTGACGCGTACATCGCGAACGGCAATTATTCCGAAGGAATCAAGCTGTATACTTATGCGATCGGTCTGGAGTTAGTCGACCACTATGTTAATTCAGGAGGGAACCAGACTAATTATCCAATCAGCTGGATCCCTCTGGCGGATTGGCAATTAGGGATTGTGGTTGTTGTTTTGGTAGTCCTGGTGATTGCCACCAAAGGCAGGATAATCATCTGGATTCCCTATCTCGTCTTGGCACTTATCGGTCGAGGTGGAGGGGGACGATGGGGTGGCGGATCTAC
>PNBI01000053.1 GCA_003135935.1 Methanomassiliicoccaceae archaeon
GTCTGCTGGAGAAACAGGAGGACCTGCCGCAGAGCGTTAGCATCTGCTGGCGCTGTCACGAGCCGATCGAGTACCTCAGTCGCCCGCAATGGTTCCTGCATACCCTGGAATTCAAGAAGCAGGTGCTCGACGTAGCGGACCAACTACGCTGGTTCCCCGAGTTCATGAAAGTTCGCTTGCAGGATTGGGTCAACTCCCTCGGCTGGGATTGGGTCATTTCTCGGCAGCGCTATTTCGCCACGCCGATCCCGGTATGGGAATGCGCGGATTGCGGCGAGGTCGTCCCAGCTAAAGAGGAGGATTGTTACATCGACCCGACCGTTACCAAGGCGCCATTGCCAGCGTGCCCGAAATGCGGAGGCAGGCTGGAACCATGCCAGGATGTCTTCGACACTTGGATGGACTCTTCGATCTCGCCTTTGTTCAATACCTTCTGGATGCGTGACGAGGAACGGTTCAAGCGCCTCTATCCCATGTCGATGAGGCCGCAGTCGCACGANNCTCCGGGAGTATCTCATAACCGGCGAACGGCCGTGGAACGACATCATGATCCATGGGTTCATAATGGCACCAGATGGCACACCGATGCACACCTCCCTGGGCAACGTGATCGACCCTATGCCGATACTGGAGAGCTTTGGGGCGGACGCGATGCGCTATTACGCCTGCACCTGCGCCCTGGGCGAAGACAACGCCTTCCGGGAGAAGGACGTGGTGCACGGCAAGAAGCTGATCACCAAGCTGTACAACATGGGCAAGTTCGTTGGCATGGTGGCCAAGACCAAGCCTGAGATGAGGCAGCTCCATGTCACGGATAGATGGATCCTGAGCTCGTTCAGCCGCACGGTGAAGCAAGTTTCCCATTACTACGACAATTACCAATTCGACCGGGCAATGCGCGAGGTGGAGCAGTTCGCCTGGCACGAGTTCGCGGACCATTACATCGAGATGGTGAAGCATCGCACCCGCGACCCTGATGACGAGGGCGTTCGCTACACGCTCTACACCATTTGCCTGGGGATCATGAAGATGATCGCGCCGCTGATGCCTCACGTCACCGAGGAGGTGTACCAGGAATGCTTCAGGGAACTAGATGGAGCGATAAGCATCCACGTGAGCGAATGGCCCGTCCCGGTCCTGGAGGACGGCTTCGCGGAGGCGCAGGGCGAGTCAATAAAGGAGGTCATTGGTGCGGTCCGCAACTGGAAGAGCGAACAGAAGATGCCCCTGAACCAGGAGATCGCCTCCATCGAGATCATTGGGCCTGCAGCGAACCTACTACGGGGCAACGAAGCGGACATCGGAGAGACCGCCAAGGCCAAGGTGGTCATGGTATCGCTCGAGGGCGCTCTTCAAGAGCGAGTGGTCGGCATCAAGCCGATCCCTTCCCGCATCGGACCGACCTTCAAGGCCAAGGCGAAAGAAGTGACCGAGGCGTTGAAGGGATTGGACCCCGAGCAGGTGTTCGAGCAGCTAGCCTCTGGCAAGATGATCACCATCGCGCTATCGGACGGAAGCCTGGCCGAGCTGGATAAGCATTTCATGGAATTGCAGAAGGAGCTGACGTTGCATGGCAAGGCCGTGAACGTGGTGCAGCTCAAGGACCTCGTCGTTGCGATAGAGAAGTAAGGATGGCGCCAAGCTCCAATACCCTTGGAAGCAGGGACGAGAGATGATGCGATCAGCTACGCAATGCTATTACTGGTGGCGGGCGAATCCACTTTGCCAGACTATTGTAAAGTTTTATTAAACCCTAGCACATTCGGGCAGATGCTCAAGCGGGCGTAGTGTAGCTGGTTATCACATAAGCTTGCCAAGCTTATAACTCGGGTCCGAATCCCGACGCCCGCACTCACTATTCTATCCAGTCCATTTATTTTTGATTTCAATTAAAAATAAAATGCGTCGATTGCGTCCAGTGCAAACCCTTTCCATTATTTTTCCTTCTCAATTCCAAGCTAGTTTTAATCGAATGAAGCCCATTAACCCAAAAGTATAAAGCATAAGAAGAAGTATTATTCTACCTAATACACTGGTAGTTAGGAAGTACATATATGACAGATAAAACACTGAAAGTATCGAGCATTGAAAGAACAGTGAAAGTATCAGATACCACCTTGAGATGGATCAAGCGTCTAAAGGGAAGTCTTGAGCACTCTGCCGCGACTTCCTATACAATCGACCAGGCGATCCTTGCCGCAATCGCATGGATGGATTTCGAACTCGCTAAGGAAGCGCATGAGATTGATAAGAATACGAAGTTCAAGGATTACCTAATTACCATGACGGACAACCTAGATTTGGCCTATCCAGACGTGCTCATTGAAGCGATGGCCAGACTTGGCGCCTAAGCGCCAGAAGAGAGCCCAGCCAATGAAAAGGTTAAAAATCCGCAAGGATGACATTGTTGGCCCGGGGCTCACAGTCTTTGCAATTTGCTTTGGTGCATTATTCTTCAATATGGCGGGTTATGCTAATACCATCAGCAATATATCTGGTCAGGAGCTGACCGTAGCATTTGCCCCCTTCACTGAGGAATGGGGCAAATTCATTGCAGTTGCAGTAGCCATAGCGCTTGCAACTTGGCTATTCCGCACTAGATTGCCATTGAAGAATTACCTCGAGGCTGGCTTTTGGATCGGCTTTGTATAATTGGCATGAATTAGACAAACAGCTAATAATTGCATAATAATTAGAAGATTTAAGCATCTAATTGGGTGGAAAATTGCTATTTCGCTCATACTTTGACGTAAATATTATAAACCTGTACATACTAAA
>PNBI01000055.1 GCA_003135935.1 Methanomassiliicoccaceae archaeon
CTCCGGGGTCGGGCAAGACCACGGTGTGCAGACTTCTTGCGGCGCGGCTTGGCTATGGATACATCATCTCCGGCAACATATTCCGCGAAATGGCATCGAAATTGCATCTGACGTTGACAGAGTTCGGAAAGCTGGCCGAGGAAGATCCCAAGTACGATCGCATGATCGACGATTCCATGGTCGCCATGGCGGCGGATGATAACCAAGTCGTCCTCGAAGGCCGCTTGGCCGCCTACAATCTTGCTCGGCGCGATATGGTGGCGTTCAAGGTATATTTGGATGCTGACCCCCAGGTCCGCGCGGCCAGGATACTGGAGCGTGAGAATGGGGACCTCAGGACCGTCATGAACGAGATGCTAGAACGCGAGATTTGCGAAGCTGTCCGCTATTCCCAATGGTACGACATCGACATAAACGACAAGAGCGTGTATGACCTAATCGTAGATACGAGCGATACCCCGCCTGAGAAGGTGGTGGAGATCATCGTCAAAGAGTTTGAGGGATTCCTACGACCCACATGAGGACAAAGGATCGGGACCCGCTGCAGACGGGATATGGAAAAGAGCCCTCAGCCCGCACCATGGAGGAGCTCCTGGCAGCCGGGCTCATCAATCTGGACAAGCCGGTCGGGCCGACCTCCCATCAGGTGGNNGGGTAAGGGAGATATTGGATGTCGACAAGATCGGCCATGGGGGAACGCTCGACCCGAAGGTCAGCGGTGTGCTGCCGATCGCAACCGGGAAGGCTACCAAGGCAACGGATTTGGTGCTGCGCTCAGATAAGGAGTACGTCTGCATGATGACCTTGCACCGCGACAAGGACGAGGCCGCGGTCCGCCGGGTATTGGCAACCTTCCTCGGCGATATCTATCAGCTTCCGCCGGTCCGGTCGGCAGTGAAGCGACAGATGCGCGTGCGAAACGTTCATTCCATTAAGGTCCTGGAGATGGTCGGAAGGGATGTTCTATTCCGCGTCAATTGCGACGCGGGCACCTACATCCGGACGTTGTGCGTCGATGTGGGTGAAGCACTGGGCATTGGAGCACATATGGAGGATCTCAGGCGCACCCGCTCCGGATCGATGCTCGAGCAGGACTCCGTAACGCTTCAGAACCTGAGGGATGCCGTCGTCTACTGGAAAGAAGGGGACGAGACGTTGTTGCGGGGAATGGTCAAGCCGTTCGAAATGCTTTTGGAACCGCTCCCGAAGATCGTCCTGAAGGACAGCGCCATCGACGCCATCTGCCACGGCGCCGACCTGGCAGTGGTAGGCATCTCGAAACACGAGGAGTCGATCCAGAAGGGGCAGACCATCGCCTTCATGAGCGCCAAGGGAGAGGGTGTCGGCCTGGGCATCGCTCAGATGGGCGGGGGCGAGATGAAGCGAGCGAGGGAGGGCATCGCGGCCCGAACCGACCGAGTGTTCATGGAGACCGGGACCTATCCGAAAATGTGGGAGACCGGTGCAAGCCAGAAGCGCCCAATTGCCGATATGAATGAGTCGTAGTCGCCTGCGCGCATCGAAAAAGCTAATACTCGACCAAGGAACGCTGCTTTCTCTGGAGCGGCAAAGCCTCGATCCCCAGCTTCTCTTGGATGCTTGCCGCGAGTTCCTCTGCGAACCCATGAGTCGTATAGACGCGGGACGGCGAACAGCCGCGGACGAACTCGATCAGCTCGGGAAAGTCCGCGTGGTCCGATAACGGGAAGCCCTCATCGACACCGAAGGACCGCTTCCACCATCCATCCATTACCCAACCAGTCACGACGGCGAAGCGCATCCCGCGCTTGTGCCAATAGGAACGGAAATCGGAAGCTCGGCCATCCATCGGGCTGATCATCAGGAATGGCCCATCCATCTTGTCCGCGTCATATTGACGGCAACTGAAGGGGTCGCCGCAGCACTCCTCCACGATTTTGGTAGTGCTCCACACCGACCCATGCAGGTAGGGCTCGAGATCGCTGAAGTACCTTGCCAGCGCCTGCGATTTTCCCAAGGCGTAGGTCATCAGTGCCACGGGATGCCCCTGAGCTAGATTGTCCTCCACCCAGTCGCGCATGATCCCAGCGATCTTATCACGGTGGGGGAAGACGTACTTTGGCCGTCCGTAGGTCGCTTCGATCAGCAGGATGTCCGTCTTTACTGGCCTGGCGCCCGTCATCCCCATTCTGTCCTGCGGGCAAAGGTCACCGGTGTAGAGTACCTTATGGGAATCCTTGAGCATGAACATCTGCGAACCGATGATATGCCCCGCATCATGCATCTCCACCCTATCCGATTGGTCCGGACCGATGGTGCGCTTGACGCGCTCCGAGGCGCACCTCAGCGTGACCGCCGAAGCGATCGCCTTGTGGACCTCGAAGCTCCTGGGCAGGTGGTCCGAATGCGCATGCGATATGCAGTTGATTGCGTCCGCCTTGATCTTCCTTGGATCGAAATAGCACTTCGTCTCGCCAGTGACCTCGATCCCGTTGTTCAAACGGATAAGTGGCGCATCCCCTGCCATCCTTTCGGCAATATGGGCGCTGCTATTTACCTCCACCGCCTGGAGGGCTGGAAGTGTTGAAAGGAATCAGCTGGACAAGGCTTTTAGCACTCTCATCGCGTTGAGCGTCACCCATTTGCTATCTCTTCCGTTGCGGTCGAAGGGCGTGGCGAAGCGCCCATCGAAACGGTTCTCTTGTAGCCATCGGCCGTTCTCGCCCTGCTTGGATCGAACAATCTCAATCGCTTCTGCCATCCTTTCGTCTCGGTAGCCAAGCCTCGTCAGGATGTCCAGTATCTCGAGGATGTCCGTGTTCCACATTAGAGGGAAGCCGAGATTGAGCCATTCCTTCCTCGCTATCGCACGGAGCCTGGGGGGCTTCTTGAAGATGTGTTGCACCAGGAGATAGTCCGCCCCTTCCTCGATCTTGACCTTCATCTCCTCCGTCCTCTCTCCCTCCGGGACCTCGGCTAAGGCCTTCAGTGTCTTCACGGCGCCAGAGCGACAGGTATGGTCCCGCCAGCAATGGTCAGAGACGTATGGCCAGATGCGAGGCGCTTCGGACACAACCTCATATCTCTGGTAAGTCGTGATCCAATCGAAGGCCTTGATCACTCTCGGGTCGCGGGCATATCCAAGGCGGGAGAGGCTGAATACCATATTCCCCGTGAGACAGCAGATGACGCCGGATTTCTGGCCTCCTCTCGTCTCGTTTCCCCTGACCGAGAACCCTCCTGTGGACATTTCTTGACTCCATCTCAGTACGAACTCGCAGGCCGCCCTGACCCTTGCATCCTCGGGATCGGCGCGGAGCTCGGCCAGCACGATGAGGTTCCAGACCGTCCCCTTGTATTTTGACTTGCTATAGAAGTTCTCGGGAGCTCCCCAGGAGCCGTCCTCATTCTGCTTTGCCAGTATCTTCGGGACCGGACCATAATCCATTATCCTTGCCCTGGCCTCGGACACTTCACTATTCCGCTCCCCCTTTCCCAGAAGGTCCTTCAGAGCCAGGTAGCGGACTGATGGATTATCCTCCTGCAGCAACCATTCGGTCGGGTCCGCCTTCAGGCGGGACTTCCATTCGTTCATGTCCTTTTCACGTACCCACGTGAACGAGAATAAGCGTTGCGCAACCTGAACAACTTTGAAGTAGCCAAATCTGATTCGGGAGGCGATGAGGAAGTCCGCCGGCTACCTGCTCCTCTTGCTAGGGATCATCTTCTTTTTATCATCGGTCAGCGGACTGGCGGCGAACTTCGTGCCCAACGTCGAAGGCTACGTCTTCCTCTATGCTCTGATGATCGTCGGCATCGTGATCGCCTTCCTCGGCTTCCAGATAATAATGAGCCCGGATGTCGAAGGCAATACTTTCCCCGCCCACGTCAACGAATACGAGGTGCTGTGCGAGAAGTGCGGGAAGGTCATACCGGCTGATGCCACGATATGCCCGTTCTGCGGCAATCCCATCGTTTGAAGAGAAAGGATTAATGCCCCCTTGGTAGGAATATCACACCCACAAATGGAGCGGGGCGGATTGTTCGACGAAGAAGAGGAATACGAAAGCGAAGAGGACGTGAAGAACGACCAGTGGTTCAAGGAGAACTACATCGACCTGATCGAGGAGCACCCTCGGGAATGGATCGCGGTCATGGACGGGGTGATCATCGCCATCGGCGCCACCAGGACAGAGGCGGATGACAAGGCCAAGGTGATCGCTGGCGAGCATGACTACTCGATATACTTCATCAATCCCACCGCTACTGTGACCGATATCGGCTATGCGCCACGGTGAGGCACTTCAGCGAGCCATCGCCGCTTTTCCGCCGGCCGGGCGTGTCATCGTTAAATAATCAGAGGACCGAGGATTCCTCTGTGAACGGTTGGTGAAAGCGTAGGCTTCCCGACTCATTACACGGAGCTGGCCCCTCCCCTCGGGTCAGCAATTATTTTTTTTATCATCGGTCCTGACTTCTACTCACTTTCGGGCATCTCCCCCCCGCACCGATTTATAACGTGCAACCCCAACTGAGCTAGGGAGGTCGGGATGACCCAATATACCGAAGCAGGCCTGCCGCAAGCGGAACCCAGCATCGAGACGAGCGTGGCCGAGACGCACGCAGCGCTCGGCCCGGCGCTGCCAAGGAGCGTCGATACCTCCATCGCCGCTCTGGACGCTTTCATCGGCGGGTTCGCTTCTTCGCAGGTGACGCTGATCGACAGCTCCGACCGCCTGCTGTTCGACATGGTGCACCTGCTCTGCATCAGCCAAGTGATCGGCGACGGGCGGGAGGTGGTGTGGGTGGACGGGGGCAACTCCATCAACCCCTACAATCTCGCGGGGCTGTGCAAGCGCCAGCGCGTGAACGCGCAGGAGGCGCTGGAGAGCATTAACGTTTCTCGGGCATTCACGGCCTACCAGATGGTCACCCTGATCGACGAGATGCTCGAGCCGGAGCTGGAGAGGACCGGGGCGGGCATGCTCATCGTCTCCTGCTTCCCTGACCTGTTCCAGGACAGGGACGTGCGCTGGTCCGAGTCGCTCCAGCTGATGCAGCGCTGCATCGCCGCTATCCAGGGCGTCACCAAGCGCCACGACGTCGTCACGCTGGTGACGAACTTCGGGCTGTCGAAGCTGCTGTACAAGAAGAGTTTGCGCAGCCTGGTGTACTCCTCCGCGGACCGGGTGCTGCGCATCGAGAACGCCTCCCGCGCCGCCCTGCGCCTCAGCCTGGTGAACGAGGGCAGGAGCATGATGTACCACCCAGTGCCGTATTACCAACGAACGCTGGACGAGTTCCGCTAGCCCATCTAGCGCACATTTTCACCAGTCCTTGACGATGTGGGTCATTTAACGCTCGCGCTCCGCAACGTCAAACCTTTCTTTGGGACTCCTCGTTCCCTCTGATGCAATAATAGAATTTTGCCAGACCCGAACTCTGCTTCACTGGACATGCCGGGCATAAGCAGCCTTTCATCGTCAATTCGCAGTCATACTTGCCGATGAAACAGAACAGAGTTTGCTTGACTTCCTGACTGCATGTCGCGTTCGTAGGGCAGTCGATGCAAAAACATATTTCCTTCAGGCCATCCAGTGTCTTTTGCTTCTGTTCTGCGCTCATCGAAGCCATTTCGTCTTGCAACTCTTCCCATTTGCCCATTGGAATTGCCTCGCGACTCTACAATTAAAATAGTCGAGCCTATAGTAAATCAATTTGTGCCTGCGCCAATCGTCGGCCGGAAGATCGGCCTTCCCACGATCCTACCACCAGAAAAGGAAAGAACCAACGGAACGAAGGTGCTCGGGATATCAGGTTCTTCCAGGCAGGCTCCAGGCATGAGCAAGTCCGAGCGGTTGCTGATTTCCGCATTGGATCATGCAAAGGAGCTTGGGGCGGAAACCACCTTCATCCGGCTCAAAGATCTGAAGATATACGATTGCGAGGGCAACTATTCCGAAAACCCCGCTCTGTGCACCTACCCTTGCCAGAGTAGCATAAAGTACCTGGACGACGAGATGCAGAAAGTCTATGACGCTGTGCTAGCCACCGACATATTGTTCTTGGCAACGCCGATCCGATGGAACAATCACAGTGGGCTGATCCAGAAGTTCGTGGAGCGAATGAATTCCATTGAGAATCAGAACACCTGGTTCAATAATCGCATGATCAGAGGAAAGGTTGCCGCCTTGATCATCATCGGGCATGTGGACGGATTGCAACATGTGGCTGGCAATCTCATGAACTTCCTTTCTTGGCTGGGCTTCCAGACGCCAGATGTCGCGATATGCTCCTGGGTCGGGGAGTATGATGAAGACACGGTCAAGGATTGGGACGAGATCACCCAGAACAGATATACCATGGAAGATTTGGAGAACATGGTGCACAGTTCCTTGAACCTGGCTTTTGAATTGAAGAATAAATGTTCAGCAGATGAGAGAGTCCGCCAAAGCATTGAGCAGTCGACACCGAAAACTGCATTATCCACGAGTGGAAGTAGTATGTCACGATGAAGCCGTTCGAAAGGATTCTCATCGCAACCGATGGGAGCGATAATGCAAAAGCAGCAGCAATTCAAGGCTTAGTGCTGGCAAAGCTCATGGATGCGGAAGTGACCGCGGTAAGCGTAGTGGACATTGGCGAACCCTACACCGGAAAAGGCCTCAGAAGGTCCGATGTGGACAACTATCCCCTTCTGGCAGAGGAGGCGAGCGCCAATGTAGAACAGGTTAGCAAAGAAGGTGAGGAGATGGGCGTCGCGGTAAAAAAGTTGGTCAGGAAGGGCACCCCGGCCAATGAGATCATCTCAGTGTCAAAGGATTACGATCTGATAGTCATGGGAACGCTGGGGCGCACGGGGTTGTCTCATTTTCTCGTGGGAAGTGTCGCGGAGAAGGTGGTTCGATTCGCCTCCTGCCCGGTCCTGGTGATAAGGACTCACAAAGAATGATGAAACACGCATGACGAACTGGGCAATTCAGTCTGCCACAAAATCATCCCTGAACCACTTGCTTCCGCAGGAACGACATTGAACTTGGCCTCTGAGCGTTAGCAATCCAGCCATTATTCCCACCTTGTTTCAAAAACCCACATTACTGGGTTGAAAATAGCCAAGCATGATGATGATGACTGGGTGGCAGATTGGTGCGAATCATTCTCGAAAACTATCCTTACGGTCGTGTTTGAATCCCAGATTTGCGAAATGAAAAGCTTCCCATCCTTGATTTGGTATCCAGCGTCCATTACTCTCTTTCCATGTAGGTTATTAAGCGATCCATCGCTCATCTGGTGCGTTTCCGAACGGTTGACAAACACGACATCTTTGATCGTCCTTCCCTGCGTATCAATGGCGATGGTTATTGGAACCGCCCAGTAGCCGGCCTTCTTAGGATCTTTGCTCATCACCCTATATGTCCAAGTTCCATCGTTGGATAGATTGCCATCAAACACGACTTGGGTTGACCATCTTCCGTAAACATAGCTAGCCACCTCACCATCGGTGGCCTTCCAATTCTCGTGGCTGTAGTTCGTCTTACTGTTATCAATCCAATGCAGGATACTTGGAGTCTTAATGGGGGTTTCGGGGTGGCCGAACACTCTCAACAGACCATGGTTCTGCGCGATCAGATCGACGATTCTGAAGCTGTCATTCCATGAACGGGCAATGTCGGTGTTCAGCTGCCGGATGGCATCCATAAGGTCCATCGGCGTGCAAGGGTCCCATCCCGAACCTAGGGAAACGTACGGGCTTGGAAGATTCCAGCTCCCCAGTTGCGATGCATTGTTTCCCGAATTTCCATCGATCCTTATCCCCTCCTGATACTCAGCGTATAAAAGCTGATAGCTGGCTCTGTTTCCGGGGTTGGCCATGGAGATGAAGGTGTGGCCATTACCACCGTTTGCGGGATCGTCCCACTTACTGGCAAAGGCATATTGGCCAATAAACTGCTTTCCCTGATTAGCCATTGTGGTCGCCTCGCTCCAGAATCGGCTGTTAGTCTCCCACCACTGATGAGGAAAATGCAATCCGATTTCGGACTGGGTAGGCAGTATGTCAGCGGAGCTTCCAACCGAACCAAGAAGGTATGCGGTTAATGGATGGTGGTATCCATTATATTTTTTCAAGGCTGTGCCAGGACTGCTGCAATCATCCAGTCCGAATACGCTGACCCAATCCAAGCCATTCCACCATTGCGAGACCGAAGCATGAGGGGCCTGAGAGACGTAAGTGACATAGAACGTCCCCTGTGCGATGATGCCGTCAACTGTCACATTATAATTGAGCGGTAAGCTCCAATCAGCCATTCCCGGAAGCGATGCCTCATACCTTTCCATCGTAGGGTTGTAAATGGCTCTTACGCCAGCGATCGTCACCGTCGCATCCGTTATCGGATCGCTTGCCGGGCCCGTTATATTGGTCCGGAAGGAGTCGTTGCCTTGGATGTACTCNNCCTCTGCAACCAAGGCGGTCAACGATCCAACCGCCGCAGTTTGTGTATTGAATAGATTGATAAGCCGGGTAACTTTTTCTCAGAATCACGGCACTTCCTTGCATCACTAGTTGGTACGGAGTTGCTGATATCGGCATAGTCACAACTCTCGAGCTGATAACGCCCACTGCCGTCTGCAAAACGGTTATTTTGCAGGTACCCGCATCTAAGCTATGAAATGAGATGATGTAACGGTCAGGCTCCATTCCATATTGTGATGACTTATGGGTGGTCGAAGGAAGGATTGCACTGCTCACGTTCACCCACGAGCCCATTTTCGCGTCAAATATCCTGATGAATGAGTGCCCCAGTGATCCGTATGATAACCCGACGCCTGCGAGCTTGACGCCGGCTTGATCGGTCACGAAGGCCTTCAGCTCGAATCCTTGGGGGCCTCTGTCCGGAGCGGACAGATTGTCGTTGCCACCGGGAGCATAAGCCTCGAACGTTATGTTCCACGAGTTCCCCTTGATGTCCAGAGTGTAATTGAGGACAGGGGCATCCGTGACATTAGAGCGCATCATGATCCAGACGTGATGTTCTAAGATGACGCTCTCTATCCCTGGACTTTGCTCCAAAGAAACATTGTTGGAATGGTTCAAGGTGCCAGTGCTGGCATTTCCGAAGGTCTCGAACTCGCCCCATTTGTCGCCAGCCCGGACATCCATCTGGTCACCCCTTACGGTCAACCAAACTCGCTCCATTCCAGGCTCTTTCTGACTGATGCCTCCACCGCTGCTCTTTACAAGGCTAATGAAACCAGTGCTAGTAGACAGGACCATTAGCACGATGATGACAATGGCAACAATAATCTTGATATGTCCACGCAAGGCAAGTTCAGCCTCTAAAAAACTACGTGCTGTCCACTATTAAGCTTGTCCCTATGTCAAAAAGCAGCGATATGAAGCTCAAATATTCCGAACTTAATCCACCTGCGATTAGTCTGGCATAGGCAATTGATGCTACCAGTAAATTCCATACTAAATCCCTCTCCAAACTTGCCTCACGCCACTTTCAGGCATCTCCCCTCCTCCGCCATTTATAGCCTCTTAGCGGAAACGGTTATGGAGGAGTTCGAAATGGGCCGCACTGTGCCGACGTACCGCATGACGCTGGAATCGATCATACAGAGCTGGAGCGATTATCGCAAGGCATTGCCGAAGGACGACCGAGAGACGTTCGACGAGATGACCAACAAGGCGCGCATGCACGCCTCCGCCTCCACCTATGCCACGTTCACCGACCCGGTGGAGGGGGCGCTGCTCTCCATCCTCCTGGAGCAGGAGAAGGAGCTGCGCCGGCTGAGGAAAGGCGGCACATGAAGGGCTGGATACTGGACTGCTACCCGGACCAGCAGCGCGACTGCATGGTCATCTGGCTCAAGACCGAGCATGGCATCGAGCGGCTGGTGGATCGGCACTTCATGCCGTCGTTCTACGTCCGCTCCGCTTCGGAGGAGAGCCTACACAAAGTCGCTGCCGACCTGCGCATGATCGACGTGCCAGATACGAGCATGGAGATGCACAGCACCCTGATGCACCCCGAGCCGATGCCGTTCCTTCGAGTCACACCGGGCGACTACGCCTCCCTAGGACAGACGGCCAGGCTGGTGGACGCCTGGGGCCGCTACCGCGAGCACGAGCTGTATAACGTCGATTTACGTCTCGACCAACGCTACTTCCTGAAGCATGACATCTTCCCCATGGGCCTGCTGGACGTCGGGACGACGTACCGCATGCTCGACTCCCAGGACCGGATCATCTACCCCGTTCCGGAGCTAACGACCGCCGAGCTGAAGGTGAACGTGCGCGCCTCCCGGGGCATCCCGGTTGCGGGCGACGTGATCGAGAGCGTGCGGTTGGACGACGTGCTGCTCGACGGAACGGAGGAAAGCATCCTAGAGGAGCTGCAGTCTCTCGTCCGTGAGCGCGACCCGGACGTCATCTATTCCGAGGGCGGGGACGAGTTCTACATGGAGTACCTGGCCAAGAGGGCGGAGGGGCACGGCATTGCGCTCGATCTAGGCAGAGAGNNATCATGTACAAGCCGCCAGCGCACAAGCTGCGCGGCCGGATCCATTTGGACACGGACGGCTCGATCACGTACACCAAGAGCGGCATCTACGGCCTGATCGACATCGCCCGCCTCAGCCTGATCCCCGTACAAGACTTAGCCCGCTTGTCACCGGGGAGCGCGATAAGCGCCATGCAAATCAATCAAGCGGTGCGGGAC
>PNBI01000135.1 GCA_003135935.1 Methanomassiliicoccaceae archaeon
GGGAAGAAGCGTCCCTCATCATCGCCAAGGAGATCGCCAGAAAACCGGCGAAGACCCGCGAGGAGGCCATTGACCGGGCGGTCAGGGTCGGCCTTGCCGTTCTTACCGAAGGTATATTGGTCGCACCACTGGAAGGGATAGCGGGAGTGAAGATCGGTCGTAATTATGACGGTTCCAATTATATCTCGATCTCATTCGCTGGCCCGATCCGCTCTGCCGGTGGGACCGGTCAAGCCATGGCCGTGTTGATCGGGGACGTGGTCCGGAGGGAGCTCGGTATAGGTCGATACATTCCCACCGATGGCGAGGTCCAGCGTTTCAAGGAAGAGATCCCGCTCTACAAGCAGTGCCAGCACTTGCAATACACCCCTAGCAACCAAGAGATCGAGTTGATCGCGAAGAATTGCCCGGTGTGTATCGATGGAGAAGGGACCGAAGACATTGAGATATCTGGCTATCGTGATCTTCCTCGCATAGAGACCAACAAGGTCAGGGGCGGCGCATGCCTGGTCATTGCAGAAGGGCTGTGCCAGAAGGCGCCGAAGATCGAGAAGCACGTTAAGAAGCTTGGCATCGATGGTTGGTCATTCATCTCCGAATATCTCGCATTGAAGAAGAAATCGACAAGCGATGAGGACGTCTCGAATGTCAAGCCAGATAGCAAGTACCTGAAAGACCTGATAGCGGGGCGACCGGTACTGGGCCACCCCTCACGCGTCGGTGGCCTAAGACTTCGTTATGGTAGAGGCCGCACCACTGGCCTGGCGGCGATAGCGCTGAACCCGGCGACAATGCACGCGGTCGATGATTTCCTCGCTGTCGGTACTCAAATAAAGCTGGAAAGGCCGGGGAAGGCAGGGGCGGTGACCCCTTGCGACGAGCTCGAAGGACCGATCCTTCTGCTCACCAACGGAGACCTTGTCCAAGTCCATAAGGTCGAGGAGTTCGAGCTGGTAAGGTCGAGGGTGAAGGAGATCGTCGATTTGGGCGAGATCCTCATTCCCTTCGGCGAGTTCGTGGAGAACAATCACGTTCTGATCCCCGGCTCCTATTCCGTTGAATGGTACAAGGTGGAACTGCGACGATCGGCCGGTTCTCTTCCAGATGGCTGGTTGGACCCAGCGACATTCGCCGATGCAGTGGAACTCTCTCGCCTTCACGATGTCCCACTCCATCCCAAATACAATCTCTTCTGGTCGGACGTCCCAATGGATCGACTCCTGGAATTGAGGACGCTGGTCCTTGAGAAGGGAAGCTGGAAGGATGGCGAACTGATAATTCAATCGCTCGGTGAACCCAAGCGGACCTTGGAAAGCCTGGGGGCGTTGCACCGGGTCGAAGCCGATCGAATCATTCTCGGGAAATATGCAGAGCCGTTGATCGCCGGCCTCGGGCTCAAAGTGAGCGGGGAGCATATCGTTGCAGCGGTAGACTTTGATGGAACTAGCTCTATCGAAGCGGTTTCCAATGCCATGGGCATCAAGATGAGGCCACGATCTGTAACCAGGATCGGCGCTCGCATGGCCCGTCCTGAGAAAGCCAAAGAGCGCAAGATGAAGCCTCCGCCTCACGTGCTTTTCCCATTAGGCCTGAGCGGAGGGACCCAAAGGCTGGTGAGCGAGGCTAGGGGGGACAAGGAGATCGAGGTGGAGGTCGGCATCCGAAGCTGCCCGGTCTGCGGCAAGACAACATTCCAATGCAAGTGCGAGTGTGGCTCCCATACAATCCCGACGGACGCGCCGGCCAAGCAGCACATCGACGTCAACGGCATCATCGAGGCCGCCCTGAAGAACCTGGGCGAGAGCGCAGCGTTGGAGATCAAAGGGGTGCAGGGGATGATCTCAAAGAACAAGACACCGGAAGCGATGGAGAAGGGCATTTTGCGCGCCAAGCATGACGTCTTCGTCTTCAAGGACGGGACGATCCGGTTCGATATGACTGATGTGCCGCTCACGCACTTCCGCCCCAGGGAGATCGGGCTGACGGTGGAAAAGGCCAGGGCGCTCGGCTACCAGCTTGACCAAGATGGAGTGGAACTTACATCGGACGAGCAGATATGCGAGCTGAAGGTGCAGGATTATGTTCCATCGATCTCATGCGGCGATTACCTGGTCAAGGTGGCGAATTTCATCGATGAGATGCTGGTGAAATATTACCAGCTCGCTCCTTTCTATAATGCAAAAGATAGGCAAGACCTGATCGGGCATATGGTGATCGGGCTAGCTCCGCATACCTCAGGGGGCGTACTGTGCCGTCTGCTCGGCTTCACACCGAGCAACGTTGGCTATGGGCATCCATTCTTCCATGCCGCCAAGCGTCGCAATGCCGATGGGGACGAGGACAGCGCGATATTGCTTATGGACGGATTGATCAACTTCTCGCGTTCGTTCCTCCCGGAAAGGCGGGGAGGGCTGATGGACGCACCACTCGTCCTTACGACGAGGCTCGACCCGAACGAGGTCGATAAGGAAGCGCACAACATCGATATGGCCAAGGAATACCCCTTGGAGTTCTACCTTGCCACCCTAGAGTACAAGCAAGCTAAGGACCTGCAGGAGCGAATGGACCTGGTGGGGGGGCGCTTGGGCTCCGTGCTCCAATACGAAGGGTTCGGCTTTACTCATGATACCGCTGACATCAGCGAGGGTCCGAGGGACTCAGCCTACAAGATACTGGAGACGATGGAGGACAAGCTGAACGCCCAGCTGGTGCTGGCGCATAAGATCCGTGCAGTGGATGAAGTGGATGTTGTCTATCGGGTCGTCACGAGGCACCTGCTGCCGGACATGATCGGCAACTTGAAGTCCTTCAGCGGACAGAAGCTCCGCTGCACCAAGTGCGGCGCTTCCTATCGGCGCATCCCGCTCTCTGGAAAATGCTATTGCGGGAACAATCTTACTCTTACCGTTCACGTGAGCTCGGTCAAGAAGTACCTGGACATGACGAAGGAGATCTCGAACCGGTTCATGATCGACAGCTATACCCGGCAAAGAGTAGAGCTGATCGAGAAGTCAATCGACTCGCTGTTC
>PNBI01000018.1 GCA_003135935.1 Methanomassiliicoccaceae archaeon
GCTATGATTAATTATTACTTTAATTGCACTGAATCGAAGATACTTTGGCCACAGTCGACAGCTCCCCACCGTCTCATTACTTCTAAATACCTTTAAGTTCAACAAAAAGTCTCTATTCGTAATGGCAGACATCGACGTCTTGTCAAGTGTTGTGATTGCCGCATTGGTTGCTTTTATCACGTCAATTGTCACCTTGGTTCTATCACAACGGTTCACAAAACGGACTGCCCTCACAGAAAGAGTCTGGAGCATGAAGTTTACTGTCCTAGATGGGATCTTCTCTGCCATATTCTCATATTACATCATTTGCACATACATTGCGAGATACGATGGCATCATGAAAGGAAAAGGGGAGGAACTTGAGAAACTTAAACGCATGATTGCCTTTCATAACCTGATTCTACACCGTTACCTAACAGAGTACGAAGACCAGCTTTCGATATCAATCGACACCTTAGGCCCAAGTAATAGACTTATGGAAGCGAAGAGACATTTCTTAGAACTCATTGAGATGGCGGTTCTGGAACAGGAATCGCGACTGTTTGGACTTCATCCGCGCCGCATGTTGATAGTGAATGATCCACGAGGGGTTATCGACAAATCAATTGACGACGTTTCAGGTAGTCTGCGCAATATCATGAATGCCTTCAAGGATGACCGGGAAGCGAACTACTCCACAATCCTCAAGAAAATCTGGATCAACTTGACGGAATACTGTAACGAGGCTGAAGATGAATTGGAAAGAACAAGGACTTCGCAGAGAGTTCGCCCTGAATTCGTCATGATTGATGAAGGCGACTTCGATGATGCTTTCAAAGAAATATTGAGGACAGATGGATTCTGAAACTGGACCTTAACGGGAATTGTATATCAACAGAGACAAACCCATGAATCTTCCTGTTGATTTTCCATCCATCATGCAGCTAATCATCTCCTTCGTCATTGGAGTACCTAGTCAATTGAGCAAACGGTTGTCGTGCCATTTCAGTCACTAATAATTCAATGCATAGACGAAAATATCATCTATCGCTCTTTTTTGTCCTCGCTTCCCATCTATGCGTTGATTCATGGCAGTTGCATATCCTTTGGATTTCAATATCCTTTCAACGGTCTCTTCAAACTTGCTGCCAATCTCTTTTCTTGAATAGCCCTCATCGAGAGTCAGTTTGTCGAAGTCGATTTTCTCATCGTCGATATCTTCTTCGGTGGCTGGAACCTCTGATGATTGTGTCTGTTTCTTTCCGCAGTGGACGCAAAAAAGAACATCGTCATCGGTGCTTTTTCCGCAATATCCACAGTATTTCAGCAGATCACCAAAGAAGAAGAGACGATTGTGGGTTATTCTATTTTTGTTCTGCTAAATCAAATCACTCGGTGATCTAGACCAGTCTCAAAATCTTAGCCTTTGCACATCCTGGCTTTCCCAGATGGGAAAGGGAAGGAATGAAAATGGTCGTCTATTATTTTCGTTTCCTTAGCACTAGGAAAGCGACTCCTGCCAAAGCTATGATCGCGATCGCTCCAATGCCAATATAGAGCAAAGTGTTGTCTGCTTGGGATGCTACACTTATTGCCAATGAACCAGGACCATTTCCAGCTGCATTGGTCGCGACGACATAATAGGTGTAAGTCGTCCCGACTGTGCCTGTCGGATCTACAAATTCCATTGTGGAGGCGTTCACATCTATGAAGGGTATTGAATCCCGATATACTGTGTACCAAATAATCGGGCTACCACCGGTCGTCAATGGAGCTTGCCACGTGATGGTCACCTTGTTAGGACCAGGGGTCGCAGTTACGCCCGTTGGCGCTCCCGGCACTGTCATGGGCGTTGTGGAGACAGAGTTACTTTGAGTGCTATTTCCAGCGACATTATGCGCCATGACCGTGAAATTGTACCCTTGTCCATTGTTCAGATTTGTGATTATCGCCATTGTCGTGGTCGAATGCGCAGCGTCGAGGCCTTCTTGATAGACGATATAGTAATCAATGGCTCTGCCACCGTTGAAACCGGGAGCGGTCCAATTCAATGTGACCTGGGTATTGCCGGCAATAGCATGGAGTCCTATTGGGACATTTGGGGTTGTGAAAGGCATTCCAGAGGCGACAATGGACTGAGGGCCTAAACCAGCAAGGTTATGTGCGGCCACGGTGAAGGAGTAATTTTGTCCATTGATCACTCTTGGAATAGTTGTCGTTAAATCTGTGCGAAGATCGGGAAGGGCGATGCCGTCCTGGTAGATTACGTAATAGTCGATAGCCCGCCCGCCATCGAAGGGCGGGGAGGTCCAGTTCAATGTTATCTGAGCATCGCCCGCTATCGCGGTCAACCCCGTTGAGACATCTGGCACCGTGTAAGGCCTGGAGAATGTAGCATTTGATTGAGTCCCATTCCCGGCGAGGTTATGTGCAGCAATGGTGAAGGAGTAGGTCAGTCCGTTAGTTAAGTCTCCAATGACCATCGCGAGCCCAATTGGATGATCAAGCAATGCGACACCGTCTTTGTAGATTGCATAGTAGTCAATGGCATTACCTCCGTTGAAGGCAGGGGCGGTCCAATTCAGAGTGACTCGACCATTGTCAGCAATGGCTGTAAGTCCAGTAGGGACGTTGGGGGCGGTATAGGGTATGGCAGTGACTTCGTCAGATTGCGGGCCTACTCCGGCCAAGTTGACGGCGCTTACCTTGTAAAAATAGGTCTGACCATTGATGAGCGAGGTATCAGTATATGTGAGCACATTTCCGAGTGCGACTTGGAGAATCTCCTCGCCTGACGCAATGCCACGATAAACACTATAGTTAGTGATGACTCTCCCACCATTGAAGGATGGCGCGGTCCAACTCAACGTCACTTGAGCATTGCTAGGGGTGATTGTGAGGCCTTGCGGTGCACCTGGTTTAGTAAAGGGTATCGCCGTTGCGTTGATGGATTGATCTCCTATACCAGCGGCATTATGCGCTACTACCGTGAAGAAATAATTCTGTCCGTTTGTCAAGCCAGTGATGGTGGTCGTCAATCCAGTCGAAGGATTGAAAATAGCAACTCCATCCTGATAGATTACGTAATAGTCGATAGCCCGCCCGCCATCGAAGGTCGGGGCCGTCCAATTCAGAGTGATCTGACTATTCATAGCGATGGCTGTCAGTCCAGTGGGGGCATCGGGGACGGTGTAGGGTATTGCCGGTATGGATGGAGTCGTCACTCCTTCTCCGACGGCGTTAACCGCGCTTACCTTGTACCAATAGGTCTGACCGTTGCTCAAACTGGTATCGGTGTAGATCGTACCAGAGGGTGAGGCGATCAGGGAATAGGTCCCAGTTTCAGTCGTTGACCGATAAACCTTGTAACCAGTGATAGCGCTCCCGCCATTGATGGCGGGAGAAGACCAGGTCAGAATTACCTGAGCATTTCCCGAAACGGTCGAAAGACTCTGAGGGATACCAGGCACGGTGGCTGGCATTGCGGAGACCTCATTGGACTGAGGTCCTTCACCAACGGAGTTCAAAGCGCTGATCTTGTAATAGTAAGCCTGACCGTTGGTGAGGCCGGTGTTGGTGTAGGTGAGCACGTTGCCTAAGGTTGCAAGCAACGTTTCTCCGCCTGAGGACGTACCACGGTACACCTTGTACCCAGTGATCGAGGAGCCACCATTGCTGTTAGGCGCTGTCCATGTTAGAACAACTTGGCTATTGCCAGGCATGACGGAAGTCAGTGTGGGAGCCGTTGGCATGGTGGCTGGCGTTGCGGAAGCTTCATTGGACATTGCCCCTTCGCCTACGCCGTTTACGGCGCTTACAGTGTAATTGTAGGTTTGGCCATTAGTCAGACCGGTGTTGGTATACGTTAGGACGTTGCCAAGGGTTGTTAGAAGAGTCTCTCCACCCGAGGTGGTGCTCCGATAGACCTTGTATCCAGTGATGCTACTGCCGCCATTGGAGCTGGGAGCTTGCCAGGTCAAGGTGACGTAGCCATTACGACCTACCGCCGTTAAGCTCCGTGGGGCACTAGGTGCGGTTGATGGAGGTGTGAAATTAGTAGTGATAGGGCTTCCTAGGCCTGTGACTAGATCATAGCCCGGAGCCGCTAGATACCCATTCGATCCACTTATGATATCTCGGAAGTACGAAGTGGCAGATTGTTTGGCGTCCTGGTAGAAATTGCTATTGCCAGTTGTTTGGCCAAGTGCTTGGATCGCTGCCCAAGCTGGAGCTCCGAAGGAGGTTCCCCCCAAAATCCACCATCCAGAATATCCTTGGTATGGTGTAGTATCATAAACATTAACGCCGGTATTTAGATCCGCATCAAAGGAAACGTCGGGAGTGGCACGCATTGCATAGGTCAACCCATAGTTCGCCTGATAGGATGGTTGTTGTTCATATGTGCTCACTCCGCCTCCGCTCCCGCTCCAAGCTGTTTCTGAGATCACGGCTCCGTTTGAGTCTAGGTTAAGAGTTGTTCCGCCAACGCTCACCACGTTCGGTGAGCTAGAAGGCCATGTTGCGCCAGAGCCGTTGTCGCCGCTGCTAGCGAAGAAAACTATTCCGGGCTTAATGAAGTGTGAGTCATAAATATTCTCGATGTTGAATTCATTGCTGCCCCAGCTCATTGAGACTGCCACCACTCCGGGATAACTTGTTGCGTAATCTACGGCTGCAAGAAGATCGGGGTAGCTGTTGGAAACTGCCTCTACCAGTAATATTGTTGCTTGGGGGGCGATAGCATGTGCCCACTCAACGTCGAGGGAGATCTCACGCGCCCATCCGCCGTCTACGCTGATAGAAGTTGCCATTTTATGTTTGATAAAGTTCGCATCCGGCAGTTGGAAGTAGCTGCTGAAGGCAGCTAAGTCACTAGCTATAGTCGGGTCGTCATAGGCGTCTACGATCGCTATGGTTGTTCCGTTGCCATTGGTTGATAGGGCAAGGCGGTACGCATTTATTATTTGGGTTGGGATAAGGGGGTCAGGTCCTGGAGCCCCTACCGGACGTGCATGCAAAAATGGATGTGCAGTCAAATTGTTATCCTGGGTTGCTGCTTTAACTGTCGATGTGATTCCTGAGGAGCTAGCTACAAGAATGAGTATCGCTAAAGCGAGGAGGGTGCATGCTTTGTTAACTTTTAATCTAAACAAACGGAGAAGCCCCTGATGGTTATCATTCTCTACCCAATTATTAAGTTATCTGGAGAGGGGCGTCTTCTAGCTTACAATCTGAACCTCACTCATCCTTTTTGATTTAACCATCCAGACAATAGGAAAGGTATCATTCTTCGATTCTATACTAACAAAAATGGTTGGGGGGCACAGTATAGTCCGGTTTTTCGAATCTATACTATACCCCCAAACCAATAGTGCGAGGAACGCAATTTGAACCTCGACAACTATCATCCAGCCGCAACATTTCCAAATTTGTTGTCATACGTTTCGTATAAAGAGTTGGAAAAATTCGTCTTTGATTTCTAATGATAAATCGCCATGCTGGCTCTATCTAATTGTTGTGTTCGGACAGACCCACCATCATCCATATTCAGTGATCCTGTCTATAAAAATATCCTTGAGAATCTTCTACCCAGATAATTAAAAGAGATGGGGAAAAGTGTGCAAGAGATCGGTCCCCTATTTGGGAGGCTGCAATATCCCTTGGACCACAGCCTGTTTTCCCTAATCGAAGACGAACTCCACACTATTAAACTTGACCTTCTTTGCGCGAGACTGAGCGATCATCCCTGCCTCAAGCCATGCCGCCGTCAGTATGCCAGCGGGCACAAGGCAATCCGCGCTCATCTTTGTCACCCGCATCCTATCGAAGACCTTGCTGCTGCGCTTGTCCGTTAGGTCATTCAACGTCAATTCCTCCAGACCTTGGGCGAACTCCTTGACGTTGTCGCACGGCGTCGTCACCTGGACTTTGTAGGTCCCCTCTGGTGTTTGCGTGACCTCAACTATCGTCGTCTTTGCGCACAGGTTCATGTTGACTTTCACTTTAGAAGTCATGTTCACTCCCCTCGATTCCTGTTCTATTTCTCTTTAGCCAATTAGCGTGGGGACGCCTATTTCTCCTCTGACTTCTTGATCAAGAAGGCCGGCAATTCGAAACCACTGATCGGCCCGGTTTCGACTTTCCACCTGGTCATCGTCTCGAGCTGTTTCTCAACACCAGCGCATAATCCAGGTATCAAGAGGGTCCGATGGTTAACCTTCGCACCGACTGCGCTGTTCGTCAAGCCTCGCATCACAGTCATGGGAGTCACCAATTTCAGGCCCGCTGCGTGGTCTATCGTGAACCCCTTGGTCTCCGTGGGCACGATATAAGCGCTGACCTCCGGCGTCTTCGAGAATATCAGGTTCAGGACGTAAATGGTGACACCCGAATTGCCCGTGATGAGCACCGGGGAGTCCGGCCCGGGGGAATTCACTTCGATTAGCTTCTCAGTCACGGTATTCATTGAGGCGTCCGCGTCATGGACCTCCAATTTGATTGATAATGCCCCTGCCAACGACTCGCTCATGCGAAGCGCCATCTCGGGACAGTCTTTGACCGTCATCTTGCCGTCGCTCAGCGCCACGGCGAACTCCCTACAAGTCTTATAGCCGCAGCTGCCACAATCCTTACCCGGAAGATACTTGACGATATCATCCGGCGACATCCCATAAAAATTGACTGCTTCCACTACCATGTTATCCTCTCTTCTTCTTAGTCTGCCCGTTAGACTCGGTATTTGCTCTCTCCATAGCCTGCAGCAGCGAGTCAGCGTATTCTAGCATACGCTCGTCCCCTTTCTCGCTTATTATCTTTGCCAGATTGACCGCTCCTTGAATGTCCTCTTCTGATATTCCTATCACCCTCGCCTTCTCCAAGTGGTGCTTAAGGCAAGGCTGACAATGTCCTGCTATCGAAGCCGCTATCGCCACGATCTCTTTGGTCTTCTCGTCCGTTCAGATGCCTCCTGATGTAGAAGAATCCTGGTGGTTTTCCTTCGATAGTACTTTGCCATCGGGTCCATAATAACGTTTGCGTATCCAGAATGCGACGTTCACCAGACTGATGAGCACCGGCACCTCGATCAGGGGACCGATCACAGCTGCGAAAGCTACAAGGGACCCAATGCCGAACACCCCGATAGAGACGGCGATGGCAAGTTCGAAGTTGTTGCTTGCAGCGGTGAAACTCTGAGCAGTCGCATGCGGATAATCGAATTTCATCTTGATGGACAGTCCGAAGGACAGGAAGAACATTATCAGGAAGTAGCATACTAATGGAATCGCGATCCTTACAACGTCGAACGGCTGGTTGAGGATATACTCGCCTTTGAAGGCGAACATGACCACGATGGTGAACAGCAATGCCAGCAGTGAGACCTTTCCCAATGCTGGCATCAGACGGTCATTATACCAGCTCGCTCCCTTTCTCGAAAGTAAAAGGTATCGGGTCGCGATACCCATGGCAAACGGAATCCCCAGATAGATAAGCACGCTCTGGGCAACCTCCCACACGCCGATATTGATCTCCGTTCCAGAGCCAGGGGATACCCAATTCGAAGCCACCGCAATCAGGAAGTAAGCATAGAACGCGTAAAGGACTATTTGGAAGACAGAGTTTAAGGCGACCAGGATGGCGGCGTATTCGGAGTCTCCTTCGGCCAACGTGTTCCAGACGATCACCATCGCGATGCAGCGTGCTAGACCGGTGAGAATGAGCCCGATCCTGAAAAACACGTTGTCCGGAAGGAAGATCCAGGCCAGTGCGAACATCAGCAATGGGCCAACGATATAATTCAAGGCTAGGGAAGTTCCGAACATCTTCTTAGCCTCAGATTGCTTGGGTATCTCTTTCAATTCTTCGTACTTGACCCGAGCCAACGGAGGCCACATCATCAGGATAAGGCCGACGGCGATCGGAATGGATGTTGTTCCAATGCTTAGATTATTCAGGCTATCAGCGATGCCGGGAACTGTAGCTCCTAGGCCTATCCCTATGAATATCGCTATGAATATCCAGAGCGTCAGGTACCGGTC
>PNBI01000081.1 GCA_003135935.1 Methanomassiliicoccaceae archaeon
GAATAGAATGATACCCTCCGGCACTCGTTAGCGCGCTGCGCTTCCATGGCCACACGCAGCTGCCATTGCTTGGTGTTGCGGTTGCTGTTGGTGGTTACCACTCGGTCCAGCTTCTTAACGTAGAAGGCGCGGGTGCTGCCCTTGGGCTGTGGCTCTCCTCCCACGAAGAAATGGATCAGATCATCGTCTTCGTCATGCGCGACTATGTCATCGACCGGGCTACGCTCGTATTCGTCTTCCATCCCATCTCGGATGGGGTATTGATCTCATCAGGATTCAATCCTTTGCCATAGGATCATGTTACCATTCACGGGGTCAATCGGTTCCGGTCTCGCGGGAAGATGATGGTCTCTCGTACATTAGGCAGGTTGAGCATTTTCTGGACCAGTCGCTCGACCCCAAGCCCCCAGCCTCCGTGAGGCGGCATGCCATAGGCGAACGCGGCCAGATAGAAATCGAACGATTCTGGGTCCAGCCCCTTCTTCTTCATCCTCTCGACCAACCGATCGTAGCGGTGCTCCCTCTGGCCACCGGACGCGATCTCTTGTCCACGGTAGTCTAGGTCGAAAGAGTAGGAAAACGGCGTGCCATCTCTCTCCATGATGTAGAACGGCTTCGCCTCCTCTGGATATTCAACGATCCAATAGACATCGTAGCCTTTCTCAGCCATGATGTCCCCGACGATCTTCTCGCCCTCCGTCCCCAGGTCGTCCCCCATGTTGAGGGACAAGCCCTCAGCGACAACCATGTCAAGCGCCTCCGAGTAGGCGATCACCGGGTATGGCGTCTTGGGCAAATTGATCTCTATGCCAAGCTTCGAGACCAATTCCGATCCATTCTTTGCCACGCCTTCCACAGTGTATTGCACGCAACCCTCCAGGACGTCGAGGACGTCCCGCATGCGACGGATATGCGCCATCTCGCCATCGAAGCTGATGAACTCGCTCACGTGCCTAATGGTATCCGACGGCTCGGCGCGGAACGCCGGGCTGATCTCGAAGATGCGGTCGAGGCCAGTCGACATGAGCATCTGCTTGTAGAGCTGAGGGCTCTGTGCCAAATAGGCAGGCTGTCCGAAATAGTCGATCTTGAACAGGGTCGAGCCGCCCTCAGCCCCAGAAGCGACGATCTTGGGCGTGAAGACTTCCACGAAATTGTGGTCAACTAGGTACTCATCGATCAACTGCAGAACCATTGATTTGATCTCGAAGACCGCCCTGACCTCAGGCTTGCGTAGGTCCATGTATCGGTTGTTGAGCCTGGTATCCATCTCGACGTTCACCTTGTCCACCACGCCCATCGGCAATGGCGACCTTGCTGGCGAGAGCACATCGATGACAGAGGGAATGATCTCGTAGCCATTTCTGGCCTGAGCGCTCTGCTTCACCGCCCCTCTGATCCTTACCACCGATTCGCGGGCAAGTGCGGTGGCAGTGGCGAATAGCTCCGGAGTGACCTTCTTCTTCGGCAGCGCTACCTGGATGGTGCCATGGCGGTCTCGCACGATCAAGAAGGCGATTCCACCCAAGGCCCTGATCTCTTGGACCCAACCGTCGATCTCGACCTCATTCTCGAAATCAGCCGAAGTGATGGACTTTGAGTCACGGACCGGCGCCTCTGTGGACATGGCTTGAACCCTCATTTCGGAAATGTTGGGTGCATATTTAAGGCGATGGGGGAGGACGCTACTCATTCGAATTTGGAATTATTCCAGACCGAAGCAGGGAATCCAACAAGCTTATAATACGGAGCTTTCAATACTGGGCATTATGTCGGTCAAAGTTACCGTTGACGAGGATGCTTGCACCGCTTGCGGATTATGCTACAACGACGAATGCCCGGATGTCTTTGAGGAAGGGTCCGACGGCAATTCTAACGTCAAAAAGGAATTCCAGAAGGGCGGATTAGACAAGGGCGAGATCCCCGACGACAAAAAAGATTGCGCCCAGGCCGCCGCCGACGCCTGCCCTGTCAACGCGATAGTCGTTGGTTGAACCGGCTACAAGTATTTGGCTCAAGCCATTTCGGATCAGTGCTCTGCCGATCAAGCAATCGGCAGTTGCATTGATAAGATGCAGTTCGAAATCTGCCATCATTCCTTTCCGGATATGAATTGGCAATAGCCATAGGCGATTGGGCCCTTCTTCGTTACCTCGCAAGGGAACTCGCCGCACTCAAAGCAGTGACTTACCTGCTTGCGGAAGGCACAGGTGGCTACCGCGCAGAAAGGGTTCTCCTTTGGGACGCATCCCACGCTGCCATTCGGGCACTTACCTAAGGTCATCCTCGGGCACAGCTCGCAAGCGATGCCACAAACCCCTATTCGGGCCTCCATATAGTCGGAATTCCTTTCCTGATACTAGAATGCTCCGCGGTGCGTTACCCAATTGCGAAGCCGATTAGAAAATCTGCATTCCGCTTCGCCGTTGGCGAAGTAATTTATATAGCCATTTCATTAATGAAACCGTTAGGTGAGGTAAGGCCATATGTCGAACAAGGTTACCGTTTCTGTCATCAAAGCTGACGTCGGATCTGTAGTCGGGCACTCCCGTCCCCATCCAAAGATGATGGCAAGGTGTGAGGAGATCATGCGGGACGGCGTGAAGGCTGGCACCATCAACGATTTCTACGTGACCCGGGTAGGGGACGACATTAACTTGTACATGACCCATTTCAAAGGGGAGAACCATAAGGACGTCCATGGACTCGCCTGGGAGGCCTTCAAGAGCGCCACCAAGATCGCCAAGGACATGAAGCTTTATGCCGCCGGGCAAGACATTCTCAAGGACGCCTTCTCCGGGAACGTCCGTGGCGCCGGACCGGGTGCGGCGGAGATGGAGATAGCGGAACGGGGATCGGAGCCAGTGCTATTCTTCATGGCAGACAAGACCGAGCCGTCGGCCTATTCGATGCCGCTGAGCCGCATCTTCATGGACCCGTTCACCACCACAGGATTGGTGATCGACCCGCGTGCCCACGAGGGATACAGATTTGAGATAGTCGACGTTTTCAAGTGCAAGAAGATCGTGATGTCGGCGCCAGAGGAGAGCTATGATATCCTCAGCTTGCTCGGCGACACTACCAGGTATGCCATCAAGCGCGTCTTCTCCAAGGACCCCGCATTGGACGTTGCAGCGGTGGTCAGCACGGAGAAGCTGAATGTCTGCGCCGGAAAGTATGTCGGCAAGGACGACCCCGTCGCACTGGTGCGGTGCCAGAGCGGATTCCCAGCGGTGGGTGAAGTATTGCAGCCATTCATGTTCCCGGCGCTCGTGGCCGGATGGATGCGCGGCTCCCACTATGGAGCGTTGTACCCTTGCTCGGTCGAGGATTCTGACCCAACGTTCTTCGACGGACCACCACGAATCGTTTGCCTCGGATTCCAGATAAGCAACGGGAGGCTGCAGGGTTGCGAGGACCCTGGTTCGCCTCCGGGCATCCATAAGCCGGTGGACTTCTTCGCCGGCAGCGTTTGGGACGAAGCGCGAAGGAAGGCGATCAGGGCATCGATCTACATCCGCCAGCATGGGCCGTTCATGCCGTCGATCCTCGGGCCGGAGGAAATGGAGTACACCACCCGGCCGGCAGTCCTGGAGAAGCTCACGAAGAGGATGGAAGACATTGAATGAGCTGAGATTTCCACTCATCATAGTGAACTTCAAGGCCTATCCAGAGGTGGAGGGCGAGGGAGCATTGTCATTGGCTCGTGCTTGCGCGGAGGTCGCAGCAGATGCCGGCGCGAATATCATTGCCTGCCCACCGATGGTGGAGCTGGGCCGAGTGGCATCTTCAGTGAGAATCCCGGTCATGGCCCAGCATGTCGACGATCGAGTCCCGGGTTCCGCAACCGGCTGGACAACAGCGGAAATGGTCCGTCGGACTGGGGCAATCGGCAGCTTGGTCAATCATTCCGAGCACCGGCTCAACCTCGATGACATTCGCAGCGCCCTCTCAGCGTGCAAGAGGGCTGGTCTAAAGACCTGCGTCTGCGCTGATAGTGCCATCACTTCTGGCAAGGTAGCGGTATACGCTCCGGACATGGTGGCGGTGGAACCTCCAGAGCTGATCGGTGGAGAGGTTAGCGTGACCAATGCAAAGCCGGAGGTTGTCGTTGAGGCAGTCCATGCGGTGCATCAGATAGAGCCATCCATCCCGGTGCTATGCGGAGCAGGCATTAAGAATGGGCTTGATGTGAAGAGGGCGATCGAGCTCGGTGCGAAAGGGGTCCTGCTGGCTTCCGGCGTAGTAAAGGCAAAGGACCAGCGGCAAGCGTTGCGTGATCTGATCCGATTCATCTAGCGGATTAGGATGATTGTAGCCGGCTGGATGAAGGCCTAGCCTGATCGCTTCGGAATCGATGAGATGGCCTACCCTGGCATTGTTTTTCATCCTGGTACTCCCCACCATCCAGTATGGCCTCTCATCCTTCGATGATCGTACGTATGCCAGCGAAGTACTCGATGAACAATCCGCCGGTTCGCTTCCCGCGTCCATCCGAGGGCCTTCTGGTCTATTGATAGCCGAGATCATGCCAGCCTTCAAGACGGAGTATGTCATGCTGCGCAGCGCCGCCCTCTCACCAATCAATTTGGTCGGCATGAAGTTGAGCGATGGCGAGGGCACCATTACCTTCGGGCATCTGATAATGAATCCAGGTGAGGTTCAGGTCATTTGCGGAGATCCCTCTCTATTCGAACGCATTCACGATAAGCATCCAACAATCGCCTTCGATGATCCCACGCTCACAAAGAAGGGGCGTTTCATCCTTGCCGATGCTGGCGATGAAGTTTTTCTGATTGATCGAGACTCATCGATCATCGACATGATCGCTTACGGTGCATCCGATTATTCGGGGTCGGGATGGCAAGGGGGCCCATGCAAGAAACCGGGAGCCGGCGAATCCCTGTCGCGATTGGATGTGCCAGATAGCAATCGTTCCAACGATTGGGGCATAATCGTCCCAGGTCGGGCTGAGATTGAACCCATTTCAAGGGAGGGCTTGGTGGAACCGTTCACATTGCCAGAGCAGGGAAGGGAACGAGTCTTGAGAGAGCTAGCCTATGCTCAACACTCGGTCCGTTTGGCAATATACGAGATATCTGATGGTTATGTGGTGGGAGGGCTGATGAACTGCTCCAAGCGCGGTGTCATCGTTAGCCTGCTGATAGAGGCAGAACCGGTCGGAGGGAGGAGCAAGGCCGAGAACGGGGCGTTAGACGCTCTGAATGCTTCTGGTGCTTCCATCAACCTGATAAAATCGTTTGAGGGATACAAACGCTTCGCCTACCTTCATTGCAAGTATATGGTTGTGGACGAACGGCGCTTGCTGCTGATGTCCGAGAATTTGGTGGAGAGCTCTCTTGATAGCAATCGAGGGTGGGGCATTGTAGTGGAATCGAACGATCTCTCAGCCTTCTTCGCGAGGATGTTCGATTCCGATTCCCTGTCGAGGCGCCCGGACATCCAAAAGTATCGGCCAACCGGAAGTACCTTCGTTCCTCTCTACAATGAGAGCACATTCGATCTGGAGGACGTGGTCAAGACCAAGGCTCACGTCGTCACGGTGATATCGCCAGACTGGTCATTGCCTTCGCTTCTCCGGCTCATTTCTGAAGCAACCGACCGAATTCTTGTGGAGCAGTTGTATTTCGAAGAGGCGCTGTTGCGCGACTATTTCTTGCCGGCTTTGACGGAAGCTGCACGAAGGGGGGTGGATGTGCGCATCCTCTTGGACAACGAATGGTACAATCAGATCGGGACGAAGAATAATACTCTGGCGGTAGAGGTGATCGAGCAAGAAGGGGACCGCCTTGGGTTGCCGATGCATGCGAAGCTCGTCTCCCGCTATCAGAAGTTTGGGACCTTGCACAACAAAGGCATGGTGATCGACGACGCGGCATTGATCTCGAGCATAAATTGGAACTTGGCGGCTTTGCAAGAGAACCGCGAATGCGGCCTCCTGGTGCAATCAGATGTGGTCGCCGGATTCTTCGCCCGGACCTTCGAGAGCGACTGGAAGGAGGATCCCAACCCGCCCGTGATCCAAATCGGGGAAACGGAGCTTGAGGCAATGGAGGGAGAGCCGATCCTCGTCAGCGCCGGCAATTGCAGCGACGAGTCCGGTATCTCCAGAGTGGAATGGGACCTGTTCGACGATGGCACGGTCGAGCAGACCGGACGCTTTTACAAGGCGGTGCTCGATGCGGGCGACTACTCCCTTCGCCTGACGGTCTACGACGGCTTTAACAATAGTGCCTCGCGACTACTCATGCTCCACATCGTTCCACGAGCGAAGGACGGCGGCGAGGAATGGGTGCTAGTGCTATTCGCCGCCGGTGCAATTATCTTTGGGTGGAGAGGGCTGGTAAGGATTAAGAATCATTAAGGGATTCGAGCCCCCGTGCAGCTGAGGCGTTTCGGGCCAAGGGATTTGTCGCGAGTCTATGATCTTGCCTGTAGCTCGCTCAGCGAGAACTATAATCCTGCGCTCTTCTTGGACCTGTACAATTACTGGCCAGAGGGGTTCATCGTCGCCGAGGAGGACGGCCGTATCATTGGCTTCATCTTCGGGATCATGATGTCAAAGACCGAAGCGCGGATCCTGATGCTCGCGGTCGATCCGAGGCACCGGGGAAAGGGATACGGCGGCGTACTCTACCGGGAGATGCAACGGCAGTGCGCCATCAAGGGGATGAGGATGATCGGCCTCGAGGTCCGGGTCAGCAACCAGGTAGCGCTGCATTTCTATGAGAAGATGGGCTTCCAGATCGTCGGCCGCATCTCTAAATATTACTCAAATGGCGAGGACGCCTTCCGGATGCAGCTCTTCCTCTGATCAGGAGAACATCTGGTCGCCGCCATCATGTTCGTTCCAAAAGTAGTAGGGTGACCTCTCCTTTTGGGACGAGCTGATGTCCTTGCCCAATCCTTTCGAATAGGATCCATAGCGATCCTGGATCTGCTCCTCTATGCTCTTGTTGCGCTTTATCGCCACCGCGATATGTTTCGGTTCGATGAGGGGGTCGCCTTCTGCGGCCGCCATGTCTCCCGCTGCCCTGATCAATCCGCCCAGTTCTCTCAACCTCAAGGTAAGTGCGTTGATTTGGCCATCTAGTATCTTGGCTCGGCGATGCGCTTCTTTGATGATCTCCTCGACCGACGCTATGGAAGCATGAGGGATCTTCCCATCCATGGATATCTCCTGCGCTACGAATTGGGCCAGTTTCGCCCTGTTCTCTTCGTTGTCCTCCATGGTGGTGTTCACCAATACCTCGTAACCGTTGCCATTGATGCGCGAGCGCAATGGGGAAAGTACCTGCTCCAGGTCCTGTATGTTGCAAGCACCTACGAAAATGAACTCGCAGGGAACATTGTCCACCCTAACCGATGCACCTGACCCCTGCGGGTTTCGACCGGAAATGGGGAAGCGGCGCTCCTGCATTGCGGTGAGGATGAAACGCTGCAGATGCCCTAGATGTGATAGTTCGTCGATGAAAAGGATGCCCTCATGAGCCTCATGGATTGCGCCAGCGACCACTCGATTGTAGGGTTGGGTGCCCAACTGCGGATGCCCTCCGTAGGGATCGTGACGGACATCTCCGAGCAGCTCAACCTCGCTCGCGCCTGTAGCCAGAATGAAGGAGTTGCGCTCCAATGGCACCAGGACCTTGCGGGGGGAGATCTTCTCCAGCTCCCTGCGCTTCTCCAGGGCATCCTGGTCCAATACCCGGATCATCTCGCCGTTCCTTTCGAATACGACCACTTCCTCCTTCCCGAATCGATTTCTGGTCGTGGTGACGCGCTCCTTTCCGGCCGCCATTCCTGGCAGGTTGGCGCCGGTCATCGAAGCTTCGAGCAGACCGGTCATCAGGTCTCCGAACGGGTTGCCACNNTGGTCTTCGGCTTCTGGCATTTCGGGCAATATCGTTCTATATATGGTGAATAGGTGCCGCAGTTGCGGCAGCGGTAGCCCAGTCGCTCAGCGACATTTATCGGGGCGTTCTTCGGGTCTATCATATCACCAGAGGCGAACTCGCGGGAGACGATGTCCTTCTGCACCTCGTCGGCGC
>PNBI01000069.1 GCA_003135935.1 Methanomassiliicoccaceae archaeon
GAGCGAGAACATTACTAAATGTGGATGCAAGCCGATCGAGGAACCACTCAAGGTGGAATCGATAGTATCGGTCGACGAGCGCGGTCAAATGGTCCTGCCCAAGGAGGTCAGGGCGCGGGCTGGGATCAAACCAGGTGATAAGCTGGCCCTGGTCACCCGCGAGAAGAACGGTAAGGTCTGCTGTATCTATCTCTTCAAGAGTGAGCAGCTGGCCTCCAGCGTCAAAGGGCTGGTCGGGCCTCTCGCCAAGGAACTCGAGTGAGGATGGATTATGAGCGAGATCATGGCCACCACTGGCGAGCTTTCAGCATCCGACCGGCGAGACCACATTCTGGCCCGAATCGGGTGGGACCGAATGGGCCACAAGGTCGTGCCTGGCCTATATCGGTTGGGCGATCCTGCGCCAGATGCCCCGGTATTCGTCACGTCCAATTACAGCCTCAGCTTCTATGCTTTGCGCTCTGGAATAGCGGGAATGGACGCCTATATCCTGGTCCTGGACACCCATGGAATCAATGTCTGGTGCGCGGCCGGCAAAGGGACCTTCGGCGCAGAGGAGATCATCAAGCGGATCGAAGTGACCCGATTGAGGGAAGTGGTGCAGCAGCGCACCATCATCCTGCCGCAGCTGGGAGCGCCTGGCGTGAATGCTCACGAGGTGAGGCAGAGGTCCGGCTTCAAGGTGGAATATGGTCCGGTGCTTGCCTCCGACGTTAAGGAATACATGAAAGATCACCGCGCCACAGCAGAGATGCGCCGGGTGCGATTCCCACTTCGCGACAGAATGGTCCTGGTGCCAGTCGAGGTCGTCAATTACTCGAAGTTCCTGATCCCGGCAGCTTTGGTAATGTTGCTGCTAGGGGGGCTAATGGGACTGTTCGCGGTCCTGGTCGTCGCCATCTTCGGGCTCGTATTCTTCCCTATGTTTCTTCCCTTCATCCCCACTCGGCAGTTCAGTTCCAAAGGGCTGATCATCGGTTTTCTGGGCGGGCTAGTCTTCGTGTCCTCCCAAGTTTGGCTCGGAGGCTCGATCTTTGGCATGACTGGCTTGATCAAGGCGATCGCTGAGGTGCTGTTGATAGCGCCGCCAGTCGCCTATTTCGCGCTGAACTTCACCGGCTCCAGTCCGATAGCTTCCAGGACCGGAGTGAAGAGGGAGATATTCCGCTACATCCCGATGTTCGTGATCATGATCGCATTGGGCGCTATTCTGATCGCTATTTCCGCTTTCGCACCTCTGGGATGGTCTCTATGAACATCATGCAAGTAACCGACGAACCGGTCAGCCTTGAAGTCGTTGCAAACGAAATGAACACGCTGAAGTACTATCCGCAGCGCTGCGTCAATTGTGGCATGTGCATCAATGTGTGCCCCCACGGTGTTTTCATGCCAGATGGCGGCAAGGTCAAGATTGCTGACCATTCTGGCTGCATCGAGTGCGGTGCCTGCAAGATGAACTGTCCCGCGGCCGCTATCGATGTGGATAGCGGCGTCGGTTGTGCCGCTGCCATGATCCGCGCTGCTTTGACTGGAAAGAAGGAACCGACCTGCGGTCCAGATTGCTGCAGCAACTGAATCATGCCTTAAATTTCGTCATCGTGCAGCAGTCGATTGTCATATCCAGGAATGGTACTGAGCGCGGCATGGCTAAATACGCCAATCATTAAGTGATAGAATTATAGGATGCAAAAATGCCAGGCCATCAGGAAGATGAATTCCTCAGGGTGGAGAGGAATCTTTTCGAGTACGCTCATGGATCCGGCATCAAAGGCATGGGCATGATACGAGAGGATCCCAGGGCGATATGCTTCTGTTCTTCCCTCGATATCCCTGCGCTTAATCTGGCATATCTGAAGGTTCCGCCTGAGAAAGAGGACCTCGAGGGGATAGAATCCTTCTTCCGCGAACGCGGGAATCCATATACCATTTGGATGCCGGATAATGGCAATGGTCCCATCCCCAACTTGATCGAACTTGGCCTCGATCATGCCATGAGCTTGCCCGCGATGGTCGCTGACCTCGATAACATGAGGATGGACCTTCGGGCACCGTCAGGATGCAGCCTGCGATTCGTAAGCCAGGAATCAGAAATTGGTGCTTTTGCTAAAGCAGCGTTCAATGGCTTTGAGCTGCCTGAAGATACCCATCAGAAGTTCTCGGACTTCATCCGGAACCTGGATCCTTCGCAGCACCCGACCAACTTGCTGGTCGTCGCTATCAAGGAAGAGGAACCGATTGCCTCGGGCCTCATGTTCCGGGGAAAAGATGACGTTGGCCTCTACTGGATATCAGTGGCTCCATCTCACCGGAAAGATGGCCTGGGGTCATGGCTCACCCAGGAATTATTACGGGTCGGGAAGGAGGAAGGGTATCGGCAGGCGGTGCTCCAGTCCTCTCCTGTCGCTGCAGGCCTTTACCGCCGTCTAGGTTTCAGAGGGGTCGGCAACTTCCAGGTTTACAGTCATTAGGCAGATGTCGGCGCCATCACAGCTTTCGCTTGTCAATCACGCGCTTTGCCTTCCCCTCGAACCTTGGCAATGCTCCTGGCTCAACTAGCTCCACATTGGCATGGATGTTCAAGGTGCTGCGCAGTTTATGCTCCACCCTCGCCCGCACCTTCTCGATGCCAGCCATATTATCGGTGAACGCCTCCGGCTTCAATTCCACCCTAACGGTCATGTCGTCCAGCGCGCCGGTGCGCTCTACAATGATCTGNNGATGGGAAGACGTTGATGCCCCTGATAATAAGCATGTCGTCGACTCGGCCAGTGATACGACCGATGCGTGAATGGGTCCGGCCGCACCCGCACTTCTCTTCATCGAGCGTGGTTATATCACCAGTGCGGTAGCGGATGATGGGGAGCGCCTCTTTCTGGAGCATGGTGATGACCAACTCCCCCTTCTCTCCCGGACCGAGCCGCTCGCTGGTCTTGGGATCGATGATCTCCGCCAAAGTGAGGTCGCTCCAAACATGCATTCCCGACTGCTCCGAGCATTCGCACCACAACGGCCCAGACAGTTCGCTCGTGCCGTAGATGTTGATTGCCTTTATTCCCAGCCAGTCCTGCATTCGCTCCCTCATTCCCTCCGACCACGGCTCGGCGCCGAGGATTCCGATCTTCAGTTTGGTGTCGGCCTTTATGCTCACTCCCATCCGCTGCGCCGTCTCGCCTAAGTACATCATGTAGGAGGGGGTGCACGCCATGGCAGTCACGCCCAAATTCTTGAGCAGGTCGATCTGCCGCTCGGTGTTGCCTGTGCTCGCAGGGACCACTGTCGCCCCGATGCGCTCTGCCCCGTAATGCAGTCCAAGGCCACCGGTGAAAAGTCCATATGTGTACGAGATCTGGATTATGTCCTGTTGCCCTATCCCCGCCGACATTAGGCCGCGTGCCACCGACTCGCACCATTGGTCGATGTCATGCTGGGTATAGCCAACGATCGTCGGCCGGCCGGTAGTGCCAGAGGAAGCATGGTATCGCACTAACTCATTGTTGGAGACCATGAACAATCGCGCCTGCTCGATGTCTCGTAGGTCCTTCTTCATCATGAAGGGGAGCTTGGAGGCATCGTCCAAGGTCGCAATGTCATCGGGGGTGATCCCTGCCTCGACCATCCTCTCACGATAGAAATGGGATTGGTCGTAGAGCTTATGGACGAACGCTCGTAGGTACTTCAGCTGCACATTGTTCAGTTCATCCCGGGGCATCATCTCGATCTTCGGGTTCCAGCAGGACATATCTGTCATCTCCATCGATCATTTGAAATAAGAGGTATCGAGCAGCGCTCGACCTTTCTTCTGCAGGGTATCGATGCCCTGCTCAACCTGTTCGACCTTAACGATTAGGACTGCGCCAGGTGGCATGCTGTAGCCATAAGCATACTCGATGTTGATGCCCGCCGCCTGTAGGATGGTCGTCAGGTCGTACAATCCGCCCGGAGCATCCTCCATCCTGACAGCCAGCACATCGGTATATCGCACGATGAACCCTTCTTTGACCAGCTTCTCATAGGCCGTCTCGGGTTGGTCGACGAGCGCCCGGACGACACCGTAGCCCATGCCCTCGGCGATGGTGAATCCGAGGATGTTGACCTTTGCTTCCTTC
>PNBI01000008.1 GCA_003135935.1 Methanomassiliicoccaceae archaeon
GGCATGGGTTAATTTCCCGGTGATCAACCATTTCCACAACCCGAACCTCACTGCATCGCGATAGGTCCTGCATGATGGTGCCAGGGCATGGATTTGAACCGTCAGAGCCACCGAAAATACAAGGATTGGACATTTTCCGCTCTTATCCATAACCCCGGAACAATGGTGCAAGAGGTCAATTTGAAACCGACTTCGAAGCTCGCAAAAGAATGCCAGATGGATATGGATTTCATCAATGACCAATCACTTATGAAATAGGGCAGGGTTAAGCCAATTAACCCCTTCCGCCATCCTACCATGATGACCTTAGATAAGCGGCTGAGACAGATCGCTTTGAAGGAAGGTGTGGACTACTTCGGATGTGCAGACCTGGCTCCCGCAAAGAAGGCCATCTCCGACCAAGGTGGCGAGCGCATTGCCTCATATCCCCGCGCGATTTCGGTCGGAATCGCCATACCGAATGATTTGGTCGAGCAGCTCGAAGATAGGGACCGGATAGGCGTACGAGTAAGCTATCGACATCATGGATACGATGTGATCAATTCTCGATTGGACCTGGTGACGAGCAAGCTCGCCAGCGAGATCGGGCGCGCAGGATACCGCGCCCTTCCTGTCCCATCCTCCAAGCGAATGGACAGTGATCGTATCTGCGCTGAGTTCTCTCACAAGCTGGCTGCGAACTTGGCAGGTATGGGATGGATAGGCAAGAGCTGCTTGCTGATCACGCCAGAAAGGGGACCGAGGGTCAGATGGGGGACGGTGCTCACGGATGCGCCACTTGAGACCGCTGGCTCCAGAATCAAATCTAAGTGTGGAAAATGTTCAAAGTGCGTGGATATCTGTCCGGTCAATGCCTTCACTGGCAGGGTGTTCGATGAGAACGAACCTAGGGAGCTAAGATACGATGCAGCAGCGTGCGAGAGATCCTTCGATAAAATGGAAAAAGAGGGAGCCATTCCAGTCTGTGGCATGTGCCTGTTCATATGCCCCCATGGAAGGAAATAGTGCTGGATCGGTCAATGTGCGTTCCCGAATGTCCCAGAACCTCACCGATCCCAATAAAAGAAGAACGGGAAAAGGGTTTCGATCTACTTCTTCNNCCCCGACAACCGCTACCACCACGACGATGGCCACGATGATCAAGGTCGAATCGGACCCTCCCGTCGTGCCTGAGCTTGGTAGGTTCGGTGTGGCACTGACCAGGTCCGAGAAGGGGCTTGCGTTGGTAGCGCTGACCGCATTAACACGGAAGTAATAGGTCGCCCCGTTCGTCAGCCCTGACGCCGAATAATTGAGCGTGGAGGCAGACACCGTGCTGTTCCTTAAGATGGTGCTGAATGAACTGGAGTTCGATATCTGTACCATATATCCAGTGATTCCAACGGAGTTCGTTGGAGCAGACCAGCTCAAGGCGACCGTTCCGTTGCCAGCGGTGGCCTTCAGGCTCAGAGGTTGGCTGATGCCGCTTACTGCGGTGGTCGCATAGGTCAGGGTCGTGTTGCTAAGGCCTGCGTTGACGGTCGTGAACGTCAGGTGCGCTTCCCCACTAGCATCCATGATCAGGCACGGGCTGGCGCCTCCCACCTCTGCGCTCACTTCCCGAGTAACGAAGTCGGTCCCCTTGCCCTGGGTGTAGTTCATCACGTCCGAATACGGGGTTGTGGAGCCTGAAATCGGCGCGAGGTAAACCACGTGGGCGATGTCTCCGAGCATGGTCATTGTGCCAAAGATCCAGAACTGGTTCATCGAATAATTCTGTAGAACCTGCGGGCTTCCCCAGCTGTTCGCTGCCCTCTCCACATACCGGACCTGCTGGTCGGCAGATGCCTCTCCGTTGTCCCTGCCGTAAAGGATGCGCGGAGCATTGGTCGTATTCAATCCTATCTGTACGAAATAATCCTTGCCGATGGCACCATCCACGACCTCTTTATGCCATTGTCCGGCCGACATATGCAAGTATTCGAGTATGTGCAGGGTGGTCCAGTCGCTGGCGCTTGCATTGTAGTGAGGAGCTATCGTTGACGGCAGCGATCTGAGGGTTACCATCAGAGCCAACTGCGATCGCTCTTGAACCATAATCATTTGCCTTCATTATTGAGATGGTTGAGACGTCCCAAGAACCACCGGGTGCCTTGCTGGCATAGTTGAAATTTGTCTGGTTATTGAACAACATCCACAGTACATCGCTGGGTCCAAGGCATATCGACCGCACTGAAGTGTCCTGGCCTGGGAAGACGGTGGATAGGCTGAAATCATCCGTTGAATCGAGCTGTTTCGTGGCCAGCTTGATGCTCGAATAGGTATTTCCGCCCTGGGGCGTCTGCCAGATATTGTACAGGATGCTGATGCGGCTGCTTGAATCGATAACGATGTAAGCTTCTGGCGTAAAAGAGGAGACGCTATAGCTACTGAACGGCCCATCGATCTGTTTGACCTCCCAAGAACCTTTCTGGTTGGTGGCGTAGAAGACCGCCATGCCGCCCTCTACTAATTTTCCATAAACCACATGGGCATGACCTTGGGAATCGATGGCCATCTGAGTTTGGCTGAACGAAACCCCAAGATCGTTCGTTTCGATGGTCTCGAAATGGAAAGTGCTGTCGGTTGCCTTCACTGGAGTAGATGCAAGAAGGGCGCAGCAAAAGAAAGCTGCGACCACGGTCGCTGACATAATCCTACGGGACACCAAATGCTTTGAATCTTTCGTTCTTTCCCCTCCTAATTGGAATATTATTCACTGAACTATTTCTAAATGTTTAACACTTTGTCATTCATGACGAGCGTCCTGGAACCAGTAAGGATCTTTATTGCTCGTCAACTATCTTCTCCAATTAGCTTCATCAAGTTCGCCTATCCGGAATGCGTGCGTAAGAAACTAGGTCCTCATTGGAGAATGAATGCCAAGATGCATTCTGATAACGTTTGACATCTCATCCCATCCATTTTTTTCTCAGTTGGAGGTTGAATTGAGTAATTGGTCACGAATAGAGCACTAATGATCTCAGCGTATTTCCGGACAGAACCTCACCGCATCCATTTGGGCAGGCAGGCGAGCATTGCGCATAAGCAATCCATCCAGTAGATTATTCCTGGCGATTTTGGCAGTTCAAATAGGTTGCCTTGATACGTCTTGGGCGACTCTCAGACCCATAATACCGTGACGTCGTAACCTTCTACTTGAGGAGGCATCTGTCCGATCCTCCATCCGGGGGAGGTTGTCTCACAATAAAAGTAATCTCTTCCATCATATTGGAAGTAGGTGCCGGTGTATCCAGAGGCCCATATCCCTGCTGCCATGTGCCCTACCCCGCCATTACTCGGCATTAATTGCAGGAGGACCATGCTAACATTGACCGGTTGAGACTCCATCAATGAGACGTACAAAAATGAGTGATCCTTGCAGTCCCCTATGTGATCCACAAGTGTTTCGACCGGATACCTTGGATAATTTGAGAGACCTGTGGTGTTTTCATCTGTTCCATAAGGTACATTCTGGACGAAAGAAAGAATGAATTGAGCATTGTTGTAACCTCTTGTCTCGGCATCGCTCTTGAGTTCGGCGGCGATATTGACTATGATTGCATCGTTCTTGGTGACATATGAGGGGTAATCATATGTCTTGGGCAGGTCATGATAACTGATATAGGATGCATTGGCCACGGTCTCTGTCAACGTCCATTCAGTTCCCATGTACGACCAAGAGAATGTTATTGTGGAATTGCCAACTGTGGATATTGGGTTGTGGTTCTGATTATCATTGCTCCCGCCCAAGTTAAGATGTATCCAGCCCTGGGAGGCCGCTGCTCCCACCATAACGAGAGCGAGGAAAATTGCAACCACTATTGCTATGACTGCATTTGTTCCCATGATCCTTCTTTGTGGCGAGGTCGGCATCGGAGAACTACGCCAGGCACTATCCACGGCTCCTCGCTGAGCCGATGGGGGAGAATTCTGAGAGTAAGGATTGTTGAGCGATGAAAAGTCATAACTTGATTGTGGACTAGGACCTAGGCGCGCTCCGCAATTATGGCAGAACGAAGCTCCCTGCATTGCCTCGCTACCGCACTCAAAACAGCGAACCAATCATTCAGCCTCTGGATATGAGTTAAGCAATTTCCTTATAAATTCTCTGAATTAATTATCGCTAGACTTGCATTGTTGTCTTTGAGCCAATCTTAACACAAAGGAGGAGCTAGGCGTCTCGCTTTCCATGCTCCTTCTCTAATTTCAATGCTCTCAATCCAGCAACCAAAGTCCAGACCCCAATGAGGATCGATATGACCCCAAACAACGGGCCCTTTGCATCACTGAAAAAGGACAAGGCAATCCCGAGAACAAAAGCAAGTCCAAGCCCAATATCCCATATAACTCTCAGGAACAAGACGACATCGGGTCTGCTAAAGAAATCCAGGAATACAAGGAGCGGATTCTTCATCAATGTTCTCCCTTTATCCTTTCCAAATTGGTCAGGATGGTCATAATCCTTGCTCCTTTCATCATTTGCACTTCATTTCGATAAAAAGTAAGAAGAAAGGGTCTGTGCTCCGTCAATTCCTTTGGTCAGTCTTGGATCATTTATTATTGGATTAATTAGGAACGAGGTCGTCGAGAACCTAGTCCTGTTAGGGGCAGAACCTCACCGCACCCCGAAGATCTTGTACCGATAAAGGTCGTTATCATTTTCGGTATCGAGATG
>PNBI01000126.1 GCA_003135935.1 Methanomassiliicoccaceae archaeon
AAATGACGGCGTCGACGCCGCTGACCCCGTCGCTTGATGCGATACTGACCTGGACTTCCGTGACATACCAACCATTCGAACCCATCGTCCCATTCAGACTAGCGGATGAGAATGGATTGCCGGTATCGATCTTCAGCAAAGTGCTCCTGACGGATTCCACGTTGCCTGCAAAGTCAGTCGAGTAGTATTCCACAAGATGCTGGCCATTGGCACTGACCTGGAAGGGGCCAGAATAGGCCGACCAGGACGACGAATCAACCCGATACCTCGTCTCATTGACGCCGCTGCCCGAATCGCTCATCGTCAGACCGACCCGCACGACCGAAGTGTACCATCCATTGCTGCCGACATCGCCATTGCAATTCATATGGGTGGTTGGCGGAGTGCTGTCCTCGGGGATGACTTGCACTTTGATGGCATCAGACGGGACCTTGACGCTCTGCAAATTGCTTTCCATAAGCCATGAGACCGTGCACCTTCCAGATGATTGGGCGTCAGCAATTTGCTCGGAGTTGAGGCTCGCAATGTCATTCCCGTCGTTCCATGAAGGTGTGGCGTGCAAAGCGCTGGTTGCGGAGGCTACGAATGCTGCGCTGCTCTCGTTTCTGAACGCGAATATCAGATAATAGGTGCCAGGTTCTGCAGGCACCGCGAGGCCGCTTATCGTCGCGACCCCACTGCCAGCCCCGACGCTTAGATTGGCCGAGACCTGCTGATAGGCCGAGCTGTGATCACCCCAGCTATGAACTAGAACCAAAGGAACGTTATCAGACGGCCAGGCATTGATGAAACCGTACAAGAGATCGCCGTTGAGCGTTTGGCCGACGAAGGCCACGATGCGCTTGTTCGATTCGGAAATGGCCGAGAATGTGCCAGTCCCGGATGATAGAGAGATGCTGCTGGTCATCCCATAATCTGGTCTGCCACTTGTTCGCTCCAGCTGAAGCGTGTAATTGATTGCATCTGAGTTGACTGGAGCCACCTTGATATAGTAATAGCCATCGATAAGGGCGCCCATCATTGAGACGGTTTGCGAGTCTCCTGCGGGATGCTCGGACGAGCTCAAGAGGGTCGTGGCGTCAGTCGAGTAGAGATAAAGGTCCAAATTGCCCACCGAGCCGTTGAACATGGCAGTGACATCTAGACTATCGCCCTCGATCAGGCCGACCTTATACCAATCCTCATCCAGCAGGACCAGGCCACTAACATTGCCCGGCGCGGTGAGGGTCGATGCTTGCGATGAGACGTCGTTAGGTTCATACGAGTCGTCAGGCGGGAGCAATTGCAGATGATCGATCCAAGCCCCGTCCTGAAGGGAGGATGTCGCGCTGTTCTTCTCATAAGACCATTTCAAAATGTGGGTTCCAGGTCCAGTGAAATTGTACCACACGTGGGTCCAACCTACATCGCCTGAGATCTCCATCTTCTTCGTCGCTGATTCATAGAATCTGAGGTAATCGGCTGCCTGTTCCGATGAGACTTTCCAAAAGAACGACACGCCAGAATAGCCGGTTACGTTGATTTGGATCACGGATGTGCTTGAGTCGCCCACATCGCCCGATTGCATGGCGCTACCGCCATAGATGGACGTATGGCCAACTCCCACCCAGTCAGTTAGAACTGGATTATAGACGGTAATGCTTGGCTGGTCCAACGCCTCCCTCGGCGAAATCGGCACAGAGCTTGGGAAATTGTTCTCGATTCTTCCTGGAGTGGCCTTGGGCACTTGTGAGCTTTGTGCTGAGACTTGCGTCGGGGCCCCCGGCGAATAGCCACCCTCGTAACTCTCAATCCTGAACGAGGAAATGGTGGATGCAGTTCCGCCTACCACCTCAAGATTGAACTTGGTCGTTCCCGAGTCATAGTAGGATCGGAACTCGCTAATGTCGCATATCATGAAGCTGGGGAGCGCGTTCGAGTTGTCACCATACCAATAGGGTGTCTTGACCGCTAGATATGAGGAGGGATTCCCGATCATGAGTTTATGCTGCACATTCCTCATAGGTGGGTTGTTGTAATGCCATATTGCCAACAAGGTCGGGACATAATCTGGAATGTCATTGATGTAGCACAATTCGTTGCCGCTGACATTCATTATTTCCTTGAAAGCGTCGTACGCAATCCAATAATAGCCGCCGTTCCCCCAACCTGCACCCCAGGAATTGACGATCTTGAAAGCCCCGACCCCCGGGGCGATCTTGGAATCGTCGTATCCAACGATCGTCTGGGCATGATTCAATGTGCTAGGCGAATTATACTCCGCGGCAGTGATAATATTATCATTCAGATTGTTGCGACCGAACTCATTGGCGTCAATCGCGAATGTCACTGGCTGGTCACTTGACACCAAGGCCTTCAGGGCATTGATGGTCGCGTCACCGTTGATCTCCAGAAAGACAAGAGATGAACCGCGATGGAGAGGCGCGTTCCTCCAGGCGGCCTCGCTGCCCCAGTTGATGTCATTGCTATCTGAGTATGGGAATGTGGCCAGGGTCGAAACACCCCAGTCCTTGATGACGTTGAAGTTCTCGCTCATCCAGGAGCCACCCGCGGGACGCGAGACGACCCGGTTGTAGGTCCAGGCTGGGCTTAGAAGCTGGGCAGTGTTCCCAGTCTTAGATCCGGTCCAACCGTTGTCCTTGGCCTCGACCGCGCCGTAGCAGTAATAGGTCGCTGCCCAAGCTGCACAAGAACCTTGCCCCCCTTGATTGCCGACCGTCGGGAACCAGGAGTTCGTTGACATGTCATACGATGCGGGAGAGGACAATTCTGAGGTGAGCGGGACTTGCGCCAGCAAAGCGCCATCGGTCAGGCTTTCCCAGCTTGCGGCGGAGGGCGGAGCGAGCCCCGTGTGGTGGCCGTCCACAATTACGTCGTAATTGACCCCGTCGACGCGAATGCCGACCTTCTCCATCATAGTGGAGATGTCGGCATTGGTCATCGGTCGCAGAGCGATCCCATTGGAATGCGTGAACGATGGATCGTTGGCGCTAGATATTCCGACCGTCTGCGCCTCGGTGGAAGGCACGAGCATAGCCAGAGCTGGCAATACCATCAATGCAAGAAGTAATACTGCGAGGAGCCTCCTCATCCTTCAGATTCTCCAATGCTGAAGAGACGCTCCAGCCATGGCGGCAAAACCGCGTCACCGCCTTATACTTCTTTCGAACTCCCTATCAACATTGGCGATTCATGTGGGGTACGGTTTTGATTTTCCTAGGCTGCCGCGCCTTAGCCATTGGAATTCATCTGTTTGGATCCGCTCATCTCCGGCCATCTCATGGTGCTTGATGCTCACTTCTCTTCCAGATCGTGGGAGGAGAAACTGGTCCGAATTGGCTCTTCCGGGGCTCCACAAGCGCCATTCAGCTTATGGGCCTTCTTCCGGTCCTTCGGGTTCATGCGCTCAGCCGTCACCATGTAAACCACCCTTTCACCGATGTTGCATGAATGGTCAGCGATGCGCTCCAAATATCGAGCGATGAGGATGAGGTGAATCCCGCCCGTGATCTTGTGTTGGTCTTCCATCATATATGTTAGAACAGCCCTGAAATTCGTGTCATAGAGACAATCGACCTCATCATCGCGTTCGAATAGCTCCCGGGCCGCATCTGGATCCCTATCGATGAAGGCTTTCACGGCATCCTCGACCATGATCACCACCAGCTCGGCCATGTGGGAGATGTCGACCTGTCTGACGAGACCGTTCGCGGTGGCGAGATCATCGTATCCTTCCACAATATCGCTCGCGTATCTGCCGATCCGGTCCAGGTCCGTGATGATCTTAAGGCAGGTCGAAATCGTGCGCAGATCCCCCGCTACCGGAGCATGCAAGGCAATCAGGTCCAAACAGCGTTTTTCTATGATCTGTTCGAGGCGGTATATCTCCTTGTCCAGGCGTTCGACCTCGGCGCGCAATTCCGGTTCGTGTTCGACGATGCATTGAACCGCCTTCTCCACGGACTCCCGTGCCAAGGTTGCAATTTTCGAAACGTCTTGGTTCAATAATTCCAGCTCATTCTGAAAAATTACCCTAGATGTCATTTCTCATCCCATCCTTCCAGTGATATATTGTTCCGTAAGCTTCTTCTGCGGCTTCTCGAAGATCTGTTCTGTGTCTCCGTATTCAATGAGTTCGCCCAGGTAGAAATACGCAGTCTTGTCTGCAACCCTTGCCGCTTGCTGCATATTGTGCGTGACGATGATTACAGTATAATCTTTCTTCAGATCAACAAGCAAGTCCTCTATCTTTGCAGTCGCAATCGGGTCCAGGGCAGAACATGGCTCGTCGAACAGCATGATCTCCGGCTTCACTGCTAGAGCTCGGGCGATGCACAGTCTTTGCTGCTGACCTCCGGAAAGCTCGTAGGCGGATTTGTGCATTCGATCCTTTACCTCGCCCCAAAGAGCCGCTCGCTTCAGGCTCCACTCCACCAGATCATCTATCTCCTTCTTGGTGTAATTCCTGCGCTTGGGCTCAGACCCCTCTCCGTTCGAGCTTTCGACCATGCCGTGCAACCTGGGAGCATAGGCGATGTTCTCGTGGATGGATTTTGGAAATGGGTTGGGCTTTTGGAAGACCATGCCGATACGGCGCCTAACCTCCACAACGTCTATCTTGGGGTTGTTGATATCTTCCCCATCGATGTGGATGGTTCCCTCCACCCTGCACTTCGGAATGATGTCGTTCATGCGGTTCAAACACCTGATGAAGGTCGACTTACCGCATCCTGAAGGCCCGATGATGGCGGTTATCTCGTTCTTGCCGATCTTCAAGCTGACGTCCTTTAGAGCATGATTGGTGTCGAACCAGACATTGAGGTTGCTGACCGAAATTGAACCGTCCATTATTACCACCTGTACTTTTTTCTGTATTTATTCCTGATTATGATCGCGACAAGATTCAAGCCTACTACCATCAGCAAGAGGACAAGAGCGCTACCATACTGCATCGGCCTGGTGGCATCGCTGTACTGCGTTGCCAGGGCATAGAGCTGGTAAGGGAGAGCCATGTAGCTGCTGAAGATCGAGTCCGGCAGGGTCTGCTTGAGGACCAATGCGCCCGTGAGCAGGATGGGCGCGGTCTCACCAGCCGCCCTGGAAATGGAGAGGATGACGCCGGTGAGTATGCCGGGAATTGAATAGGGAAGCACATGGCTTCGTATGGTCTGCCACTTCGTAGCCCCTAGAGCCAGGGAGGCCTCCCGGACTGAATAAGGCACAGCTTCAATCGTCTCTCTGGAAGCGGTGATGACGAGAGGGAGAACTAAAAAGGCTAGGGTGATGGCCGAGGCGATGAGGCTCATGCCCAGGTTAAAGAATATGACCAGCATTCCGAAGCCAAGGAGACCATAGACAATAGAAGGCACACCAGCTAGATTCGTGATCACGATGCGTAGGATGCGATAGAACAGCCTCTGCGAACCGCGCTTCCTCAACTTCTTTGCCTTGGCTGGACGCTTCGGTTCGGCGTTCTTGCGAAGGTGAAGCGTAACGGCCAACCGTCTTAACCGAGGCCGAACTTTCTCAAAATCGATGAGAGGCTGATCAGAGTATTCCGAGACATAAACTGCCGTAAGCACTCCGATCGGGACGGCGATCACCAGGACCAAAGCTATCAAATAAAGCGTTCCCATGATCGCAGGGAATATCCCGCCTGCGGTGAAACCCTGCCTGGGGAATTCCGTCAGGAAGCTCCAACTGATGACCCCGATGCCGTTGATCACGACATAGCCGACAAGAACTGCCAAGGTGGCGACGACGACTAAAGCGCAGAGTCGGAAGAGTAGGAAAAGTAGCTTCTCCTTCAGCTTCCTATCCATTAGTATCGCTCCTCCTGCCGGTTGAGGATGATATCGGCTACATAGTTCAGGATAAAGGTAAGTATGAATAGGACCAGTCCAACCGCGAATAGGGCGTAGTAATGAGTGCTGTTGAAAGCCACCTCGCCCATCTCGTTGGCGATCGTAGCAGTCATGGTAAGGCCGGATGAGAAGACATTGAAAGTGAGATGCGGGGCATTGCCGCATGCCATCACAACCACCATTGTCTCGCCCACTGCTCTGCCGATTGACAACATGATGGCGGCCACTATACCCGGCTTGGCCGCAGGCAATATCACCTTGGAAATGGTCTCCCACCTGGTCGTTCCGAGCGCGTAGGAAGCTTCCTTCAGGCTTCTTGGCACGGAATTGATGGCATCCTCAGATAGGCTGACCATTATCGGTATCATCATGGCGGAGAGCATCACCCCTCCAACGAACAAGTTCAAACGGTTGACTGGATCGAAAATATCCTGAGCCCAGGTGGCTAGGACAATCAAGGCGAAGAATCCCAGAACGACTGAAGGTATTCCGGCCAAAACCTCAACGGCCGGTTTCATGATGGCCCTCACACGCGGATGAGCAAGCTCAGCGAGATAGATGGTGCAGCCCAAACCTATTGGTATGGCTATCAAGGCTGAGATCAGGGTGACCAGCAGGGTGGCTACGAACAAAGGCACTATGCCATAAAGAGGATTCAAAGGGCTGGTCGGATCCCAAACCGTTCCAAAGAAGAAGGTGCCCGGGCTTATCATCCGGAAGGCTGGGAGAGCATTGATTATCAGGAATAGAGCCACCAGAACCAGCACGAAGATGGAGAAGGCGGATATCGCGGCGAATGAATATCGGATACCATTCTCGACAAATGCCCTCCTTCGAGCGATGCTCTTGACCTTAACTGCCATAGAGCTCGACCTCGTGTCGTGTCATCGTTGGACCGGTGGCTTCATGAATGAGAAATAAAGCGGACAGCGGTCGGCTTGGACCGCATAAAGAGTTGATGAAAAGGGTTTGGTTCTCGAGCCTCATTGAATCAGCTTGGTCCTCATCGCGTTCAAAGTGTCCGTGGGAAGGGCATAGAAGCCGATCTCTATTGCCACCTTCTGGCCTCTATTGGCGTCGAGCACCCAGTTCAGGAACTGCCATTCCACATCGGTCGGGATACCGTCAGTGTAGAGATAGAGATACCTGGACAGGGAGTACGTCTGAGTTAGGACCGGGG
>PNBI01000082.1 GCA_003135935.1 Methanomassiliicoccaceae archaeon
GTCTCTTATGATCCTCTTTTCTTTCATTTTTAATCACTTTCGTTTTCATCATAGTGCATCCCATCCTATCGCTTTCGCGACAAGGAATACAGACTCGCGCAGCAATTTAAATGCTTCGTAGAAACATTAAATTATTATTGTTGATAAAAATTGACCCGTTTTCGACAGGTCAAATGAGGTTACGTGGAATTGAGCAAGTCACGCGAGGAGAGCGATTCATTACCGATTCGACCCGCAACGATTCTCCTCGATGCTTTTGTTCCGGGTTCTTACTTTGATAATCTTTCATCTGGATGTATGCTCCTTGGTGAGTTCCCCAATGGGCATAACACATATCTAGGATCATCTCGATAGTTTATTCGTTCTAGAACTACCTGAGGTCGATTGGTGGAGGGGAGCTTAGATGGCCGAGCAGGCAATAGCTCAAGACAGTGGATGGCACACTCCGCAGGTTCACAAGGACCGCGTCTGGAGAGGATATGTAGATTCGTACGATGACCACGCATTCGGGATTCTCCAGGACNNCATGCATATCCGCCAGGGACTCCTGGAAGAGAGATGAAGATCATAGTGAAGTATGACGCAGACAACCGAATCCTCACCCATCGAGACTTCAAAACGTTGGGAATGGGACATTGCCGCGAGTGTTCTTGGGGACTCAAATCAGAAAGCATCGAGTGCACAGCAATTGACTGTCCCTGGGGCTGCTTTCATAATATGGGATTCAGCGGAAAGGCACGGACAGACCTCGGTTCGCGAGGAATGGGGAAATGCCTACAACTTCTCGCCGGGAAAAAGACGCTTGTCAGGACAAGGCTACCCGATGGCTCTCATCAAGCATCTGAATGGCAGATGATCGCAGGTGACTGGCACTGGAGGTACTCGCCCGAAAATGACGAGGCACTCTCGTCCCCAGGCGTAGAGCTTAGGACTCTCGAAATCATTGACAGGGTTCACAACACCCTGATCCAGATGGACAAGGTTGTTGAAGAGCTCCAAGCACGCTGGTTCAGGTTGCTCGCTCAAGGTGCCGTCATTGAATACATATTGATTCTTAATGGGAAACAGCATCGGGCACTAGTCGGTCCCTTGAAATTCCCCCCTCTGGATGACTCTCGGGGCAAAGAAAAGGCGCACCTTATCAAAGACACCGTGGTGGTCAAGTTCCAGGGGAAGAGACTTGGAGAACTGAGGAACTTCAACATCTGTCTTTCCAAGACCCCTTTTTCAGAAGATGACCCTATATGGGGGATAGCAATAGTCAAGAATGGGAAACAGACCATTGCCCGCTTCAAAGACTTCCCAGAGGAGATTCCAGAGAATCTCCGCAAGAGGATATTTGGCTTCACCGATGCAATATGCACTTCGGAAGAACCTTTCCTAAGAGAAGCAGAGACCGCAACTCATACGGGATATCAATACTCGCACCCTGTTTACAAAGCAACCCGGGCGCAGATCAGGAGCATTGTGAAGGTCTTTGTCGAGCCATTCATTTCCTCGGGCGGGGAACGAGTCACCGAAAAGGAGCACGAAGAAGCACAAGAGATTCTTGATGTGCTGAATAAGGCCCTTCAAGAAGTCCCAGGGTTTGGCTTGTTCGGAAGGGAAGAAGACACCGCGAGAAAGAAGATCGAGACCGCACCGAAGGATTACATCTACCTTAGCAGACTCGATTTCGACAACAGGAGCTATCGACGTGGTGAGAATGCCATTGTTGAAGCGGTAATTAAGAACCCGACCGATAAGGAAACACTTATCATGGCCAGCTTTGAGCATTTCGACCCAACCCCAGTTGTCGTCGGGACGTTCGAGGATGGTGCGATTGTGCCAGCTGGGACACAGGATGCCCCAGGCACTGCTTCGATCGTAGCTCAGATCAGCTTCGATGATAATCAAGCACCGGGCATTCATTGGATACAAGTTACATTGCAGGATAGGTCAAAGAAACCATTGGTCGATGATGAGGGTAACTTGATCAGAATGCGCAGACACATATACTGCGAATTTGAGCCAAAGAAGATTAGCAGGACTAGATCCGGAACTGGAGAAACGGAGGAGGGGAAAGGAAAAGGTGGAGGAGAAGGTTCGTTTGGCTTTGCCGCAATTCAATGGTTCAAGAAAGCAGAACTAGCCGATACAGTTGAAGCTTATCTTGACATGAGTCAAGCGGTTGCTTTTGTAAACCGCAAAGGAAAGCGGCTTGAGTTCTACCGATCAATGTCCAAAACAAAGCAGGGATCATGGCCAGCAGTCATCGAGATAATCGCCGAAAAGATACTAGAAAAGAAAGCTGAGATGGACGCTGGAGAGAAGGAACAGTGGCAGGCAGAAGAACTCAAAAACGAGATAATTCAACTTGAACAGATGAAAGCCAAATTGATCCGGGCGGTAGTTGGTCTGTTGGCATGAGAAGACCGAATACCAGCAGTCAGGAAGGCGCAATCAGGCATAGAACAGTACCCTCGACGCTGATTGGAAAGTCCATCGACGAAATCAAAGAATGGGCGTCCAGCCAATTGAACGGGCAGGAGGCAGATCTCTCCGGAGATATGATTCGGAGAATCAAACAAGGTGAACTCAAGGAGGTTGTGCTCCGGCCCAAAAGAAAGGGATTCTTCCTTCCAGATGGGACGTTTGTAGAAGCCTTCGAGTTCACGCCCGAGATCGGAGGGGACCTTGATGAAGCCGAGAAGGTATGGGAAAGAGAGGAAGCGGACAACTCCTGGATTGACGAAGAAAACGAGAGATTCAACAAACTCACCCTCGAATCATCGGACCAACCAGTTCTTCTAATGTGGGAACACGGGAAACGCACCATAGAATATTCGACGAAACACAATAGGGCGCTGTACACCCTCCAGGTTAACGCCGTGAAAAGAGGGAAACGAAACCAGTATGGGCTTTATGCTCACCAGATTTGCACAGACCTTTATCTATGGAAGAACGACGCGACCCCGGACGATCCGATCTTCACGCTAACTTGGGGGCATATAGACTGCATCATCAAGTTCTCAAGAGACAGCGCCATCAGAAACATTGCGCTGGCCTTGATGTTCAATTTGATAGAGGAATTTGATTTCTCCCCAAATGAACTGTATCTCCTGTTTGGCACAAAAGATCAAGAGAAACTCAGCTGTCTGCCACTGGAAGAGTCTAAAATGGTCATTCATTGCAGAGAAACAATACGAACAAGGAATAAACCAGAGGCTGGAATGCTCGGCAAAGCAGCACTCGTCGTTAGAAAAGCGGCTATGGGCGGCGATGCGGCTTCACTCGATAACAGAACCCAGTAGGATTCAGATGAAATGATGAGTCAACTCCAGATTGGTGATTATCTTGACTATAGGTATTCTCTATTCCTAGGTGCAGGCTTTTCTAAGTGGGCAATAGGGCTTCCTCTTGCTTCGGAACTTTTCGATTTCAAGATTGACCCGTATGGAAATAGAGAAAATAAAAGACTGCAACTGCTGCAACAACAGAAATGCGAATGGGACTCGAATCATCCACATGGACTCGCTGAAGATTTTATCTCACACTGTCTCGGCCAAGAAGGAACGGTGAACAGGGATATCAGATGGTATATTGGAAGAAGATTGATTGACCCTTGCATCGCTAAGACGCATAGACTTCAAGGTAGTGGTCGTCACACACTGGCATTTGACGAAACGGAAAAGAATCTTGTCCCTGGGATTGCCAAGGCTCAGCAGTTCTTTGAATTGATGGGTGGACCCGGTCTTGTAGGCGTAGTGACTACGAATTATGACTTAGTGGTGGAATTGGCTCTTGGAACTCACGGATTCGCCTATGAGACTCCTGGCGAATCTCTCGCAGGTTCCAGCAAACCGTTCCCCACTTCACCCAGGTATCAAAATCCTCAGCTCAAGGGACCAATCCCATATGCTAAACTCCACGGCAGTCTCTCTTGGGACAATGAAAAGCGTTATGCTGATGGTAGATGCGCATTAACCGGAAAAGCAATGATTGTTCCACCAACAAGAAGTAAGGTCATCCCTCGATCTCTTAGGGGGATTTGGGAAATGGCTGATGACATCCTCAGAACAAGTACGGGAATCATTTTCTTCGGTTTCTCATTCAATCCCGCGGATCTTGAAGTTCTTCAACTTCTCTACAGATCAAATGAGCAGTGCTCGAGAGTACTGATTATTGATCCGCGTCCAAATGTCTCGCAGGCGAATTGCATCTGGAAGGAGGCTGAAATCGAGTCCTGCCTTCCACCCCAAACTAGTTCCTGGGCAATAAAGTCGTGGCTCAAGGCTTTGGAGTAATCCTTCGCCCGTCATATGAGAAAGTTCAGAGCAACGAAATTATACCTCAACCAACTTCATTTCTCTGTTTCTAACGAACTGTTCGCATAGTCTTTTAACGAATGTCTGATAGTAAACAGGACTTTCTGCTTGGGGAGCTGGCGGGGTATTCACTAATCTGGCTTGTTCACCAGGGATGTTAGAATATTCGACAACGATGACACCGACTGCATCGATTCTCGCAGAAGCTCCCTGCGAATTTGAATGTGCTGTCAGTAGATCTTCAAAGAGTGAGACCGTTTCAGCGACTATTCGTTCGATATTCTTGTGTACCGTAATCTCGCCATTTCTCAGCGGTGATCTGAATTGTGGTGCCATATTGATTGCAACAAGTCCACCGACAACGGTAGCGGGGCTCTCTCTATGGAGAATCGTTGCCAGGGAATTGAGGTCTCGCTGCCTGTTTCTCCTCGCTTTACCATGTTCGGTCATGATGCATTTGGCATCGACAGCGATTTGGATCTTAGACGTGGGCCCATATGCAATGCCGCCTGCTCCGGACAAGAACCCCATAGAAATCTTTTTTGGCGGCCCGAGGACCAAATCGATATTCCAACCCAAAGGGACATCTGGATCTGGGGGACGGTCGAGTTCAAACACCATACTCCCATCCTCCGCCAGATTCTTGATTATCGGGCATATGGCCATCAAGTCCTGGGCCAGCAGTCTTGACATCTCATCGCCGTGCTTCGACGAACGGGGGTGGTAGCCACTCTGCGTTAGGTATTCAACGAAACGCTGGTCGCCAAGCATCGTGTTCCACGGTTGGAACACCTGCTGACAAATATTAAGGTTATGTAGAGGGTCTAAGTTCTGAGACTATCTCCAATTTCCTATTCATATGGAGACTGGATGCCTCACGTTGAAGCCTTTTTGCTGCAAAAGCCGCGTATTGCTTATCGATTTCAATGCCAATGCTGTTACGTCCGGATTTCATGCCTGCTAATAGCGTGGTTCCTGTTCCACAGAATGGATCCAATACCGTGTCTCCAACGAAGCTGAACATTCTAACCAATCTCATTGCAAGTTCTTCCGGGAAAGGAGCTGGATGATTTCTTGTACTTTCACCCTTAACGTCTGTCCAGATCTGTTGAAACCAGACCTTGTGATCCTCTTTGGAGATGACACTTAACAATCGGGATTTGACATCTGGGCTGCGATAGGAGCCAGATTTTCTCTCCATTAGAATGTACTCTACATCGTTTTTCACAATACAATTGGGCTCGTACGGTTTACCCAGGAAACCATTGCCGTTCCCTTCCGCTTCAAACTTGGCATTGGCTATCTTGTACCAAAGGATTGGTGCCAGGTTGTCGAATCCGATGTTCCTGCATCTGACCTGAATGTCGGAATGCAACGGCACAACAGAGTGTTTGCCGACCTTACGTCTGCTCAAGCAGACGTCTCCAACTACGACAACAAGCCTGCCACCTGGTGCAAGAACCCTATAGCACTCAGACCATACTTTGTCGAGATTATCCAGGAACTCAATATAGTCGGAGATCTCCCCTAGCTGATTTGGATTAGAATTATACTCTTTGAGCGTCCAATATGGTGGAGATGTGACTATCAAATGAACGCTCCCCCCCTTTATTTGATTCATGTTTCTGGCATCTCCGACAATGAGTTTGTGCCTGGTTGGCATTTCAAGGAGCATTGCCTTGATCTGACCCATTGCGTGAGGATTCTTGATAATTTGGGGAATGAGCCGGTCAGTCTCTCTAGGAGACAACCCTGATTCGATCAGTTCCTTCATTGATACTTCACTTGTCATTTGTCTTCCCCCCATTGGCCTTTAAATATGCTTGAATCGCCGCCTCTAAGGCATCTCTTGGGGTGACGTCTTTGTCGATGCAATAATGCTGCAGTAACTTGTACAATTCCTTGTCTATTGGGGTGGGTCTGGTTAATGAGGACATAATGACATCATGACAAAATGACAAACATGAATATATTACTTTCTGTCGTAGCACAACTCAATTTCGGAGACCTGAGGCTCTCATTAAAATACCTCGATCATACATTGATGGTGTCATGGAGGATATGTCTGCTGGCTCTGTGCATGCACTTCCAAAAAGAGCATCGAAGAATACTGTACAGAAAAGGCTCAATCTTTGGGTTCCTGCAAACATCTATGATGCCCTTGCGAACGAAGCAAACCAAAGAGGCTTAACAATTACAGCGTGCGTCGGATTGAAGCTCGCTGAGAGAAACCGGAGGAAAACCGGTGCAAAGGAAGGGGAAGACGAATTAGCGTTGGAGCAAATCAAATCGCTCAAAGAGAAGATCTCAAAGCTCGAGAGTGAGCAAGCGAATACAGACAATCTTCGCACGCTGTGCAATAGGAAAGACCAAAATAATCGAGTTCTTCTTAATCAAAGAAATGAACTACTTCAACAGAAAGCCAACCTCGAAGAAATTAACCATGGATGGCAGGCCAAGTCGGCTCAGGATGAACAAAGTCTCCAGCAAGTGGATTTCATGCTAAAGCGCCTCAACATCATTAAAGCTGGACACAGACTCGATGAAGAAACTCAAGACATCCTCAATTATGTTCTTCTGGGCAAGCCAGCTCCACAACCGGTCGCTAAGAATGGCAAAAAACAGTCAGTACGAAGTAAGGGGCAGCCAAAGGATCATTAATATTCCTGTTATTCAGCAATGGTCATACATTTTCATTAAGTCTCCAACTTGCTACGAAGCGCTCCCTGATCTGTCGGAAGTGACAGAGAAATGAGAAGCACTGGTTCGTGTCTGGAATCAAGATAGACGATAGACTTGTTTATGAAATCGCGCATCTCCTTTATCTGGAGTAATTTCTTCTCGCTCAATTCTACAATGCCCTTCTTATCGGCCTTTCTTACCCTGGCCATCTCCTTGCGGATTGCGCGTTTGATTGTTGGATCGTCAATCAGATCAATCCCGTCATTATCAATAATTCTATGAACGTGACTTTGCAACCCCAGAGTCTCAAGTAATGGCAAGTTAAGATCGCATTTGTCATCAATCCAACCAAGAGACTCGAACTCAGACCTCATCCTACCTGTGAACTCGATCAATAATTTGGTTTTCCAGGCTATTGTCTGTGGGTGCTCCTTGTTGGTAAAAGACTCCTTAAATGCGTCTATCGCAAGGCTTACTGAGTACAACGCCCAGATGCGCTCGACCTCGTTCATAAACCTAGTGCTGGCATCCAGAATCTGTTTTTTATAGGATTTGGAGATTTCTACATCGTGCAATAGCAGGATTCCAGGCCTTAATTCATGCCAAAGGGTTTTGCTATTCATCTTGGTCTTCATATCTCTGAACGCAAGGAGGTGAACGAGTTCCTTGACGAAGTATTCGGGTCTGGCTTTCTTCTTTCTATTAAATCCTTTAGGCATTGGGATTTGGGGACTCCCATTACTGTTACCATTGGTCCGAATAAGCAAGCCAAGTGTTTGCATGGACGCTAGCATTCTATGAATCCTGGCTGGATCGAGCATTTTAGAAGGCGTTCTTGCGGAACTAATTTTAGACAATTCAAATGCCCTTACCCCTTTGTTCCTTAAGTTAGCATTAATGATATAATCCAGTATTTCTAGATACGAAGTATTCTGAAGTAATTTTTGTGCAGTATTCGGTGGTCTACCGGCTCTATTTTCATCATTCTGGTACTTCATTATTGTCATTAATATGATACACTTTTATCTAGATAAGAATGTTGTTAGATTATCCAATGCGACATGACGAGAACGTCTGGATTAGGCCATTGCTGATCGAGCGCGTCGAGGCAATTGCCGAAGTGGAGGAGCTGGAGGTCGGAGAGCTGTTCGATCATATTGTGAGAAGCTACCTGGAGAGCTGGTCACTAGAAGATGACGAGATCCAGGAAGATCAAAATGAGGAGGGCGAGGAAGAAGAGTAGACTGCTGGGATTGAACCGCAGGGGGGCCCAACCCCCCATCTGGGTGATGCAAATGGAAAATATTGTAAGAATTGACAAGGTAAAGTCGAGGGCAATCATCGTGCGTTGTTCTGACAGCGCATTCATGAGTTTGCTTGAATTAATAAAAGGGTATCCAGATTGCTTCTTGGTCTTTACGAAGACCTCCCCCCTTCGCCTTGTCGTTGTGGAGGAGGGGTGGACCTGAGCGATTATTCCATTAACTTCGACAGACCAGAATTTCGAATTAGAAGGATATTTTGCCCCCAGGGAGCTCAGGATCGTCTCTATTGTCAACTCCGTCTTCCAGGTGGAGCAGATTGGTGCGGTACGGTACCAGAAGCATTGGATATCGCACACGTGAATGCCGGTAGGCCCGAATTTACTTGTCTGGATGCGGCTATAGATCAGGCCATCCATAATTTTGTGGAAGGACCGTTCTCACCCAGGAGCCACTTCGCCCAAGAAGCCGCGATCAAATGGAAACTAATTGATGAGGACAAGTCTAAGGGATTAGCCGGTTCGATTGCCAAGTACATATTGCGGCTTCAGCCATTAGTATGGGTCGTTGAAAGTCAAAAGCTACTCTATTATCAGAATGGTGTGTACTTGGCTGGCGGCGACGGGCTCGTTAGGTCTGCAGTTGAAGGCCTACTTCAGGGAATGGCAACGAATTACCTAACAAACGAAGTAATTGGCCACATTACCCGATTAAGTCACAAGTTCATTGGCGATTTCCTAGACGATTCCGATGACCTCAATCTTATCAANNCTATTCGAGTCCCAAATGCCTGTTGAATATCGATCTGGAGCGGAGTGCCCTCTTATCGACGAGTTCTTTGCTGAGATTGCCGATCCAGCCGATGTTCCGCTGCTCTACGAGATTGTTGGGTACTGTCTGCAGCCGGGTTATCCTCTCCACAAGGCCACTGCGTTAACTGGCGCGGGCGACAACGGAAAGACCACATACCTGAACTTGATCACACGATTCCTCGGGGAACCGAACACGGCTCATGTTCCTCTTCAATCTCTTGATAGCAATCGATTCGCAGCAGCCGATTTGTTCAGAAAGAAAGCCAACGTTTGTGGAGACCTATCAATCGAGGATCTTCATAGCACTGGACAATTCAAGAAACTCACTGGAGAAGACATGGTGAGATGCGAGAGGAAGTTTGGCGAACCATTTGCCTTTAGGAATCGGGCGAAGTTGATATTCTCGACCAATTCGTTGCCTCACACTGACGACGATACAGATGCGTTCTATGGGCGCTGGCTTCTACCGGTCACGCCTAATAGCTTCCCTCCAGGCAGTCTTAAACGGGACGAAAACAAACTCTCAAAGATCTCATCCGCTCAAGAGCTATCAGGCTTGCTGAATGCGGCGTTGACCGCTTTCAATCAAGTCATCAAGCGCGGATGTTTCACTGGCGCATCCAATGCTGCTGAAACTCGGCAGAAATGGCTGTCACTGAGCGATTCCCTCTTTGCATTTATCCAAGATCAATGCGAAATTGACATGGGTGACGAATTCGAAGAGGATGGCGTCGTCACCCGCAGGTTTGGCCCAAAGACCCTGAAGCAGTCCTTTTGGAAGGAGTATCTCGGCTTCTGCCGTGAGAAGCGATTGCCAGCGGTTCCAGAATTGAAACTAAAGGCTCGGCTCTACAAGTTGACGGGGGGAGCCGTCTCCGAAGGTCAAGTAAGTAGGGGGGACGGAACGAAGGTCTGGCGAAACATCAGGCTCAAGAATGGCCAAGGTCAAGTCAGGGGGAATACGCAATCAACTCTCTGAACCGGTCCGATACCATTTCAACGATAACCATGACCATTGAACTGGCGTTATCGATGTTATCGACGTTCTTCCTCTCCCTGCGCAAAGTTAGGATGAATACTGAGAAGGTAGGATATGGGCTAACTCCGATAACGATGATAACAAGAAGCGTCTGGCTCGGGTTATCAACCACTCATCTTTGTTGGAGTGTGCATCAATGAGAGTAGCACTCTACGCTAGGATTTCTAGAAGTGATAAGGGCCAAGACCTTAACAACCAACTCCTCAAATTGAGAGAGTATGCAGCCCGCCAAGGATGGGCGATATTCAACGAATACTCAGATTGCGCCAGTGGCGCTGCGCCTTCTAGGCCTATGCTTGATAAGATGCGACGGGAGGCAAGAGGGCGGCATTTCGATGTCGTGCTTGTGGTTCGGATTGACCGCATTGCCCGCTCGACTTGCCATCTTCTCAATCTGTGCGAGGAACTCAAGCAGAACGGTGTCGATCTGGCATGCACAGATCAAGTCTTCGACACCAGTAGTTCTCTTGGCAGAATGATGTTCACGGTTCTAGGCGCGGTGGCCGAGTTCGAGTTGGACCTCATCAGGGAGCGCACCAAGGATGGTCTGGCTAGAGCGCGAGCTCAAGGTAAGCGACTAGGTAGGCCACCCAAGACAGAGTCCCTGGGGAAGATGATCGCTCTGAAGGCCGATGGACTAAGCTGCCGTCAGATTAGTGAAGAGATGGGTATGAGCCGCTCCGCGGTCCGCCAGCGGCTGAGACGCGACAAGATACAAAAACGGGATCAAGGAGGCAAATGAAGCCAGCATCTTCGTCCTTCCCGGCTGGACATGGGGCCACAATATCGGTCGATAATGTTACATCTCAGCCCGCGAATATGTCACTTGGAAGTGAGGAAGGGACTCACTCACTTCTGCAATCAAGTGAAGAATATGCAACAACCCAAGACGCTAGCTGCGAAGCTAGTAACAATCCCCTTGGGACGAGCGAGCAACCAGTACAATCTCTTCCACAGCTTCCCAGCATCCCAGATGATGCACAGATGAAGCGGGAAGAGATATTGCTGCGCCACAGACGGGCTAAGCGGTCACGAGCAAAGAGTACACTGGACGGTTATGGCCGTGTATTCACCAAATTCTGGGAATTAAAGAAGCTGGAAGGCAAGACCAAAGCACAGCTGTCTCAGCAATGGATGAGGCAGGCCATTATCGACTTTGTGATGGATGAGGTAAAACCACCATCCCGTCATAGGACGGTGATGGCACTCAAATCGGTCCTCACCAGAGGGGCAGGAGTGCCCTGGTTGGTAGTGGAGGATGAGGACTTTGGCAGATTCGCTAAGCCCATCGAGCGTGAGGCACCATCTGAGGAAACTGTAAGGAAATGGGCCGAGGCAGCTCACCAAATTAAAGACCCCCTCAGACGCGTGCTGCTTTACTTCACCATCAATTATGGCTGGAGGCCCACCCATTGTACTGGTGTGAGATGGTCCAACATCAATGAGGACGAGGACGGGAAGATGTTGGCACTGATCAATGATGGCAGGGAAGGGCTATTCAAATATGATGAGCCAATACAAGTGGTCCTGTATGATTATGAAGTAGATGCCCTCGAAGAACTGAGGAAGCAGACCCATCCAGGCACCAACGACTTCATCATACCTAATGTCGGACTGCTAGGAAAACCGAATAAGGGCAGACATAGGAAGGGACCATTAAGCCCTCAGATGGGCACCACGATGGTCGATAAGCTCTTCCTTGACATGGAGCAGAAGTATGAACTCCCCCACCTGACCCCTGTTGACTTCAGGCATTATGCCATTTCGGTCTGCATCGATGAGCATGATGAGAGGAATGGCCTAAAGACAATTGCCAGACACAGGATGCAGGGCCATGAGTACAAACAGCTAGGTGATAATATGGCTAGCACCTATAACACCAAGGACTGGGAGCTGGTCATAGATAACCAGAAGATGGTATTCCCTGATGGCATCCTGGGCAGGCTATTAGGGCCGAAGATGCCCTGCCATGAAGATGCCATCCCTGCTGAGATTCGGCAGGCATGGGAGGACTATAAGGCAGGAAATCTGAAGCCCAGTACATTGCCAGACATCTTCAATGATGTGTTAAGGGCAGAGACGAAGAAGAAGCCATCAATCGCACTCGAAACCTAACTTGTTCCTTTCCGAATTTCAAATGAGGAACATTAATACCTATCTAGGCGTTGGCTCAATTGTGACGAAACCGACCAAGAGGATACCAACCATCCTCACCGCAGACGAGCTGCTCGACAAAGCCTTCCATCGAGTGCTGAAAATCAGAAAGGAAGGTGATGACCGGATGGATGGGAAAAAGAAGACGACAGTAGCCCGCCTTACAGCATCCGGAGACATCATCTCCACCACCCTCACACTTTACGTTAGAGCGTTCCCAAGCATGGCGAAGCGAGAGGAGTTCCAAATGGAGCTGCTCGACCTTCTGGTCGGGCTAGACCAGCTCAAGAAATCATTGGCCGCTCTGAGCTGGTGCTCGCAGCAGGTAATGAAGTTGAGGAAGGAATACATCCGCCGCGCCAAGAACGTTCAGAAGCTCTCAGAGCTGGAACGAGTTCGGAAGGAGTACTACGGGCGAACCTCCTCCATGATCAACCAGATCGCGGGGGACCTGGAGGTGGTGGCGAAGGGCCGCGAGGCATTCAAGAAGCTGCCCGCCATCGATGCAACCGTTCCCACTGTCGTCATAGCCGGCTTCCCGAACGTCGGGAAGAGTCAGCTGGTGGATCGGATCTCGACGGCAAAGCCTACCATCGCTTCATATCCTTTCACGACGCAAGGAATTACTATCGGCCACTTCGAGGAAGGATGGAGACGCTATCAGGTGGTTGACACGCCTGGTCTTTTGGATAGAGAGTTGAGCGAAAGGAACGATATTGAGCGTCAGGCTATCCTCGCCTTGAAGTATCTGGCGGACGTGATCGTGTTCGTCCTCGATCCCTCTGAGACATCCGGGTATACGATGGAGAAGCAATTGCGCTTGCTGGCAGAGGTCAAGAAAGAGTTCACAGCGATACCAGTGATCGAGGTCGAGAACAAGATCGATCTATTGGATTCGGGCAGCGATCGCATGAAGATGTCGGCACTTGACGGTATCGGAGTCGAGAAATTGCAGAGAGTGATAACCGGTTATCTCAAGCAGAGTGCCAAGGCAAAGGTCACTGACGCGGATTTTGCAATCAAAAAGGAATCGGAGCAGGAAGGGGAGTAGAGTTGCAGCAGCTGGCTTGCAGCGACCGCATGAGATTATATTTCGAATCGCTAACGAAGGACGCCGACCGCTGCTATGCTGTTGCCAGGAGGGCAAGGGCAAG
>PNBI01000159.1 GCA_003135935.1 Methanomassiliicoccaceae archaeon
GGGCTGTTCAGGCGTTGGGCCTCAGGTCCGACCAAAGCGAAGGATTTGGATAAAAGGGCACAGCTGGCTGGCTTGAAGCGTCAATTCTTTCCGGTGTACCAGTTCAAAAGGGACCTCGATGGCAAAGAGGAAATCAGGATCGAGCCGGCTGGATCGACCACGCTTCCAGGTCTTCACAGCCTGAAGGTTCCGCCTGGTGATCTCAAGATCTTCGATGGTAGTTTCGACACCGCAGGCATTGAGCTGGTTAAACCGGACATCGAGATGTCATCATACTTAGGCCAGATGCCAGGCAAGCCAAAGGAGCAAGCGCTGGTCTACTTCCCCATATGGAAAGTTGATTACGTCCTGGACCAGAAGCGCTACGAGATCGTGGTGGACGGCTCTTCTGGCGAGGTATTTGCCGCCACCTATCCAGGTCGCGGGTCGACGCCCTATATGGCTGTGGCCGGAGCAGGCTACGTTGCATTCTTGGCAGAGACGCTGGTAACAGCGGTGAACCCGGTGCTGGCCGTCATTTTGATGAGTGTGACTTTGGCAGGCGCGTTCGCAAGCTCGCTTTTCGTGGCATGGAGGCTTTAGAATGCCGGACCTATCGGTGGGCTTAAACTGCCCAGCATGCGGCGGCGCGATCAACGTCCAGGAAGGCGAGAGTGTCCTCAATTGCCAATATTGCGGCTCCACGCTGTTTATCCAGGGGGATCAAGGTGTCCAAACGATTGCATTCAAGAACAAGGTCGCCAAGGATTCTGCGATCGCCGCGTCTGAAACCTGGTGGAAGAAAGGGCTTAAGGCGAGGGACCTCAAGCGCACTGGAAAGATCATCGAGGTCTATCCGATCTACATCCCGTTCTGGTCGACCACTGCCAGAGTGGCAGGATGGGTCTGCGGCTATGAAGAGCGGCGCCACAGCGATTCGAACGGCCATTCCCACGTAGAAAGAATTCCCAAGGAGGTCATGGTCCTGAGCGACTATCGCTATTCGGAGATAGCCTGCGACCCTGGCGATCTTGGCATCAAGACTTTGAAGAACTTCTCGGGTGACCGGTCGTTCGCGGATTTCGAGATGATCCCGACCTTCGACACGACGACTAGCAAGGACGACGCCGCGAAGGATGCCAAGCAGAAGGCCGAAGAGTGGGGCAGGCAGCAGGCGAAAGTCCCTAATGTGACCTTCGAGCGATTGTACGTCATCCCTCACAACATGTCGATCATCTATTATCCCATCTGGGTGGTCCGATACTCCTATCGGGAGAGGATGTACATGAACACCGTGGACGGTGTCACCGGCAATGTCCTTTCCGGGAGGGCTCCAGGCGATCCATTATTCCAGAGCCTTGCGATAACCTTCGGTTCGGCAGCAAGCGGAATATTCAGCGGAGCGGGCCTGCTCTTGGCCGCATTTGCTGGCGCTGACCAGAACAATGCCTATTTCGCCATTGGAGGGTTCGTGATCGGCGGAATAATATTGTACGGAACGTATCGATTCTTCAGGCGCGGCTCGGAAATCGTCGAGGGCGAGTTCTCGGACAACGAAGGGATGGCCAAGCTCGGGATCGCCGACCTGAAACAGATAGCCCATACGTTGCAAGGCCAAATGGGAGGCAGGTATCCATGAAAGTCATACAGGTGAGGTGCCCCCATTGCAACAATCCTATCATGATGAAGCAGAAGGACCTGCTCTTCTTGTGCGACAACTGCAAGACCATGCACGTCAGAGATGGTGGGGTGACGGTGGTTGATTATGAGATCGGTGACTTTGGACGCGGGGCACCCCAAGGCGACCGAGTATACGTGCCATTCTGGCGTTTGTATTGCTCCTTCAATATCAATAACGTGAGGGTCGAGGGAGGAAGCCTCTTCAAGCTCTCGAACTGGGTGAAAGGAGGAGCTGGGAGTAGCGGTGCGATATTCATCTTCATTCCCGCTTCGGATTTTGATCCGGCGACCTTCAAGCGCCTGGCGATCATGCTCACGACCATGCCGCCCAAGTACGCTTCGAGGACCGATTTCAACAATATTCCGAGATTGCCGGCCACGATGAGCAAGGGGGAAGCGGGGCAGATGGCCCACTTCGTTGTGATCACCATGGAGGCGGAGAAGCCCGGGATATTGCAGGACATTGATTACTCGCTGAAGGTCAATGACGCCCGTGCCGTATACCTGCCGTTCATCACCTCTCCGCAAGGACTAATCCTCGGTCTATGAGCTCGACTAATGTGAAAGGATAGACAGGCCCGAGAGGGCCTATCGTATGGTCTAGACCTTTCCAACGAGCTTCTTGTGACAGAACCACCAGTCATAGCAGCCCGGTCCTTTCTTCCTCATCATCGCGCTCTTGATGTCCTTTGGCGTTGGGATAATCACCTCATCGCCAATTAGTTCGTTCCTCGGCCACCCTTCGGGCATCGACACCTTCTTCTCATCGGCTATCTGCAGCGCTTCGACCGCCCTTAGGATCTCATCGATGTTCCTGCCGACCTCCTGTGGGTAGTAGACCATGGCACGAAGGATGCTCGCTGGGTCCACTATGAAGACCGCCCTGACGGTGTTGGAACCTTTGCCCGGATGGATCATCCCCATCCTGTTCGCGAGATGTCCTTGGTCGGCGATTACCGGGAAGCTGATCTCGATGTCCAGATTGTCCTTCATCCACTCGATCCATTTGATGTGGGAGAAGACCTGGTCCACTGAAAGCCCGATCAGCTCGCAATTCATCTTCCTGAACCTCTCCGCCCGCTTCTGGAAGGCAACGAACTCGGTCGTGCAAACTGGAG